>NZ_JAMQQF010000776.1 GCF_023716945.1 Frankia sp. AiPs1 | reverse complement strand
GGGGGGGGGGGGGGGGGGGGGGGGGGGGGGGGGGGGGGGGGGGGGGGGGGGGGGGGGGGGGGGGGGGGGGGGGGGGTCGGGTGGGGGGGGGGGGGGGGGCGGGGGGGGGGGCCGGGCGGGGGGGGCGTCGCTGATCGGGTGGAAGTGCGGGGGCTCCAGCACGATGTCGGTCGTCTGCGCGGAGATCTCCGTGCTCGCGCCGCCCATCACCCCGGCCAGCGCGATCGGGCCGGTGTCGTCCGCGATGACCAGGTCCTCGGGGTCGAGGGTGCGCTCGACCCCGTCGAGGGTGCGCAGCTTCTCCCCGGCCTCGGCCCGGCGCACGATGATGGCGCCGGTGAGCTTCGCCCGGTCGAAGGCGTGCAGCGGCTGGCCGAGCCCGAGCAGGACGGCGTTGGTGACGTCGACGGGCACGGAGATCGGCCGCATCCCGGCCAACGACAGCCGCCGGGACCAGCCCAGCGGCGTGACGGCCGCGGGGTCGACGCCGGTGACGACCCGGGCGACGTACCGGTCGCAGCCCGCGGTGTCCTCGACGACGACCGGATACGCCTCCCCGACCACGGCCTCCTCGACCGCCCCCTGCCCGGCTGTAGCCTGCCCGGCCGCGGCCTGGCCGGACCCCGGGGCGCCCGGGTCGGTGAAGGGCAGCGCGAAGGCGGTCGCCGCCTCCCGGGCGATGCCCCGCACCGACAGCGCGTAGCCGCGGTCGGGGGTGACGGCGATGTCGAGGATCTCGTCGGCGAGATCGAGCAGCTCGGTGACGTCGGCGCCGATCGGGGCCGACGGCGGGAGGACGAGGATGCCGTCGTGTTCCTCGCCGAGGCCCAGCTCCCGGGCGGAGCAGATCATCCCGTCGCTGACATGGCCATACGTCTTGCGGGCCGTGATGGCGAACCCGCCGGGCAGCACCGCGCCGGGCAGCGCGACGGCCACCCGATCACCGACGGCGAAGTTGTGCGCCCCGCAGATGACCCCGCGCACGCCGAGCCCCGACGACTCGGAGCTGGCCGCGTCGGAGCCGGCCGCGTCGGAACTGGCCGCGTCCGGGTCGGCCGGCTGTGGGGCCACGCGGACCTGGCACCAACGGACGGCCTTCTTCTTCGTCTCCACGATCTCGAAGCCGACGATCTCCCCGACGACGACGCCGGAGACATCGCCCCCGACGCCGCGCAGCCCCTCAACCTCGAATCCGGCGCGGATCAGCGCGTCGGCGACCGCCCGGGTGGGCGGCAACCCCTCGACGTACTCCCGCAGCCAGGACAGCACGATCAGCATCTGCTCAGACCTCGATTCCGAACGGGAGGCTGAACCGGACGTCACCGTCGACGAAGTCGCGGATCTCCCGGACGCCATGCCTGATCATCGCGGCCCGTTCCAGGCCCATTCCGAAGGCGAAGCCGCTGTAGCGGGTCGGGTCGACCCCCGTCGCCCGCAGCACGTTCGGATCGACCATGCCGCAGCCGCCGATCTCGATCCAGCCCTCGTCCGAGCAGACCCGGCAGGGCTGGCGGGCCGACTCGCCGCGGCAGGCGAAGCACTGCACGTCCAGTTCCGCGGACGGCTCGGTGAACGGGAAGTACGACGGGCGCAGCCGCGTCGACAACCCCGAGCCGAACAGCGCCTGGGCGAAGACCTCCAGCGTGCCGCGCAGGTCGGCCATGGTGATGCCCTCGTCGACGGCGAGGCATTCGAGCTGACCGAACACCGGCGAGTGGGTGGCGTCGATGGTGTCGTTGCGGTACGTCCGCCCCGGGCACACGACGTACACCGGCAGCGGCCGGTCGAGCAGGGCCCGGACCTGCACCGGCGAGGTGTGCGTGCGCAGCACCCGGCCGGAGGAGGCGGGCTCGACGTAGAGGGTGTCGTGCTCGCTGCGGGCCGGATGGTCGGGGGCCATGTTCAGGGCCTCGAAGTTGAACCAGTCGTGTTCGACCTCGGGCCCCTCGGCGACCTCGTAGCCCATGGCGACGAACACGTCGACGAGCTGGTCGGACAGCGAGGTCAACGGGTGACGGGCGCCGCGACGGCGGCGCGCCGCCGGCAGGGTGACGTCGACGCGCTCCTCGCCCAGCACGCGGGCGTCGCGTTCGGCGGTCAGCTCGGCCAGGCGCGTGTCGTAGGCGGCCTGGACCTCGGCGCGGGCGGCGTTGTGCCGGCGGCCGGCGTCGGCGCGCTCCTCGCG
>NZ_JAMQQF010000775.1 GCF_023716945.1 Frankia sp. AiPs1 | reverse complement strand
GCGGGGCGCCGGCACATGCGCGGCGGGCAGCGGGTTCGGCGCCGCCGCCCGCCGCGGTGCGAGGATCGGTTCGAGGCGCCACAGCCCGATCGGCAGCAGGCAGGTCACCAGCGACAGCGAGACCCAGACCATGTTCGCCGGGTACAGGTGGCCGAGCGAGGCGGCGGCCGCGATCGATCCGGCCGACCAGGCCGCCCAGAACAGGTGCTTGCGGAAGGTCAGCAGCCGGTCCGGGCTCGCCTGGTCGCCCTTCGGCGTCACGACGAAGCCGAGCTTGCGCCGGAAGACGGCCCCGACCAGCGCGGTCGAGTAGAACGGCGTGCACAGCACCGACACGAAGATGCCGGACATTCCGGCGCTGCCCGCCTCCTCGTGCGGGCTGGTGTTGAACCGGCGCAGCCAGAAGTAGAGCAGCAGCCGGGCGGCGAACACGTCGATGTAGAGCGCCAGCCACGCCGAGACGTGCACGACCACTCCGGTGGAGCCGAGCGCCATGTACGTCGTGGTGAGGATCATGCCGAGGATCCAGGTCAGCGCGACCGTCGGGTAGTGCAGCATGAGCGTGGCGTAGTGCAGCCGCGGGCCCCAGGCGAGCTTGCGCATCCGGCCGGCGGCCTCGGTGACGAGGACCTCGTTGGCGCCGCGCGCCCAGCGAAGCTGCTGGCTGAAGAAGTCCGTCCAGGTCGCGGGGCCCTCACCGACGGCGATGACGTCCGGGGTGTAGACCGAGGTCCAGCGGTGGTTCGTCTGCGGGTTGCGGGCGCCGTGTACGGCGAAGGACGTCGCGAGGTCCTCGGTGATCGAGTCCTGGAAGCCGCCGATCTGCCGCCAGGTCTCGACCCGGTAGGCATGGTTCGTGCCGACGAACATGCCGGCGGCGAATCGGTTCGCGGCCCGCTGGATGACCGAGTGGAACATGTAGTTCTGCGCCTCGGCACCACGGGTCAGGTAATGCCGAAAGTTTCCGTAGACCTGCGGGCCGACGACGAACGCGACGTTCGGATCCCGGAAATAGCCGAGCATGCGTTCCGCGAAGTTCGGCAGCGGGATATGGTCCGGGTCGACGGAGAGCACCACGTCATAGGTGTCGCCGTGCGCGTCGAGCCACGAGTTGTGGTTGCCGTGTTTGGTCTTCGCCCGGAATCGGCCGCGGCCGGCGTTCCAGCGTTCCACGCCCTTGCGGGAGAAGTGGTTGACCCCGAGCTCGGCGCACATCGCGCGCACCGCCGGGTCGTCGCCCTCGTCGAGCAGCCAGACGTCGATGGTCGAGTCATGGCGGATGTTGAGGGCCGCGATGAGGGTGTCCCGGACGACATCGAGGGGCTCCTTCGCCGGCACGATCGTCGTCGTGAACGCGACCCGCAGACCCCTCGGCGGTCGCACGGGCACCGGATTGCGCATGATGTACGCCGACCAGCACAGCGTGATCGAGTTCACCAGTCGGATGCCCTCCGTGGCCACGATCAGCCAGAACATCACGGCGTTGCCGACCGACACGGCGGTCGGCAGGTACTTCGAGTGCGGGTAGTGCTGTGGCTGAATCAGCCACACGAAGAACAGAGACGACAGGCCAACGGTGGCGATGAGCTGCGGCAACACCTGATAGAGCGCGCGCCCGACCATGATCTTGCGGTAGGCGACGTGATACTCCCCGCGGGCGGGGGGCTCCTGGAGCGGTCCGGCGAGCGTCGAGAACGACGCATAGTCATAGGCCATGGTCGACTCCGCGTTCCGCGGCACCGTTGCCGCCCTGGATCCCACCGGGAATCGCCGGCCCCACCCCGGACACCTCCGCCGAGGCGGGCTCGGCGACCTCGGCGAGGCCGGTCTGGGTCGCCCCGGTGGAGCCGGTCTGGGTCGCCCCGGCGGTGCCGGTCCATCCGATGGCGGTGGACGCGTGCGCAGCAGCCGCGACCCGGCGGGTGAGCTGCAGCCAGCCCACGGCCGCCACCACCATCACGATGCCGGCCACGGTCGCGACCCACAGGCCCGCGCCGGCGGTGCCCGCCGCGACCGGCTCGTCGGTCTGGAAGGTACCGATGCGCAGCCGGCCGATCGTGTGCACGAGCGGGTCGGCGGCATGCAGCCGGCTCAGCGCAAGAGTCGTGACGGCGGCGCCGAGCAGGGCCAGCAGCGCGCCGAGCCCGGCCCGGCCGCGGCGGTGCGCCAGCAGGCAGACCAGGGC
>NZ_JAMQQF010000774.1 GCF_023716945.1 Frankia sp. AiPs1 | reverse complement strand
GCGGACCGGGCGGCTCTCCCCCGGCCGCCCTGGCCGCCCTGGCCGCCGGGTCAGCCGGGTCAGCCGGCGGTCGGGACCACCGGTTCCCGCCCCTGGCTGACCGCCACCAGCAACTCCTCGGTGCTGGACGGGACAAGTCCGTCCGATCTGCCGGCGAAGTAGCGGCGGCCAAGGTTCTCGGCCGACACCTGCCGTGCCGCGCCAAGACCGGCGTCGCGGGCCAGCGCCAGCATCTCCTGCGGGGCGTAGAAGCTGAGGAAGGGCGTGCCGGCGGCTCGCGCCGCGCGCTCGGTCGCCTCCCGCAGGGGGCGCTCCGCCGATTCGACGAGTTCCAGCGGCAGCATGAACGTCATGGCCAGCGTGGAGCCGGGGGCCAAGTCCGCGACGAGGCGCAGCGTGGCCTCGGTCGCGTCCCTGGTCAGGTACATGGAGACGCCGGCGGAGGCGACGACCGCCGGGCGGCCCGCGTCGAAACCAGCGTCCGCCAACCCCTGCCGCCAGGAGCCGCCCGCCTCGAAGTCCACGGGCACGAACCGCAGCCAGGCCGGGGCGCCGAGACCGAGCTCGGTCAGGCGCCGCCGCTTCCACTCCTGCGGACCGGGCTGGTCGACCTCGAACACCCGCATGCCGGCGGCGGGCCGCGACCGACGCTGGGCGAAGGTGTCCAGGCCGGCGCCGAGGATGACGTACTGGTCGACGCCGAGGCCGGCCTGTTCGACGACCAGATCCTCGATGAAGCGTGCACGCGCCACGATGGACGCGCGGGTTCGGCTCGTGCTGGCCAGGTCCATGTCCGGGCGACGCAGCCAGCCGTCGTCCGGCGCCGCCAGTCGCAGGCCGATCTCGTCCTCGAACACGTGCGGCGGCGGGTCGACCTGGACGTGGACGGCCCGCCACAGCGCGACCCGCACCGCCGTGTTGTCCGGCCCCGCGGTTCGCAGCCCATTGATCATCGTGTCGTTCCTCTCGGCGATTTCCGTCTGTGGCGGCGCCCGGCGCACCGCTTCACCGCGCGGATGGCATCGGCGCGTAGGCGAACGTCGATCGACTCGGACTGCCGTCAGTAGGATGCTAGCATCCTAGTCGAGGGTTGCGAGCCCTTCCGGAGTCGAGGAGGCAACCCGACTGCCGGCGGGGGCGCGGGGGCGCGCACCGCACCCGGCACGGGGTGATCCGCCGACGACGGGACGTACGAGGTGTCGGCGACACGCAGTCAAAAACAACTGAGTGTTGCATACTTATGAACCTGTGGTGACCATGACCGAAACTCATCTTTTATCGACCGGAAACCGCCCGTCGATCGCCGGGTTGGACAGTGTTGGCGTGATGAACATCGGCGCGGCTGCGGACGCCACCTGGCGTGACGCGGTCGCCCGGTGCCCCAAGAAGATGGATCACGGCCCCTGCGGAGGAGTCCAGGCCGACGGTCGCTGCGAGGTTCCGGGCCTCGGCCGGTGCCCCTTCCTGGCTGCTCTCGAGGCCTGGCCGTACCCCGACCCGCCCACCCCCGCGGGCCGGTCAGCCCGGCCGGTATCGGCCCCACAGACGTCAGCCCCACAGGCATCGGCCCCGCAGGCATCGGCCCGATCCGCGGCGGCTGCGGCTTTTCTCGCGGCCGCCGCGGTGCGACCGGTGATCGTGGCCGACCTGCCGGCGGCGGCGATGTCAGCGGACAGCCTGCGCGCGTGCGGCGCACAGCTCGCACCGGTGGCCGACGCCTGCCTCATCGGCGATCACGGCGGCGCCCGCGTCCAGTTCCCACCGTCCTACCGGGCCAGGCTGCTGACCGATGCCGGCATGTCCGTCTGGGCCGGCGTCAACTGCCGCGACCGCAACCGGGTGGCGATCGAGGGGGAGATCGCCGCCTGCGTCGATGCCGGCGTGACCGGCCTGCACTGTGTGACCGGCGATCATCCCGCGCTCGGTCACCGCGCCGACGCGGCCGGCGTGTTCGATCTGGACTGCATTGACGTCGTCGGCCTGGCCCGGAACCGCGGGGCGCTGGTCTCGGTGGCACACGCGCCGGCCGCGCCGCCCGTTTCCCGCCGGACCTCCCGCCTGCTCGCCAAGGCCGACGCCGGGGCCGAGGTGGTGTTCGTCGATCACTGCGGCGGCCCGGCGGCGGTCGGCGACGCCGTGGCCGAGCTGCGCGCAGCCGGGTTCGGCGGCCTCGTGCTGGGCTGCGT
>NZ_JAMQQF010000773.1 GCF_023716945.1 Frankia sp. AiPs1 | reverse complement strand
GCCCGGCTACGCGCGGCTGTCCGCGGTGGAACTGGCGGCGGCGGCGGCCCGGCGGGCGGTCACCGACGCCGGCATCGATCCGGCCGCGATCGACACGGTGGCGGGGGTCCGCCAGTTCGAGATCTCCGGGCCGCGGGCGAGGGCCCCGCTGGGCCGATCGGACAACTACCCGCGCTCGGTCGCCGCCCGCATCGGCGCCGATCCGGCGCGGGCCGTGCTCGAGGTCGTCGGCGGCCAGTCGCCGCAGCACCTCGTCAACGAGTTCGCCGCGGCGATCGCGACCGGCGCCGGACCCGACGTGGTGCTGCTGTTCGGCTCGGAGGCAATCTCGACCAGCCGGGCGCTCGCCGACGCCCCCGACCGGCCCGACTTCACCGAGCACGTCGGCGGCCAGCTCGACGACCGCGGCCACGGACTCGCCGGGCTGTCGTCGCGCTACCACACCGCCCACGGCCTGCTCGGCGCGCCCAGCCAGTACGCGCTGTTCGAGAACGCGCGCCGAGCCCGGCTGAAGCTGTCCCGCGCCGACTACGCCCAGGCCATGGGCGCGCTGTTCGCCCCGTTCACCACGGTCGCCGCCGCCAACCCCCACGCCGCCGCCCCCGTCGAACGCGACGCCACCGAGCTCACCACCATCACCGAACGCAACCGGATGATCGCCGACCCCTACCCGCGGTTCGTCGTCGCCCGCGACCAGGTCAACCAGGGTGCCGCAGTCCTACTCACCTCCGTCGACACCGCCCGCCGCCTCGGCGTCCCCACCGAAAAATGGATCTTCCTGGCCGGTCACGCCGACCTGCGCGAACGCGACCTGCTCCAACGCGTCGACCTCTCGGCCAGCCCCGCCGCGGTGATGGCCGTCCGCCACGCCCTCACCGTCGCCGGCATCACCCTCGACCAGATCAGCACCTTCGACCTGTACAGCTGCTTCCCGATCGCCGTGTTCAACCTCTGCGACAGCCTCGGCCTCGCCCCCGACGACCCCCGCGGCCTCACCCTCACCGGCGGCCTGCCGTTCTTCGGCGGCGCCGGCAACAACTACTCGATGCACGCCATCGCCGAGACCGTCACCCGACTGCGCGCCACCGGCGGCCACGGCCTCGTCGGCGCCAACGGCGGCTCGCTGTCGAAATACTCCGTCGGCATCTACACGACCACCCCGACGCCCTGGCGGCCCGACAACAGCGCCACCCTCCAGGCGGAAATCGGCTCCTGGCAGCCGGTCGAGGTCGCGACCCGCGCCGACGGCCCGGCGACGATCGAGACCTTCACCATCACCCACAGCCGAGACGGACGCCGCACCGGCATCATCGTCGGCCGCCTCGACCGCGACCACCGACGCTTCCTCGCCACCACGGTGCGCGGCGACACCGACCTGCTCGACCTACTCGCCGGCGACTCCCCGTTCGGGGAGCGGATCTTCGTCCGGGCCACCGCCACCGGCAACCGGGCGGCGCTGCACCGGGCCGCGCTGGACGCCCTGCTGCCCGCCCGCACCCCCGGCTTCCGCGACGGCTACGAACACGTTCTCATCCGCCGCGACGGCCACCTCCTCGAAGTCACCATCAACCGGCCCGACGCCCGCAACGCCCTGCACCCCCCCGCCAACGCCGAGCTCGACGAGATCTTCGACGCCTACTTCGCCGACCCCGACCTGTGGGTCGCGATCATCACCGGCGCCGGGGACACCGCGTTCAGCGCCGGCAACGACCTGACCTGGACAGCCAGCGGCCAACGCGGCTCCCTACCGCTGACCGGCTTCGCCGGACTCACCGGCCGCCGGCACCTGACCAAACCGGTCATCGCCGCCGTCAACGGCTACGCCCTCGGCGGCGGCTGCGAAATCGCGCTCGCCTGCCACCTCGTCGTCGCCGACACCACCGCCCAGTTCGCCCTCAGCGAGGTCCGCGTCGGCCTCGTCGCCGGCGCCGGCGGCCTCGTCCGCCTCCCCCGCGCCCTACCCCAGAAACTCGCCACCGAGATGATCCTCACCGGCCGCCGGCTCGACGCCACCGAAGCCCACACCCACGGCCTGGTCAACCAGATCGTCCCCGCCGGCACCGCCCTCAACGGCGCCCGCGCGCTCGCCACCGAGATCCTCGCCAGCTCACCGACATCAGTCCGCATCTCCCTGCAGATCATGAACGAGACCGCCGGGATCCCCGACCCCCACGACGCCGCCGCCCACGACTCCCC
>NZ_JAMQQF010000772.1 GCF_023716945.1 Frankia sp. AiPs1 | reverse complement strand
CGGCGGGCCGGCCGGCGCGGCGCGGCCGGTTGCCGCGCGTACGCCGGAGGTCCTCGGCCGACTCGGCGCTCGGCGAGGTCTGGTCGCCGTGCCCGTCGCTCGGCGGTTCGGTCGGGGATGTGGCCTTCGCGGCGGTTGCACCGTCCGCACCCGGTTCGGTCGCCGGTGTCGCATCATCGAGGTGGAACGCCTCGCTCTGCCACGCTTCGTCGGGTGACTGCGGCGAGTCCGACTCGCTGCGCCGCCGATGCCGCCGGCGCCCGGAACGGGCGTAGGGAGGTGACTCGGCGTCCTCGGCAGCCGGTGACTCGTCGCGCCCGAACTGGTCGTCTCGGTCCGGCAGCCGGTTCGATCGGGAGGCCGACGTGGGGATGCGGGCTCCTATGAGCGAAACGGGCCGCGCGTCGCCTTCCTCACCGTACGGTGCCTGTGGCACATCGCTCACGCGCCGTCGCCCTCCCGGCTCTCTACAGGTTAGCTAGTGCCAGTTAAGGTTACTTACTGTTACTTGCGTTCGGCTGCGGTCGGATCGATGTAACACGAGCCATTCGAGTATGACAAGCTCTGGTTGAGGCTACCCACAACGGATGGGTCGGTGTACCTTCCGGAACCGGAGATGTGCGATCCGCCATTACCGAGGCGAACCGGTGGGGGTTCCGCGGAAGATCCGCGCCGGGGGTCGGCGGGGGCGGCCAGGTTCACGCGGCGCGAATCGTGCGGCAGAGCGAAAGGAGCGTCGGTGGCGCAGGACGGCTTCTCGATGGCGACGCCCCGGCCATCCGCCCGTCCGGGGCGCTCGGGCGCCCCGCAGGGTGTGCCGCTGTCAGGTCGGACCCTGTCTCTTATACACATCTGACGCTGCCGACGAGCCATAGAATGTGTAGATCTCGGTGGTCGCCGTTTCATTAAAAGCCGCCGGCCGGTCCAGCTGCTTCCAGGTGGCCGGGGTCGGCTGGCAGACGTACATGTCGGCGCGGGCCCCGACCGCCTCCGCGCCCTCGTAGGTGTGGAAGGCCGGCCAGATCGCCTCGAAGACGAGCCCCTGGTCGAGCAGGGCCCGCTGCACCTTCCACCCGAGGGTGGGCACCCGTTCGCTGTACCCGTAGGCGACGAGGACCCGGCCGCGCTCCCGGTCGGCGAGGCCCTGGGCGCCGCGGGCGGCGAACAGTGACACGCCCTGCGGGGTGTAGGGCGGGTCGGTGAAGGCCAGGTCGGCGCTGCCCGCCACCGACGGCGGCAACCCGAAGCGTAGGTCCGCGTACAGGCATCGCAGCCGCACGCCCCGCGACCGGGCCGACCGGTCGAGGAACTCCAACAGATCCTCGTCGATGTCCACCACCGTGACGGCGGGTTCGCGCCGGGCCGGGTCCGGGGCCGCGGCGGCGGCCAGCAGGACGACGGCCAGCGAGGTCAGGTCGTGGTCACCCACGCACAGCAGCCGGGCGTCGCGCAGGTCGTAGTGCGACGCCAGCCAGACGGCCCGGCGCACGACCGTCGCCGCCGTCGCCGGCACGTGGTCCAGCTCGGCCCTGGGACGCGGAGCCGAGGCGATGAGCTCGTGCATCGTCGTGACCAGGTTTGCGTGACGACCGATCGCCGCGGCGAGGGAGTCGAGCGGGATGCCCGCGCGCAGCTCGTCGTAGTCGATCATGGTGCGGTAGCGGTCGACGGCGCCGGGCCGCAACACGAACGTCCCGCCGGTCCCGGTCCGCACATCGTCGCCCAGGGCGCCGAGGATCTCCTCGACCGAGCGGCGCGGCAGCCCCGAGTCCTGGACCAGCGCGCGCAGGGTCCGTGGCCGTTCGGTCAGCGCCGCCACGACGCCGCGGGGCGCCCGGGCGTGCACCCGGTAGCCGTGCAGCAGCGTCGCCAACGACTCCCCGGGCGCGCTGGTGGGCCCCGCCGGCGGATCGGCGGCGGGTGGCAGGGTGCGGGGATCGGTCACACAGATGAGCGTGACACCCCGCCGCGAGCTGTGATTTCACCGCCCCCCGGCTCGGCGGCTAGTCTCGTATCGTGCTTAGAAGGCTTGATCTGCGGAGTGCGGTTCCCTCCGCGGCCGATGTCCGGCGTCTGCTGCCCCGGGCCGCGATCGACGTGGATGCCGCCGTCGAGGCGGTCCGGCCGGTCTGCGAGGACGTGCGCAGCCGCGGCGACGCGGCCGTCCTGGACGCCGCCGCCCGGTTCGACGGCGTCCGGC
>NZ_JAMQQF010000771.1 GCF_023716945.1 Frankia sp. AiPs1 | reverse complement strand
GCCGGGACCGGGGCCACGCTCCCGGTGCCGCCGCCGGCGACCCCACCCTGGCCGGGGGGCCGCCGCGGCTGCTGCACATGGGATGGCCTGATCCGCCGGTCCTGCACCGTGTCGAACCCGGCGGCGATGACCGTCACTCGCACCTCGTCGCCGAGGGCATCGTCGATCACCGCACCGAAGATGATGTTCGCCTCGGGATGGGCCGCGTCCGCGACGAGCTCCGCGGCCGCGTTGATCTCGAACAGACCGAGGTCCGAGCCGCCGGAGATGTTGAGCAGGACGCCCTGGGCGCCGTCCATGCTCGCTTCCAGCAGCGGCGAGGCGATGGCCTGTTCGGCGGCCACCGTGGCCCGGTCGTCGCCACGGGCCCGCCCGATACCCATCAACGCGCTGCCGGCGTGCGACATGACCGTCTTCACGTCGGCGAAGTCGAGGTTGATCAGGCCGGGGGTGGTGATCAGGTCGGTGATGCCCTGGACACCGGAGAGCAGTACCTGGTCGGCGCTGCGGAAGGCGTCGAGCACGCTGATGTCGCGGTCGGTCATCGCCAGCAGGCGGTCGTTCGGGATGACGATGAGCGTGTCGACCTCATTGCGCAGAGTGTCGATGCCCGTGTCCGCCTGAGTCGCGCGGCGCCTGCCCTCGAAGGTGAACGGCCGGGTCACGACACCGATGGTGAGCGCGCCGAGAGATCGGGCCACGTTCGCCACGACGGGAGCGCCACCCGTGCCGGTGCCACCTCCCTCACCGGCGGTGACGAAGACCATGTCGGCCCCCTTGAGGACCTCCTCGATCTCCTCGCGATGGTCCTCGGCGGCCTGCCGGCCCACCTCGGGATCGGCCCCGGCGCCGAGGCCCCGGGTCAGCTCGCGGCCGACGTCGAGCTTCACGTCGGCGTCGCTCATGAGCAAGGCCTGGGCATCGGTGTTGATGGCGATGAACTCGACGCCCTTGAGACCGACTTCGATCATCCGGTTGACGGCGTTGACGCCACCACCACCGATCCCGACGACCTTGATGACCGCGAGATAGTTCTGTGGGGCAGCCATGCGGTGTCGGTCCTCCAGCGGCGTCGGTGGTCGGACGGGGGGTTGCCCCGCCCCTGCGGCGCCGCGGGATGGCGGATTCACGCGGCGAGCGGGGGAAACAGTCAGAGTCTCAACCTTCACCGTCAGCTAGACGGTTACAGTTATGTCAACTTCCGACTGTGGATCGGACAGTAGGCATGGCTACGTCGGTGGTCAAGGAAGCTGGCGGCGCGTCACGCCCCTTCCTGGGACGTCCGCTTCGTCACAGCCCTCCCCGGACATCGCCTTCGGCGATGCGCCGGGACCCTTCGGCCCCGGCCTGACAGCCAACTTCCGTCGGATCACCGCCGGCGATCCTCCTGGAGTTGCCGTGCTCCCCTCGGCGATGCGCGGGGGCGCCTGGACGGTCCCGGGGACGCGATCAAGGGGGAACGCGGCGGCGCGGGGGCGTGATGGTGTACTGCCTGCGTGACCCGTCAGCGCACCCAGCACGTCCATTTCCTCGGCATCGGCGGCGCCGGCCTGTCGCCGCTGGCCCAGATCCACCTCGCCGGCGGCGGCACGGTCAGCGGCAGCGACGCCGAGGACTCCCCCCGCGTGGCGACCCTGCGCGCCCGCGGGGTGCCCGTCCGCGTCGGACCCGCGCCGGCGGCGGAGGTGATCGCCGCCGAACTCGCCGGCGTGGATGTCGTGGTCGCCTCCAGCGCCCTCGCCGACGATCACCCCGAGATCGCCACCGCCCGGTCGCTGGGTCTGCCGGTCCGCCGCCGGTCCGAGTGGCTACCGGAACTGACCGCCGGTTACCGGCTGATCGCCGTGGCGGGCTCGCACGGCAAGTCGACCACCTCGGCGATGTTGACCCTGGTGCTGCGCGCGGCCGGGCTCGACCCCACCGCCGTCATCGGCGCGGAGGTCTCCCAGCTCGGCGGCAACGCCCTCGCCGGCTCCGGCGACGTGTTCGTGCTGGAATCCGACGAGTACGGCGGCGCGTTCGCCGGCCTCGAACCCGCCATCGCCGTGATCACCAACGTCGAGTGGGAGCATCCGGACATCTTCCCGGACGAGGCGTCGGTCCGGACCGCCTTCACCGCGTTCGCCCGGCGGGTGCGCCCCGGCGGCCGGCTGGTGGTCTGCGGCGACGATCCGGGGGTCGCCGCCGTGCGCGCCGAGCTGCGCCGGCA
>NZ_JAMQQF010000770.1 GCF_023716945.1 Frankia sp. AiPs1 | reverse complement strand
AACCAGTCGCGGTCGCCGTCGCCGTCGCGCGGCCTCGCCCGGCAGGCGGCCGCATCGCGGCGGCGGGCAGGTTCGCCGTGTAGCCGGCGGCCTGCACGGCCCCGATCAGCTCGTCGACCGTCACGGGACTCCCCGTGCCAGCCGCGCCGGCCGGCGCCGCCCGGGCGAGGGTGATGGTCGCCTTCTCCGTGGCGTAGTTCACCGAGGCGCTCACGCCGTCGATCCGGTTGAGCTTGCGCTCCACCCGCGCCGCGCAGGACGAGCAGGTCATGCCGCCGATCGCAAGCTCGACCCGGGCCGGCTCACCGGCCTCGACCCCGACGTTGGTCACGCGCTTCCCCTTCCCGGTCCGGCCGGCGACGCACTGCCCGCGGGCTCGGTCAGGCCCTGCCGACCAGTTCGAACCCGGCCTCGGTCACGGCCTCGCGGACGGCGCCGTCCGCCAGCGCCCCGTCGCTGACCACCGTGACCCGGCCGTCCGCGAGATCCACCGCGACACTGGACACCTCGGGCAGCCGCTCCAGCTCCTCGGTCACCGAGCGGACGCAGTGCTCGCAGTTCATCCCGGTCACGGTGTAGGCGGTCGCGGTCATCGCGGTCCTCGTCTCCCCAGCCACTGTCCACAGGCCGAGCGGATCCGCCCGGCAGCCCGAAGATACCCCTCCCCCGTATAGTGCACGACAACCCCCTGGGGGTATCCGCGACACGGCGACGGATGTCACGGAAGCGGACCTGGACGTGGGCCGCCAGCCCCTGGTTGCAGGGCCAGGCACGCGTCACCTCAGCCGAGCGTCAGCGCCGGGGGCGGAGGCGGAGGCGGGGGCGGCGAGTCCGTCTTCCGGCCCGGTGCGGCTGAACGAAGCCCCTGACCAGCCGACGAGAGTCGGTCATCGGGGGCAGCGGGGCACCCCGGACGGGGGATGGCGGGCGCGCGGCCCGACAGAACGCGGCGCCAACGCGGCTTGGCGGACTACAACTCGCCGCACGCCCCTGCGTCCGGCCGGCTGCAGGAGCCCGTCCGGCGCCACCATCGACGTACGCCGGACAAGCCTCACATCGGCACGACGGCCCCCGGACTCTGGCACCATCCGACCATCCGACCGTCGGCCTGCACCGGAGACGGCCGGCGGTTTCTTGCCCTTCGGGGGGGTTCGGCGTCCGATTCGTCCCCCCCAATGGGCAAGCTTCGGGGGGCGGGTCAGCGGGGAGCGGCCAGGCCGCGGGCGACCTCGACGGCCCAGTAGGTGAGGATGATGTCGGCACCGGCGCGGGAGATCGCCGTCAGCGTCTCGGCGATGGCCCGGTCCCGGTCGATCCACCCCGCGGCGGCGGCGGCCTCGACCATCGCGTACTCGCCGGACACCTGGTAGGCGGCGACGGGCACGTCCACGGTGTCCGCGACCGCGCGCAGCACGTCCAGGTACGCCAGCGCCGGCTTGACCATCACGGCGTCGGCACCCTCGGCGAGATCCAGCGCCACCTCGCGCAGCGCCTCGGCCACCGAGCGGGACGGATCCTGCTGGTAGCCGGTGCGGTCGCCGAACTGGGGAGCGCACTCGGCCGCCTCGCGGAACGGGCCGTAGAACGCCGAGGCGTACTTCGCCGAGTAGGCGAGAATCGGCAGATCGGTGAAGCCCTCGGCGTCCAGCGCCGCCCGGATCGCGCCGACCTGGCCGTCCATCATTCCACTCGGCGCGACGACCTCGGCGCCCGCGCGGGCCTGCGCCACGGCGATCGAGGCGTAGCGCGCCAGGGTCGCGTCGTTGTCGACCTCACCGGCGTCGGTCAGCAGGCCGCAGTGGCCGTGGTCGGTGTACTCGTCCAGGCACAGGTCGGTCATCAGCACGATGTCCCCGCCGACCTCGGCGACCAGGTCCGCCAGCGCCAGCTGGACGATCCCGGCGGGGTCGTCGGCGGCCGAGCCGCGGGCGTCCTTCGCCGCCGGCACGCCGAACAGGATCAGCCCGCCGACGCCGGCCTCGACCGCCTCGACGGCGGCCTTGAGCAGCGACGATCGGGTGTGCTGGACGACGCCGGGCATCGAGGTCAGGGCGACCGGCCGGTCCACGCCCTCCTTGACGAACATCGGCAGGACCAGATCCGCCGGATGCAACCGCACGTTCGACACCAGCCGGCGCAGGGCGGGCGAGCGGCGCAGCCGGCGGGGCCGTGCCGCCGGGAACCCGGCCGGCCCCGAACCGCCCGAGCC
>NZ_JAMQQF010000076.1 GCF_023716945.1 Frankia sp. AiPs1 | reverse complement strand
CCCGCCAGGCGGGGGCGCGGCCGGCGTGCGTGGCGTCGGCGGTGGGCGTCAGGGCGCTGCCGGTGGCGTCGGGGTCGCTGGTGCCGGCGTTAGCGGTGCTGGTGCTGGTGCTGGTGCTGGCAGTGGCAGTGGCAGTGCTGGCGGTGCCGGCGGTGGCGGTGCTGGCGGTGGGGGCGCTGGGGGTGCCTTCGGCGGCGGGCGCGAGGACGCGGGAGCCAGATCCCGCGCACCGGCGCGCCCGTCCGAGGCGGCTGGGGCGTCGTCGTCGGGTGTGTCCGGTGGCTCGGCCGGCTCGCCGTCGTCCGGGGCTCCCGGCAGACCATCGGCGCCGGGGTCGGTGCCCCGTACTGGCCGGCCCGACGCAGGCGGCGCGGCCGTACCGGCGGGCAACGGCGCGGTCGAACCGGCAGGAGGCGCGGGTAACGGATCTCGGGCACGGCCGGCGACCACGGATCAGGCTGGCTCGGCCGACCACCGCGCGTCGGACGGGTCTCCTTCCGGTGCTGCTCAATGGTCACGGGGCGAGGGCGGCGGGGCCCTGAAGCCGTCGCGTGTTGACCGCGACGTGGACCGGAACCTCCATGCGCCGCCCCCCGGGCCTGGCCCGGCGCCCGCGCCGGGCCGAAGCCAGTCGCCGCACCCCGTCGATCAACAGCCGTGGACACCGCAGATCCGACCGGCTGCCAGCCAGTGGGCCGACCCGCCGCGCACCGCTACTCCACCCCGCGCCGCGCCGCCGCCGCATCCCCCCGCCGCGGCGGGAGGAGACCTGGGGCGGTCGAAGGGCGTCATGCCCGTGCCGTCCGTGCCGCCCGTCACGTCCGTGCCGCCTGTGCCGCCTGCACCGCCTGTGCCGCCGGCGAGAACCGATGTCGCTGCACCCGCCGAGGCCCCGGCGTCGCCGCTTCAGTCCGCCGCCGCGCCGGTGGACGCCGCGGCTCGACCCACGTGGTTCGAGCGCGAGGCGCCACGATCGCCCGTCCGGTCCGTCGACGCGAGAGCGGGCCGGCTGTCCGGCGAACGCGATGTCGCGGGCCGGCCATCCGGCGAACGCGACGTCGGGGATCGCCAGTCGGCCGGCCGAACGGACGGATTGTCCCGAGGCCGCGGGCCTGATCAGAGCCCGGCTGCCGACAGGATTCCCGATCCGCTGCCGAGGCGCGCGGACGAACGCGGCGGTGATATGCCCATGGCGCGGTCGCCGGCACGGGACGCCTCGGCCCACACCAGCGCCAGCGCCCCGGACGTCGTCCGACCGACTCGGCAGGGCACTGCAGAACCACAACACGCACCCGCCCGTGGCATCGGCGACGCGACTGAACCGGCGGACGGAAGCGCCGCCGGGAGCCGTGTCGGCGCCGGCACGGCCCGGCTGCCGACCGCACAGGCAGCGCTCGACCCGCCGACCATGCGCGTCGAGCTGCGCCGAGATCGCGGAAGCGAAGATCACGGCGACGCCGTGAAGCGGTTCGCGGTGACCGAAGACGGCTGGCGTCTCGCGGATCCGGGGCAGCACAGGGCCCCGGAGGCGTCCGAGGTCTCCGAGGCGTTTGAGGCGTTTGACGCGTCAGGGGCGTTCGGGGGCGGTCGCGGTTCTGCCACGCTGCCCCGCTCACACGAGCACGACGCAGCCGCCGGGCCGGTCGTGGCGCCGGAGCGCGAGGTGCCCCGGCCTGACGAGTCCGCCGATCCGGACCGGACCTCCTCGGGTCCTGTCCGTGGCGCGGTTCGGGGTCGGGGGCAGCGGCCCGGCTCGGTAGGTCCGACGCCGGGCGCCGACGAACCGCCGCAACGGCTCGGGGCGGCCGGCCAGGCCGTGACCGGGCCCGCGACGGCGCCGGGCCGGACGCGACCGGCGGCCGCGCTGGCGATGATCGTCGGCGCGGTGGGCTGTGTCATCGGCAGCGTTCTTCCGTGGAGCGAGATGTCCAGCGCGGACGAGACTCGCACCTTCAGCGGCATCGTCGTCGGGGACGGCCGGCTGGTCCTCGTCCTGGCCGTCATCCTGGGGGTCGTGGCTGCGGCGCGGCTCGCGCGCCGGCCGATCGGCGGTGGCGCCGCAGACGTCCTGGCCGCCCGCATAATCGCGATTCTGATCGTGGTGATCGCCGGGCTCGATCGGGCCTACGGACCGCCGACACTCGCGTCCTTTCGGGCCATCTCGGCGGACGTGATCTCCATCCATCCGCAGAACGGGATCATGTTGACGCTCGGGTCCGGCATCCTCGCCCTCATCGGGGCCGGACTGCTGCAGCGGCGGGCGGCACCGGCCGGAGGTGGCCTCCGGCGATGACCCGCCCGGTTTGGTGGGTTCTGTCCCGCGACCATGCGGACGGCTTCCACGCGTGATACGACCGTGCGGGGTGGTCGTCAGACCCCTCCCGGGGTGTCGGACGGTGGTGGCGTGGGTGACCGGTCAACAGCAGAGTCCGTGGGCCCGTCCGGGCGGTGACGGTGCACTCGGGGGCGCCGGGGGCGGCACCCGGGGCGACGCGGGGGACGGCGGGACGACACCGTCCGTCGCCGGCCCACGCCCGCCCGGGGATGACGACCGTACGGCGAAAGTCGCGGCGGAGCTGCGGGCGTGGCGAGCACGGGCCGCGGCGACGGCTGATCCCGCCTGGTCCCGGGCGGGATCCGGTCCGATCTCCCCGGCGACGCCGCAGGTCGGCGCGGCGGCTGGCGGCGGCACGCCGGGCACACGGTCATCGCCCGACGCGTCCCGCGCACATCCGTGGGATCCGCCCTCGCCGGTCCCCGCGTCGGCGGCGGCGGCGTCTGTGTCGGCGTCGGCGCGGACGGCGGGTCCGGCCGAGCGCTCGCGGTCACAGTGGTTCGTGTCCCACTGCGCCTGGCTACCTGGCCCGCTGGCCGTTTGCGCCGGCATAGTTGTGATCATCGCAGCCGGGATGCGGTGGGCGACAGTGCGTGCCTACGGGTTCGTGGAGTTCACCGTGCGAGGAACCGACCCCGACCAGCATGGGCGACTGATGGTGCTTCTCGGCATCCTCGCCGTGGTCGCGGGTCTGCTCCTCGCCGCCGGACGCAGGCAGTGGGGGCGCATGCTTGCCACCATGACGGGGCTCATGGTCCTGCTGAGCGCGGCGATTGACCTCGTCCAGCTGTACCGGGGAGGTCCGTTCGTCGACAGCGGGCTGCGTACGGCGACCACGGTCGGCCCCGGATTGTGGGTCATTGCCTGTGGTGGTTTTATTGTTCTTCTGGCTGGCGTGGTTGCGCGATTCGCGTATAAGCCCGCGGCTGGCGGCGGCGAGCTGCGGCGTTGATCGGCGGCCGACCCTTCGTCTTGATCCCTGAGTTTGCTGTGGCCCGATCGTGGGGTCTGTGACCCCCAATGGGGGGACACCCGGTTCGGTGGATTTGGGGTCATGACGACAACCACGACACCAGGCACGATGAAGGAGGTCAAGGGCACACGGGGGGAGCAGCGAGGCTCGGTCGGGGGACGTGCCGCAGATGTTCCGCACTTGACCGGATCGCGCGCCCTCACGCCACGCGGGGGGTGGCGTGAGGGCACGCACCGGATACGGGGATTCGGAGTGTGTCGGGGTAGTGGGCGCTGACATGGGGGTGTCGGCGCCCACTGCGCTTTTTCGAGTCCGTTGGAGTCGGGTCGGCCTCGGATGAGGCGGCCGAGCGCCACCCCCAAGGTTGGTTGGTTCGGTGGTTCTGACGCCTCGGTCAGGCCATCCCCTCGGCACGGCGGTCGAGATGACCGTCCTCGATCGCTCGCTTGAACAGGTCGACCTTTGTCGCCGCGTCTCGGCCGACCCGTCGGTACTTCTGGCGGACCCGGTCGATGTACTGCTTGGCGGTCTCCGGGGAGACATTCATCTTCCGTGCCACGGTCTTCAGCGGCATCCCTGTCGCATACAGGCGCAGTGCCTCGATCTCCTTCGGGGACAGGTCCGGCTTGTCGGGAGAGTCGTCGGTGAGGAGCAGGAAGGCAAGCTGCGGAGAGATCCACCCGGTGCCGCCGGCAGCCGCCCGGATCGCAGTTGCCAGGTCCTCGACGTCATCGGTCTTCGGAACGAAGCCCGAGGCGCCGGCGCGCATCGCATCCCGGACGGTGGCCGGCGCCGCCGCGGCGCTGAACACCACCACCGCCCGCTCTTTGGAGAGCAGCCGCCGGAGGTTGTCCGGCGGCTCGGTGCCGTCACCGAGGTCGAGATCGAGCAGGACCACCTGTGCGTGTCGCCCAGGCCCCGCAAGCAGTGCGTCGAGGGAACAGGCCGTGTCGATCAGGTCGAAGTCCTTGACGTCGTGAAGCAGGTCTGCGAGGCCGCGCAGCACGATCGGATGATCGTCGACCGCCGCAACCGTGATGATGTCGGAAACCGTCGTGTCGTCCTCTGCGTTCATGGTGGTCCAGTCGTTCTCCCGGACTTGCGGCCATGACAGACCTCGACACGGCCGTACGGGCGTCGGTGCCCGCCAGTGGGGACGTGGGGGCGTCCCCGGCCGCGAGGAGCGTCGGGGACTCCGCTCGCGCGACGTTCACCATTTCAGCAGATCCCTACCAGATGTCACGACCAGGTTCCGCCTTCCGCAACGAGGTCGGCACATCGGGCTGTCTCAGCAAGCACAGTCGCATCCGCAGCAGCCGCACTCCGCGCACTCGCCGCAGGACCCGCAGCAGTCGCAGCAGTCGCAGCCCCGGCCGCACAGACCCTCCTTTCGCTTCCCGTCCAGCGGTGACGTGTAATCGCCGCACATCTGGCAGGTCAGGAACATGCCGGCGGCAACCAGGCAGGCCGAGCCCGTCCGCCGGCGGTGCGGTGGCCGGCCGTCGGGGTGCCCATCCGGCCGCTGGCCGGGGCGGCCCGGCTCCGGTGACGGTCCGGTGGACGCGAAGGCCCGGTCGACGGCATGACCGAGCCCGTCGCCGAAGAGGAGACGGGCGAGCCGGGCATCGGCCGTGTCGGTGAACCGAACCTCGGCCAAGGCATGCCGCAGGTGCCGCCGGCCGTCCTCGCACAGGCGGTGGGCGTCGGTCGGGCTGGTTCCCGTCGCCGTCAGCGGGTTCCAGGATCCCGACCGGGCGTCGTCGGCCTGATCGGTGACAGCGTCGAGCAGATGGACGACGCGGCCGAAGTGTCGCCCCACCGCCGCCAGGGGCGCACGGTTGTCGTCGCACCCGGCCACGACGGCGGTGTGCGACAGGACGGCGGAAACCGCACTCTCGGTCGGTGCCAGCGCGTCCAACAACGCCGCCCTGCCCTTGGCGCCGCCGCCCTCACGGGCGCGCCCCGCCGCCGCCTCGCGTTCCAGCAGGGCGACACCGAACCCCACCCCGGAGCCGGTGCGCTCGGCAGCTGCGCCGGCCCGATCGGCCACCCGCTGCCCGATCGCGGCCGCGGGGCGGCGGCGCAGGAGACCGTCGCCGTCGGCAATGTGGTCACCGACGGCGGTCGCGCTCGCGGCGAGGGACACTGCGGCCGCCAGCCTCGGGCCCCCCTCAGTGGATGCCGCCACCTCGATCCGGCGCATCGAGCGGAACGGACACGGCCCGGCCCTGCGGCGTTCTGCCGGCGCGCCGGCCTGCGCGGCGACGAGCACCGACACGAGTACCGCGTCCATGTTCGTGGCGAAACGGGCCCACTGGCCATGATGGTCGCGCAGCGTCAGGCACAACCCGCAGAGATGCGACATCCACGCCGCCTGCAGGTCGCCTGACAACTGGTGCCGGCAAGGGCGAACCACTCCGAACATGGCCGCACCCTCTCAGAAAAGGCGGGTGGCGGTACGTGCACGCGGGCTACCTGACCTTGTCTGGCACGCGACAGTGCAGCCGCTCGGGGCGCAGTTGCTGGGCGAGACCGGTCGTCGGCGCGGGGCCGGCCGAGCGGCGCAGCGGTCGTTCTCATGCGGACGACGATAGCGTACGATCGAACGCGAGTTCGAATACCCGTCGAGCTCTCCCCTCCGACCGGAGGCCGGGTGGGGTGGTGTCCATACGTCGTCGAGGGAAGCGATGGTGCGACGATGCCAGCAGAGCAGCCAGGTGAGCGCGACGTCAGTCGGCCGGCCGCCAGCCAGGGAGAGGCCGAGGCGCAGACCCCGCCCGGCCACGGCGCGATGCGCGTGTTCGATCGGGTCGTCGGCGAGCTGAGCGCGGACGAGTGTCTGCGCTTCGATGTTCGCCTCGAACGGCAGATCGCGCGGCTGCAGGCGGCGCAGCTTGCCGTGCGGGCCCGGTTCGCCGAGCACCGTCCGCGCCTGGAAGGCGAGCCGGACGAGCGGCGCTTCACCGAGTTCGCGGGCGAGGAGCTGGCCGCCGAGCTCGGAGTCGCGCCTGCCCTCGGGAACCGCCGGCTCATGCTGGCGGTCGAGGTGTGCACCCGCCTGCCGGCGAGTCTGCATGCTCTGCATGAGGGCGACATCGACCTGCTGCGGGTGGAGAGCCTCGCCCGCCAGACCGCGGCGCTGAGCGCCACGCAGGCCGAAGCGGTCGAGCGGGCTGTCCTCGAGCGGGGAGGCCGGGCCAGCCATGCAGCTTTCCGTGCCGCGGTACGACGCCGGGTGCTCAAGGTCGATCCGCAGGGTGCGAATCGCCGTCATCGCCATGCGGTGCGAGGGCGCTGCGTGCGGATCACCGATGGCGAGGACGGCATGGGAACGTTGCGTGCGCTGCTCCCTGCCGAACGGATGGTGGCGGTTTACCACCGAGTCGACGTCTTCGCCCGTCTCGCGGCTGGCGATCCGGAGGACAAGCGCACGCTGGACGAGCGCCGGGCCGATGTCCTCTATGACCTGTTGATGGGACAGGACCGCCACAGCGTTCGCCCCGAGGTGCAGGTCGTGGTGCCGATCTCGACCCTGATGGGAGTCTCGGACGAGCCGGGCGAGCTGGCCGGGTACGGCCCGATTCCGGCGGAGCTCGCCCGCGAACTCGCCGCCGACTCAAAGTCGACCTGGCGGCGGATACTCACTGATCCGCAGGACGGCCAGGTCGTCGAGGTAGGGGATCGGCGCTTCCCCTCGCCCGGTCTCGCGCGGGCCGTGCGTGCGAGGAACCGTCACTGCATCTTCCCGGGCTGCGGCAAGCCCGCGATCAACTGCGAGATCGACCATACGAAGCCGCATGCGGCGAACGGCCGCACGGAGGAGGGGAACCTCGGTCCGGCCTGCGCCCGGCACCACCACCTCAAGCACGCCGAGAGCCGGCGTCGACGCCGGACCCGACACAGGCACAGCGGAGGTGCTGGCCCGGGCCGGCCGCCGGCGGAGCCTGCCGTCCGCGGCCGCGCCGAACCCCCCGCCGCCGACTGGAAGTGCGAGCAGCCGACGCCCGGCGTCTTCCTGTGGACCAGCCCGGAGGGACGGACCTACCGAGTGCTGCCAGAGCCATATCTCGACGTCACGCAGCCCCCTGCCGGGCGGAGCACGCCGGAATCGGCCTGAGACGTGTGGTCCGTCTCAGGCGCGTGGCGAGTTCCCTGGCTCGAGGTTCAGCGCCGCGGCGAGCCGTTCGAACTCGGCCGGATCGTTGTACACGTGGGCGCTCACCCGCAGCACCGGCCCTCCGAGATCACGGCTTCGCTGGACCGGTATTGCGCTGGTGAGGATCGCATCGTGGCGGTAGAGACGATCGCGGACGGCCACGGGGTCCACGCCGGGGGGCGGTTCCAGCGTGACGATGCCGGTCGGCGAATCCGGCCACTCGCGCACCCGCCAGCCGCCGGCCCCGTCCAGGACGCGTCGCGCGTAGGAGGCGAGGTACACGATACGAGCGAACACGCGCGGGGGATCGCTGGCGAGCAGCTCGGAGAGCGCCTGGGCGAGACCGACCCGGGAGGCTATCGAGGCTTCACCGATGCTCAGCCGGGCCAGCCCGGGCAGGGGAACTGGCTGGCCGTCCTTGCCTCGACCCATGCTGTAGAGACTCGGAACTGCGACGTTGATGCGTTCGGCCAGGTCCCCCCGCACAGCGAGGAAGCCGGTGCCCCGCGGTCCGCACAGCCACTTGCGTGACGTTCCCACGTAGGCGCTGGCGTGGATGCCGGAGACATCGATCTGGCCGAGGGACTGGGCGACGTCGAGGACGAGCGGCACCCCGGCGGCGACACAGCGCCTGCCGATCTCGACGGCCGGCTGCACAAGGCCGTGTTGGCTGGGGACATGCGGAAAGACGACGAGATCCAGCTCGTCGAGCGCGAGCGGACGGTCTGCCCGGCGGCTGGGAATCCCCGCCCGGTCGAGGACGTCGAGGTCGATCACGCCCTGCGGGTCGACGGGCAGATCGATCAACTCGAGTGGAGCCTGCCCTGCCCGGGCCTCGAGCACGAGCATGTTGGAGCCGTACTCGCTCGGGAGAACTCCGACTCTGGCGCCCGCAGACAGGGGCCACGCGGGGAGCAAGGCGGCAAAGGCGGTGCTGGCCGAATGGTGGAAGGTGACCTCGTCGGGGCCGAGGCCGGGTCCCAGGAGGTCTGCGAGCGCCGTCCGCGCGGAGTGCAGAACCTCGCAGGCTTCCATCTCGGCGACATACGCGCCACGTTCGCCTTCGCGCCGCAGATGAGAGATCTGGGCGTCGAGGGTCGCCTGGCTGGGCCGGCCGGCGGCAGCCGCGTCCAGGTGAGTCACGGTTGAGGCCGGCCGTGCTGCGCGCCAACGTCGGGCCAGGTCGGTTCCCGCACGGTTGTCATCCACCGCGTCGGCGAGAACCTCACGACCCTGGCGGCTCGGCGTCACACTCACGGGACCAGGATCGCATCTATCGAACGGTCCGGATCCGGGATGCGGGTCCCCGGGATCCCAGACGTGTCTGTCGCCGTGTCGTCCCGGCGTGGCGGGTGTCAGCTCGCCGGTTCGGGAACGACCTTGCTCACGATGTGCTCGGCGATCGCGAGCGATGCGGTTGCACCCGGCGACGGCGCGTTGCGCACGTGGACGACCCGACCGGTGTGCGACAGGACGAAGTCGTCGACGAGGCTGCCGTCCCGAGCCACGGCCTGGGCACGCACACCCGCCGGACCGCGCACCACGTCGGTGGGCCGCAGCTCGGGCACGTAGCGCCGGGCCTCCGCGACGAACGCCCGCTTGCTGACGGTGTGCAGGATCTCCTTCGCGCCGGTCTTCCAGTGCGTCCTGGCCATCTTGTGGAAGCCCGGCCAGGTGAGGGTCCGCCGCAGATCACTGCCCTGGATGGTGCCGACCGTGTAGCCCTCGCGGGCGGTGGCGAGCACCGCGTTGGGCCCGACGAGGACCTCCCCGTCGATCCGCTTGGTGAGGTGGATGCCGAGGAAGGGGTACCGCGGATCCGGCACCGGATAGATCAGCCCGCGGACGAGATCCCGCCGCTGCGGGCGCAACAGCCAGTAGTCACCTCGGAAGGGGACGATCTGAGGGGAGGGGTTCTCGCCGGTGAAGGTTGCCACCAGGTCGGACTGCAGCCCCGCGCAGGCGATCAGCAGATCAAATGGACCGACGCGCTCGGAGACGACCGAGACCCGCCCGCCGTCCTGGGAGGCCACCTCGTGATTGCCGTTGGGGCGGGCGCTGGCGGAGCCGGCGACGGTCAGGCGCAGGTGCACCCCATCCGGCCGCTCGTCGACGCCGATCACCTCGGCACCGGTACGCACCGTGCCACCCGCTGCGATGATCTCCTTGCGGAGCGCCTGCGCGACTCCGGGATAGTCGACGATCGCGGTGGTGGGGGAGTGCAGAGCGGCAACCCCCCGGGCGTGCGGTTCGATTGTCCGCAACTCGGCGGCGTCGAGCATGCGCGTCCGGGGGACTCCGTTGGCCAGCGCGCGCTTCTCGATCGCGGCCAGCCGCTCCAGTTCGCTGTCATCGACCGCTACGACGACCTTGCCGCACTCGTCATAGCGGATGTCGTGGGTGTCGCAGAACTCGCGCAGCAGGCCGACGCCGCGCCGGCACAGGGTGGCCTTCAGCGAGCCCGGGACGTAGTAGAGGCCGGCGTGGACGACGCCGCTGTTGCGTCCGGTCTGATGCCGGGCGACGTCGGGCTCCTTTTCGAACACGGTCACCGTCGCTCCCGGTTCGACCTGGCCAAGACGCCGGGCCACCGCCAATCCGAGTATGCCGCCGCCGATCACCGCGATTCGACCTGCCACGCCCCGCCCCCTGCTCCTCGTCGATCGGCTGGAGTTTCCCGCCACGCCGACAGTACGGAACAAGTATCGGCATGCACGGTGTGTGACGAGCCGGTAGTCCGGCTGGCGGCCCGTACGGCGAACTCGGCACCGCACGCACGGCACTGGCACGCACGCACGGCACTGGCACGCACGCACGGCACTGGCACGCACGCACAACCCGGCGCGGCGCGACTCGGCGGCCTCACGACCCGCTGGGTCGCGCGGCCGCCGGACCACTCAGCCGAGCAATCAGCCGAGCAATCACCCGAAGAAGTGGCCCGGCGGGTGTGCGCGGTCGGTGCGCGAGCGGGGCACCCCGCGCAGCGCGTCGGTGAGCGTGCGCGCAGTGTTGACCAGCGGCACGTGGCTGAACGCCTGCGGGAAGTTGCCGGTCATTCGCCCGAGCCGGGGATCGTACTCCTCGGCGAGCAGTCCGACGTCGTTGCGCAGTGACAGCAGGCGTTCGAACAGCTCCTGAGCCTCGTGCACCCGTCCGGACAGCGCGTAGTTGTCGGCGAGCCAGAAGGTGCAGGCGAGGAAGGCGCCCTCGCCGGCGGGCAGCCCGTCGACGGCGCCGTCCTCGGCGGTCGGGTAGCGCAGGACGAAACCGTCCTCCATCAGTTCCCGTTCGATCGAGGCGACCGTGCCGACTACCCGGGGATCAGTTGCCGGCAGAAAGCCGACCAGTGGCATGTACAGCAGCGCCGCGTCGAGCTCGCGGGAGCCGTAGAACTGGGTGAAGGTGTTGCGGTCCGAGTCGAAGCCCCGTGCGCAGACCTCGGTGTGGATCTCGTCGCGCAGCGCGGACCAGCGCTCCACGGGGCCGGGCAGGCCGGACTCCACGATGCCGCGGACGGCCCGGTCGGCCGCGACCCAGGCCATCACCTTCGAGTGGACGAAGTGCCGGCGTGGTCCGCGGACTTCCCAGATGCCCTCGTCGGTCTTGCGCCAGCCGGTCTCCAGGAAGTCCATCAGCTTGGTCTGCAGCGGCCAGGAGTCGTCGCCGTGCTGGTCGGCGATCGCCTGGCCGCCGGGCAGGACGAGTCCGGGCACGGACGGCCGCCGGTTGGCAACCGCGACCCGCGCGACGTGCAGGGCGTCGAGGACCTCGCCGTAGACGTCGAGCTGGAACTGGTCGACGGCGGCGTTGCCGACCCGGACGGGGGAGGAGTTCTCGTAGCCGGCGAGCCAGGGCACCTCGTACTCGGGCAGCCGGCGTTCTCCCCCGACGCCGTACATGATCTGGACCCGGGACGGGTCGCCCGCGACCGCCCGCAGCAGCCATTCCCGCCAGGCGGTCGCCTCGCTGGTGAACCCGGCGTCGAGCAGGGCGAGCAGGGTGATGGTCGCGTCGCGCAGCCAGCAGTAGCGGTAGTCCCAGTTGCGCACCCCGCCGATGTGCTCCGGCAGCGACGTGGTGACGGCCGCGACGATGCCGCCGGTCGGGGCGTAGGTCAGGGCCTTGAGGGTGATCAGCGAGCGGCGCACGGCGGGTTGCCACTGACCGTCGTAGGTGCAGCCGGCCATCCAGTCCGACCACCACGCCTCGGTGAGGGTGATCATGCGGCGGACGTCGTGGACCGGCGGTGGCGTCTGGTGCGACGGCGTCCAGGTCAGCGAGAAGGGCACCGACTGGCCGGCCGCGACGTGGAAGTCGGCGTAGGTGGCCATGTCGTGCCCCTCCATCGGGGCGGTGGTGCGCAGGGTGACGGCGTCGGGACCGGCGACGGCGGACATGGTGTGCTCGTCGACGCGGCGCACCCACGGCACGATCGAGCCGTAGTCGAAGCGGAACCGGGTTTCGGAGCGCATGTGGACGGCGCCCTCGAGACACTCGACGAGGCGTAGCACCGTGTGGGTGCCGGCGTGGGGGAACATTGCGTCGACGATGCGCACGGTGCCGGAGGCGGTGGTCATGTCCGTCTCCAGCACCAGAGTGTCGCCCCGGTAGCGGCGGCTGACACCGAGGACCGGCTCGACCGGGGCGATCTGCCAGTGCCCGTCGTCGGCGTCACCGAGCAACGCGGCGAAGCAGGACGGCGAGTCGAACCGGGGCAGGCACAGCCAGTCGATCGAGCCCGTGCGCGCCACGAGTGCCGCAGAGTGGGTGTCGCCGATCAGCGCGTAGTCCTCGATCAGGGATGGCACGACCTGTTCCTCGTTCCCATGGTTCGCTGGTCGCGATCATCGGACGGTGATGATCGCCGGATGTGGGATGAACGCCGTTTCCCGGCGTCATCGGATGTGGCCTATCGCGAGTGGCCCGTCGTTGGGCCCGATCGTGGGCGGGCGCCGCCGGTCGACGGTGTGCCGGTGGCGCGTACCCGGGGGCGGGCGCGCGCCCCCCGCCCGGCAGGTGGGCCGGGCGGGGGAGGCGGTCACACGTGGCGGACGTCGCCGAGCCTCACAAAGGCGTTCACCTTACGGACTGCGCCGGCCGGCTAGTTTGGGGGTCCGGACTTCGTGGTGGTCCACCCGTAATCCGGACCAGAATTCTTTCCCCGATGTGACAGGACTCACGACGTGGCCACTTCGCCGCCCACCGCTACCGCTGCTACCCGTGCCGTGCGGTATCTGGTCGACCCGCGGCGCCGCACGGCGGTGGTGGCGATCACCCTTGCGGCCGTCGGTCTGATCGCGTTCGGAATCTACGCGACGGTGAGCGGGCCACCCCCCAAGCAGGAGGCCGTCGTCTACTTCACCCCGGAGGCGACGACGGCGCAGAAGGAGGCCGTGCGCGCCGCCTGTCCCTCGGTGGGCCGGGCGATCCAGGAACCGAAGGACCGCAACAACCTCGCCGTCAGCAGGGCGTATCCGCTGCGCTACGACGTCGCGAAGGCGTCGACGGCCGACCGCGCGGCGCTGTACAAGTGCGTGCACGACCAGGCGGGCGTGATGGGCATGAGCCAGGAGACCCAGGGCCAGTGACACCCGGGTCCCGGGTCCCGGGCGGCGGATCCCGGGCGGCGGGGATCAGCCGGGACGCCCCGCCGGGTCCTGCGTCGCCTCACCGGCGCGCTTCGGCGAGTCCCCGTCGGGCTCTGAATCTCCGTCGGGCTTCGAGTCCCCGTCGGGCTCCGTGTCCGCCCGCTCCTCCTGCTCGCGCTCATCGAGGAGCTCGGCGGGAGTGGGCAGGCCGGCATCACGCGCCTGCTTCGCCTGCCACAGGCTGACGATCATCGTCGCCAGCACGACGAGTCCGCTGAAGATCAGGCTCCCGCCGGTCCAGGGCGAGGAGGCCGGCAGGGTTTCGACGACGATCCAGGCGATGCCCGCGGCGACCATGCCGAGCCCGAACACGATCGTGAACGCCGAGGAGAACCGGTTGGCGGCGGCCTGGTCGGCGAGGTCGGCCGCCTTGCGCCGGGTCCGTTCGAAGCGGCTGCGCGCCCATTCGTACTCCAGGCTCAGGATGAAGAACCCGAGGGCGACCACGAGGAAGCCCGGACCGGGCAGGACGAGCATCGCGATGCCGACGCCGAGGACCACGATCCCCAGGACGGTGAGGGCGATCCTGCGCAGCAGTCGGGCGCTTTGGGTCAGCACAGGTGGCGACTCTCCCTGGACGGGGTGGGGCGGGGACGGGGGGGACGGGTTGCGCACAGGTCCCCACGGGTCCAAGGCGGTTCCTGGCGGTTCCTAGCAGGTGCTGACTTCCTGACAGGTGCGGGTGGTTCCTGGCGGTTCCTGGCGTGTCCTGCCGTTAGCAGGTGCTGATGGCCGGTTCCTGGCGCCGGTTCTGACCGTGTTGCCCGGACGGGTACCGTCCCGATGCCATCGACGTCGTCATCGCTACCCCGTAGCAACGCGCCGCGCACCACAATCGTGGCCCGAATCGCCGAGACCGGCTCCGTGATCTGAGCCGCGCTCCCGCCCGCGGCGTTGCGTGACGTCGCCGGGCATCGCGCCCGCCGCCCGGGCTTCGACAGGGACGCCGGTGACGATCGACTCTCGCAGTGTCACCGCGGCTTTCGTGTTCTGGTGCGGCTACGGCGAACCAGAGGCGTCTGCGGATCGTTCGTTAGGGTGGCATAAGGCGGCTCACCAGGAGCTTCCTGCGGACGAGCGGGCCAACAAGGCGCGGAGAGGGTTGTTGTGGAGATCGAGGAGACCGCGCTCCCTGGCATCGGGTTGCGGCACGACTTCCCAACGCGCAGCGGACGTCGGCTGGGGGTCGTGTCCCATCATCACGGACGCCGTGATCTTGTGATCTACGATCCCGACGATCCCGACTCGTCCCGGGACTCCATCCCGCTCACGGCGGAGGAGAGCGACGTGCTCTCGGAGCTGCTGGGCGCGCCGCACATCGTCGAGAAGCTGGCCGACATCAGCAGCGCGTTCGCCGGGCTGGTCGGCGAGCAGATCGCGATCCTGCCCGACTCGCCCTTCGAGGGCCGCCCGCTGGGAGACACCCAGGCCCGCACCCGCACCGGCGCCTCCATCGTCGCCGTCGTCCGCGACCAGATCGTCCACGCCTCCCCCCGGCCGGACTTCCGGTTCGAGGCCGGGGACATCGTGGTCGTCGTCGGGACCCCGGAGAACACGGCGTCCGTCGCTGCGTTGCTCCAGTCCGGCTGACGAGCGGGCTGGCCGGATCGCGTGCATTCCACCGGGACGACCTTTCTCGAGCTCGGGGGGGTTCTGTTCTCCCTTGGCATCCTCGGACATCTGGCGCTGCGCGTCGGAATCTCCCCCATCCCGCTCTACCTCGTCGGTGGTCTGGCGTTCGGTCACGGCGGGTTGCTGCCGCTCGGCGCCAGCGAGGAGTTCATCAGCGTCGGTGCCGAGATCGGCGTCGTCCTGCTGCTGCTTACCCTCGGTCTGGAGTACACCGCCGGCGAGCTGCTGTCCGGCCTGCGTAAACAGGCCCGCGCCGGGGTCCTCGACCTCGTCCTGAACGCCACCCCGGGCGTCGTGGCGGCCTTCGTCCTGGGCTGGGGTCCGACGGCGGCGGTGGTTCTCGGCGGGGTGACGGCGATCTCCTCGTCCGGGATCGTCGCGAAGGTCCTCGGCGATCTCGGCCGGCTCGGTAACCGGGAGACGCCGGTCGTGCTGTCCGTCCTCGTGCTCGAGGACCTGGCGATGGCCGTGTACCTGCCGATCCTGACCGCGCTGCTGGCCCACCACAGTTTCGCCCGCGGGTCGCTGACGGTGGCGATCGCCCTCGGCCTGCTCGTCGCCGTCCTCTACGTCGCGCTGCGACACAGCGACAAGGTGACCCGCCTGGTGTTCAACCCGTCGGCGGACCGCGACGACGAGGTCCTGCTGCTGCGAGCGCTGGGGCTGGCGCTGCTCGTGGCCGGGCTCGCCCAGCGGATGCAGGTGTCCTCCGCCGTCGGTGCCTTCCTCGTCGGCATCGCCCTGTCCGGTCCCGTGGCCGAGGGGGCGCAGGAGGTGCTCCGGCCGCTGCGGGACCTGTTCGCGGCCGTCTTCTTCGTCTTCTTCGGGATGCAGACGGCCCCCGCCGACATTCCGCCGGCGCTGCTCGCCGGGTCGCTGTTGGCGCTCGCCGGCGTCGTGACAAAGGTCATGACGGGGTGGTGGGCGGCCCGCTCCGCCGGGATTGGGACGATGGGCCGGTTCCGGGCGGGCGCGGCCCTCGTCGCGCGGGGCGAGTTCTCGATCGTGATCGCCGGTCTCGCCGTGGCGGCCGGCATCGAACCGAAACTGGGGCCCCTCGCCGCCTGCTATGTGCTGCTCATGGCGATTATCGGCCCGCTGGCCGCTCGTTTCGTCGAGCCGGTGACCCGCACCACCCGCCGCCGGCTGAGCCGCTCCTGATCACCGGCCGGCGGCCCCGTATCGACGAACCCGCAACAGTTGGTCCACGTTCCCTCGATATCGGCTGGGGCGCTCCGTGGGCCGTTCGCCGGCCGCAGCGGCGTCGGACCGGAACGGGGGCAGACTTCCGGGCCCGGGTGTGCCCACTCGGGCGGCCATGTTTGGCAGGATGCGGCCCATGAGCGGACTTCTCGAAGGTAAGCGCGTTCTCGTCACCGGTGTTCTCACGGAAGCATCGATCGCGTTCAGCGTTGCCCGCATCGCACAGGAACAGGGCGCGCAGGTGGTTCTCTCCGGATTCGGCCGTGGCCTGTCGCTGACCCGGCGGATTGCCAAGCGCCTGCCCGCCGAGGCGCCGGTCGTCGAGCTGGACGTCACCGACGAGGAGCAGCTGGCCGGTCTCGCCGGGCGGGTGCTCGAGCACGTCGACGGCCTGGACGGGGTGCTGCACGCGATCGGTTTCGCCCCCGAGTCGGTCCTCGGCGGCAAACCGTTCGTCGAGGCCGCCTGGTCCGAGGTCGGCACCGCCCTGCAGGTGTCGACCTGGTCGTTGGCCTCCCTGACCCGGGCGACCCTGCCTCTGTTCGGGGAACGGGCGTCGGTGGTGGGCCTCGACTTCGACGCCTCCGTCGCCTGGCCGTCCTACGACTGGATGGGTGTCGCCAAGGCGGGACTGGCGTCCACGGCCCGTTACCTCGCCCGCGATCTTGGCCCGCGCGGCGTCCGGGTGAACCTGGTGGCGGCCGGCCCGCTGCGCACGATGGCAGCCAAGAGCATCCCGGGCTTCAGCCAGTTCGAGGACGTCTGGGACGGCCGGGCGCCGCTGGGTTGGAGCGTCCACGACACGACGCCCGCGGCCCAGGCCTGCGTGGCGCTGCTGTCGGACTGGTTCCCGGCGACCACCGGCGAGATCGTCCACGTCGACGGCGGCGTCCACGCGGTTGGCGTCTGACGCGACCGACCGCTGCGGGCCGACCGGCGGGCGTAGGTGCCCCAGGTCGGCCCACCGCGTCGGTCAGCCGGCGCTCGCCGCCTCGTCGAGCAGGTCCAGCGCCGTTCCGACGATCACCTCCACCGTGACCGGTACGGCCCCCGATCGGGCCGCGGCCCCGGCGGACTCCGGCGGCGGCGCGGCCGAGCCGAGCGTCGAGATCGGATCGCCGTGCACGCCCGCGAGGAAACTCAGTGCACGCGGATCGCCGTCGACGACCGTGACCATCGGACCCCGCCGGTCGACCGGGAAGAGTTCGGCGAGCAGCGCGTCCGACCCCTCGGCCAATCCGCGGCGGGCCTGCAGCGCCTGGAAGACGGCTCCCGGCGAGGTCAGGCAGACCACGCTCACCTCCTGGCCGAGCCCGGCGCGCAACTGCGCCGCGGCGTGCAGCACCTCCGGCATGACCGGGCCGACACCGACCAGGGTGATCGCGGCTGCCGGCCCGCCCTCGTGCAGTCGGTAGCCGCCGGCGAGCACCAGGGCGCGACGGCGGCGCCAGCCGTCGGCGTCCACCGGAAGTTCGGCGAGCCGCTGGTCCACCGGGCGGGCGGAGAGCTGAATCAGGCTGGAGGCGCCGTCGAGTCGGGCCAGCCGGCCGAGCCCCGCCAGCAGGCACCACGCAAGATCGTGGGCGAACGCCGGCACCCAGGTCGTCGCGATCCCGGCCGGGGCGCCGTCGCCGCCGTTCCAGGCCAGGGCGCGGGTGACCGGGTCGAGTCCGGTGTCCGCCACCGCCAGCACGGAGCGGGCATCGGCGCTGCCGCCGGCGAGCCAGCCGGGCAGCACCCGACCTGCCGACACCTCGTCGGCGACCCCGATCGGCAGCAGCGGCAGGCCCTGCCGGCTCCAGGCCACCCCCAGCGAGCCGAGGACCCCGCCGAACGCCGCCGCCGACAGGCCACCGGCCACGTGCCGCCCCGCCGGGGCGTCGCCGTCGCCATCGTCGTCGCCGCCGTCGTCCGCGCCGCCCGGCCGCATCAGGTCGGTAACGCCCCTCATCCCGCCGGCATTGCGCTCAAGGCCCAAGCCGCTGCTACTGCTGCCCAGACCGCTGCCGCTGCCCAGACTGCCGCTGCTGCCCATGCCGCCGGACGCCGCGCTGCTCGCCGCTGTGGGCACACCGTTCGCCGGCGGGCCAGCCGCGCGGGTTGGGGCGATGATCGCCTGTTCAGCCCTGCCGGCGGGGTCGGTGGTGTTGCCGTACGACGCCGTGGCGCCGTCGGCGGGTTCGCCGGCGGCGGCCAGCCAGCCGGCGAGCACGGGATCGGCGGCCCGCGTGCTGATCGTGACCACCGCGGCCGCCGCCTGCGGGGCAAGTCGCGGCAGATCCCGCAGCAGGTCCCCGAACGCCTCCTGAGTGGAGATCCGGTCCGGGAAGCGGCGGGCAGCGGCGTGTGCGGGCACCGGGGCGGGATCGCGCAGCGGCACCGGAGCACGGTCGAGATAGCGCGCGACATGGTGGGCGAGTCGCCGCGCCGCCGGGTCCGGTGGCAGGGCGACGACCGCCCTGGCGGCGTCGGCCGCCGCACCAGCTCCGTCGCGGGAGGCGACCTGGGCGCCCGGC
>NZ_JAMQQF010000769.1 GCF_023716945.1 Frankia sp. AiPs1 | reverse complement strand
CTGCTGGCCCGCGGGCTGCGGCTGGTGTCGGGCGGCCGGCGGTTGGGACGCGGCGGGCGACCCGCCGGAGGCGCCGGGATCGTCGACGGCGATGCCGAAGTCGGTGGCGATGCCGGCGAGCCCGGAGGCGTATCCCTGTCCGACCGCACGGGCCTTCCAGGCGCCGGCCCGGCGGTACAGCTCGACGAGGATCAGCGCCGTCTCGGTGCCGAGCCCGGCGGGGTCGAAGCGGACCAGCTCGGTGCCGCCGCGGGCGTCGCGCACCGTGATGCCCAACCCGCGCACACCCGCGAACGTCAGCGGGCCGGTGCCGTCCAGGCTGCCGGTGACCACGACCTTGTCGATGTCCGGCGGGACGGCGCCGAGGGTGAACTCCAGCGCCGACGGCGGCAGCAGCCGCACTCCCGGGCCGGTCGGCTGGTTGAAGAACACGAAGTCGTCGTCGGTGCGGACCTTGCCGGCGGCCGTCACCAGGATCGCGGCGATGTCCAGCGCGTTCGACGAAGCGATCTCGACGCGGACGTCGGGGGTGGGCAGCGACGCATTGCCACCCTTAGTCAGCACCTGTCCCATAGCCGCAGCCTCTCCGAGATCGTCGCGCGCACCAGGTTGAACGCCCGCGCCGGGTACGACGGTTCCCGATCGCCGACCGGCGGCACGCGCGCCCCCGCCGACCCTACGATCGATCCCATGCGAACTGCGGCACGGGTCTGGTGAGCGACAACGCCCTGAGTCGATCGGTGGAGGGGCACGTCACGGCGCTGTTCGGCCGGGACACCGGCCGCGCCTCGGTGACGTTCCTCGGCACGGATCCGGTGGACGTGCTGCGGTTCGGCCCCGACCGCGGCGGCGTCGTCCGGTACCTCACCCTCGGCATGTCCCGGGAGCCGATGACGGCGTCGCAGTCCGCGGTGCGCGATCCCGCCGGGCCGCGGGCCGAGCTCGTGCTGTCGCTGCGCGGCCGCCGCGACAGCGTGCTGCGTCGCCTCGCCGTGCTCGCGGCCGTCCCCGTCGTCGAGGGGCGGCCCATCGCCCCCGGCTCCGGCCTGGACCTCGGCGAACCGCTGTGGGACGGCGCGCCGTTCACCGCGGTGCTGGTCGGCGAGCCCGGCGGCCTGATCCCCGACCTGCCGCTCGCCGACGCCCTGGACGACCCCGAGTTCGCCGCCGCCGCGCCCGTGCGCTTCCTGCCCGTCCTGCCGATGACCATGAACGAGGCCGCCTACAAGCGGGTGCACGGCCCGGAGGCCCTGCACCAGCGCTGGCTGGCCGCGGGCACCGACCTGCGCGACCCGCACCGCCGCGAGGTCAGCCTCGACTGACCCCGCCCGCCGGCCCCGGCCCCACCACACGGCCACACGGCCACACGGCCACACGGCCACACGGCCACACGGCCACACGGCCACACGGCTACTATCTGCATTCGACTGGGGGCAGGCAGTGCGCCGCCCACGCCGCGTCCGGAGGGGGTCTGTCATGCGGTTCGGCCGCTGGTTCGAGGAGTTCGAGGTCGGGGACGTGTACCGGCACTGGCCGGGCAAGACGGTGACCGAGTACGACGACCACCTGTTCTGCCTCCTGACGATGAACCACCATCCGCTCCACCTGGACGCCCACTACGCCGAGCGGAGCACCCAGTTCAAACGCAACGTGGTGGTGGGCAACTACGTCTATTCGCTGCTGCTGGGCCTGTCGGTACCCGACGTCTCCGGCCGGGCCATCGCCAACCTCGAGGTCGAGTCGCTGCGGCACACCGCGCCGGTGTTCCACGGCGACACGATCTACGGCGAGTCCACCGTGCTCGACAAGGTCCCCTCCCGCAGCCGCGACGACCGGGGCGTCGTCACCGTGGAGACCCGAGGCATCAACCAGGACGGCACGCTGGTCTGCGTCTACCGGCGCAAGGTGCTGGTGCCGACGCGGGCCTACGGCGAGGCGCACGGCGGTGACCAACCCGGCCGCCCCGAGCCCGCCCACACCTGACGGACTGCCCGCCCGCACCTGACGGACCGGGTGCGGATCCGGCCCTTCTCTGCTGGTCCGGAGGCGCTACTCTCATGGCGTTGTGACCGGTGATGCCGCGGCAGGCCCCTCTCGCCCCCTTCGAACACGTCTGTCCGCCGGCTCCGAGTCGGCCCCTGACGGACGCCCGCACCGGCGGGCGGTGCTGCTCGGCGGGCTGGGGCTCGGGGGCGCGGCGGCGGCCGTGCTGGCGG
>NZ_JAMQQF010000768.1 GCF_023716945.1 Frankia sp. AiPs1 | reverse complement strand
CGTCCCGCCTGCCGAGGAATCCGGCCGCCGCGCCCGGCCGCGTCCGGCTCGGCGGAGGCAGCCGGGGCGGCGGGTGTGGCGGACGGGGCGGAGGCGGACGGGGCGGAGGCGGACGGGGCGGGGGCGGACGGGGCGAGGTCGAACAGGGTGCCGGCGCCGCCGGCGAGTTCCCGCGGCTCGAACAGCCGGATGACGCCGTACTCGCCGTCGAAGCCGGCCTGGCGGATCACCTCGCCACGCCGCAGCCGGGAAATCGCCTCGACCAGTTCGGCCGAGCCCACCTCGGCGATCGCGGACACCGGGACGTCGCCGAGGATGGCGAGCTCCGGGCCGAGCCGGGACACCAGCGAGGTGACCTGGCCCGCGACCGCCTTGCTCTTCGGCCCCACCCCGAGGATCTCCCCGACGACCTCCGGCAGCGGCACCAGCGAGGTGACCCCGCCGGCTGTCGCGGGACGCACGCCGGCCTCGCGGTCGGACAGCGCCTCCACCCGGTTGAGCACGCCCACGGTCAACAGGCCGCCGCAGGTCGGGCAGCGACCCCCGACCTCGCGGGTCTGCTCGGGGGTCAGGCACACCCCACACTTGCGGTGCCCGTCGAGGTGGTACTTGCCCTCCTCGGGGAAGAACTCGACGGTCCCGGCGAACCCGTCCCCGCCGCGCAGCGCCGCCTCGATGGCGAAGTAGTCCGGCTCGCAGGTGAAGGCCGTCGCCTCACGGCCGAGCATGGGCGGCGAGTGGGCGTCGGAGTTGCTCACCAGGCGGTAGCGGTCGAGGCCGGAGATCCGCCAGAACATCTCCGGGTCGGCGGACAACCCCGTCTCCAGGGCGAAGATCTCGTCGGCGAGGTCGACGTAGCAGTCCTCGACGGCGTCGAAGCCGGACTTGGAGCCCAGGACGGCGAACCACGGCGTCCACACGTGCGCCGGCACGAGGTAGCAGCCGGGCCCGCCGGCCAGGGTGATCTCCAGCAGGTCACGGGAGTCCAGGCCGAGGATGGGCCGTCCGTCCGCGGCCAGGTTGCCGATGCGGGCGAGCGCCGCGGTGATCGTCCCGGCAGCCTCCCGGGTCGGTGCATAGAGCAGGTGATGGACCTTGCGGGTCCGGTCGCCCCGCTTGTAGATCGTGGAGATCTCGCTGGAGATCATGAAGCGGGTCACCGTTCGACAGGAGGCCGGCAGCGTGCGCAGCACGTCACGCTCCAGGTCCGGCCGCAGCCGGAACAGGCCGGGCTCGGCCGGAACGAGCTTCTCGGCGAGCTCCTGCGACCACGCGGGGTGGGTGAAGTCTCCGGTGCCGACGACGGCGATGCCCTTGCGCGCCGCCCACCAGGCCAGGTGCTCCAGGTCGCAGTCGCGACTGCAGGCCCGGGAGTACCGGGAGTGAATGTGCAAATCAGCATAGAACCGTGACCTCACGGATGCGTATGTTGTCGCATCCGTGCGCGGCGACCGGCGGCGGCACACCGAAGGAGCGTCCTCGAGCGCCGACCGGCCAACGGCAGGCATACACCGAGGCCACGGTCGATCCATGGCCGCCAGCCGCCGATGGGTCGCGGCGTGGCCCGCGCGGACGGGCCACCCGGCCCGCCGCCCGCCGGGGACAGCCGTCATCATTCGTAGGGTTGCGGCCTACGTCAGGTTGGCGGCGTACATCAGGTCGCGGCGTACATCAGGTCGCGGCGCATGTCAGGTCGCGGCGTACATCAGGTTGACGGCACACGTCAGGTTGCGGCCATTCCGGTGGGATCGCGGCGGTCCTGAGCTTCCGGCAGGCCCGCGGTCCGTGGAAAGCCGGAGTGGCCCGGACAGCCCGGAGCTTCGTGCCGGCTCTGGAGTCGGGCCAGCCCGGAGCTTCGCGACGGAGCCCCGACGCGGCGGCGCGGAGAGTGCGAAGAGTGCGCAACAGGAGGGACAGCGGATGGCATCCGACGGGCGGCGCCTCCTGCCCGCCGCCGGCGCGAGACGAGCGCGGCAGGTGATCCGGTGACGGCGCGCCACGCCGACGCCGAGCAGCGGGCGGCGCTGGCCGACCGCTGCCACCGGCTGGTGCGCTACCTGCACGAGGTCGCGGTGGCCCGCTCCGAGCGGGTGCGGACCGTCGAGGAGCACCCGCTCACCGTCTGGCTGGCCGACATCCCGGCCGGCGTCGCCCTGTCGGAGCACGCCGGTGCAGGCGAGGTCCTGCTGACCGCCCCTGCCGCCGCCGCGCTGCCCCCTCCGC
>NZ_JAMQQF010000767.1 GCF_023716945.1 Frankia sp. AiPs1 | reverse complement strand
ACTCCGGCCGGCTCGGGAACGCGTTCGGCGCCGTCATCGTCCACGCCGCCCACGCCCTTCACGCCGCCCGCGTCGCCCACGCCCTTCACGCCGCCCGCGTCGCCCACGCCATCCACGCCGCCCGCGCCATCCACGCCGCCCAGGTCATCTTCGCCGCTCAGGTCATCCGCGCCGGCGGCGCCGACGATCCGGGTGAACGGCGGCCGGTGCAGCCGGGGCTTCGCCGCCGTCGGCTCCGTGAAGTCCGCCCGGTGGATGCGGCAGAACGCGGTCTGCGCCCCGGGCCCGATCCGGCACACCCCGATGTCCGCCGCCGCCGACAGGTAGGCCAGCGCCTCGGCGCGTTCGAGCCCGACCCGGCTCTGCAGGAACAGCACCGCCGAACGGGTCGCGCGGCGGATCGCCTCGGTCAGGTCGGCATCGAGGCCCACGGTGACCCACACGTTGTCGGTCTCGACGAACGGCTCGCGCAGTGCCCCCAGGGCCGCGCGGGCCGCCGCCTCCCGCAGCGACGTCAGGCGCAGCGTCGCGCGCAGCGGGCCCTCCAGGGCCGTCGCGCCGATCTTCCCATCGCCGACGGCGTAGTGCGGGTCACCGGCGGCGAACAGCGCCCCGGCGACCTGGACCGGCAGGTAGAGCCGGGCGCCGGTGCCGAGCTCACGGCAGTCCAGGGCGCCGCCGTGCAGGCCGACCGAGGTGGAGGGAATGACCTCGGTGGTACTGTCCACCGCGACCGCCATGACGCCCAGGAACGGGGCCAGCGGGAAGCGGGCCCGTCCGCCGCTCGTGCTGGTCAGCGAGCCGTAGAGGCGACCGCGGCGGCGTTCGACGGCGCAGAAGGTGGTGACGGTGCGAAAGCGCTGCCAGTGCCGCGCGTCGGCGTCCGACTCGGGCGGGTCGCCCTCCGGAAACTCCCCGGCCAGCAGGCCGACGCCGTGGCGGGAGGAGACGATTCCGTACCGGGCCCGCGGGTGCAGCGACAGCACGTCGACGCGCAGCACGTCACCGGGCTGGGCGCCGCGGACGAGCACCGGGCCGGTCACGATGTGCGGGGCGTCCACGCCGAACCGGTGCGGCAGGCCGGAGGCGGCGATGGCCCGGGCGTCGGCGAGGACCTCCGAGGGCGGCACGCCGAGGTCGGCGAGGAACGCGTCGGGGTCACGACCCTGGTCGCCGAGGATTCCCTCCTGGCTGACCGTGTCGAAGGTGACCGCGGCGCCGGAGTCGACGCTGAGCACGGGCCTGGTCAGTGCGTTGGGCAGCTCGCCCCATGTCACGGTCTCGGGGGTGGAGGGCAGGTAGTGCTTTCCCTCGATCTTGCCCCGACCTGGCTGCAGCGCCACAGGCGGGCCTACCAGGCCCGGTGCCGGCCGGGGGGGCTCTCGTCGTGACGAGCCGCGTGGACGCGCGAGCGACCGGCCCCCGGGGTCCCGGTGGGCCGGTCGCGACCTGCAGAAGGACAGGACTGGTCATGCACGCGCGTCAGATTTTCAGTGGGATATGACGAAAAGGTGACGCGAATGTTGCGATCAGTGTCATTCCGCCGGGAGAGGGGTGCTGGGCTGGTGGGTGGGGGGTCCGTTGGCCTGCGGAGGCGGTCGGACGGGCGGCACCGGCGCTTCGGTGCCACCGCTCGCGGCGCCGCAGCGCCGTGACCGCGACGCTGCGGGATCTCGGCGAGTTCGAGCTGATCCGCGCGATCACCGCCCGTTTCGCCCGGGGCCGGGACGTCCTCGTCGGCCCGGGCGACGACGCCGCGGTGCTGGCCGCGCCGGACGCCCGGGTGGTCGTGACCACCGACCTGCTGCTGGAGGGTCGCCACTTTCGGCGGGACTGGTCGTCGGGCGTCGATGTCGGGCACAAGGCCGCGGCGCAGAACCTCGCGGACGTGGCGGCGATGGGCGCCCGACCGACCGGGCTGTTCGTCGGCTTCGCCGCGCCCGGTGACCTCACCGTCGACTGGGCCCTGGCGCTGGCCGACGGGCTCGCCGCCGAGTGCGCCCGGGCCGGGGCCAGCGTCGCCGGCGGCGACATCAGCTCCGCCGACTCCATCATGCTGGGGGTCACCGCGCTGGGCGATCTCGAGGGCCGGGCACCGGTGCTGCGCTCGGGGGCCCGGCCAGGCGACGTGGTCGTACTCGCCGGCTCCGTCGGCCGCGCATGTCTCTTATAAACAACTCCGAGCCCACGTGACAGGGACTGATATCGGGTATGCCCTCTTCTGCTTGTAA
>NZ_JAMQQF010000766.1 GCF_023716945.1 Frankia sp. AiPs1 | reverse complement strand
GGCCACCACCTCGTCCGATGCCGTCTCCCCCCGCGCTGGAGTGCCGCCTGGCGTCCCCGGGCCGGCCGGGGTGGACTCGGCGGCGCGTGCGCGCTTGCCCCGCTCCCGGGCGACCCGGGCATCGAGGGCCCGCACCGCCGGCTCACCCCGCTTGAGGTCGACCAGCAGGGGCGTGGCGAAGAACAGCGACGAATAGGTGCCGGAGGCGATCCCGACGAACTGGGCGAGCGCGAGGTCCTTCAGCGTGCCCGCGCCCAGCAGCCCGGCGCCGACGAACAGCAGCGACGCCACCGGGATGAGGGCGATGAGCGAGGTGTTGAGGGAACGAACCAGCGTCTCGTTCAGCGCGTCGTTCGTCGCCTCGGCATAGGTGCGGCGGTTGGCCGTCGCTATCCCCGCGGTGTTCTCCCGCACCCGGTCGAACACCACCACCGTGTCATAGAGCGAGAAGCCGAGGATGGTCAGCACGGCGATCACCGTCGACGGCGTCACCTCGAATCCGACGATGGAGTAGACGCCCATGGTGACGACGAGGTCGTGGACGAGCGCGGCCATCGCGGCCGCCGCCATCTTCCATTCGAACCGCACCGACAGGTAGATCATCACGAGCACCAGGAAGACGACCAGCCCCTGGATGGCCTTCTTGGTGATCGTCGAGCCCCACGAGGAGCCGACCGTGGACACCGCGATGTCGCGGTCCGGGTTGGCCACGGAGAACCGCTTGGCCAGCGCGTCCGTCAGCTTGTCGGTCTGGGCGTCGGACAGGGTGGGGGTCTGCACCCGGAACTGCTTGGAGGTCTCGAGCTGCTGGACCACGCCGTCGGCCGGATCGATACCGACGCTGGAGAGGGTCTGCTCGACCTGTTCGACGGTGCCGCCATGGCTGGGCAACTGGAAGACCGCGCCGCCGGAGAACTCGATGCCCAGGGTGAACCCGCGGAAGATCATACTCACGGCACAGATGACGATGATGATGCCGGAGACCGCGTACCAGACCCGGCGACGGCCGACGAAGTCGACGTGGAAGTCGCTGCGGTAGATCCGCCCGAGCAGTGCCATCTGTCAGCTCTCCCGCTTCTGCCCGGCCGGCGCCGGCCGCTTGGCCAGCCGCGGCCGGCTGGGGGCCGCGGCCGGTGGCCCGGCCGTAGCCCGGCCACCGATCGTCTTCGGACTCAGGCCGGAGAACCGGCTGACGGAGAACAGTCTGCGCCGCACCAGCAGGGTCACCATCGGCCGGGTGAAGATGAACATGATCAGCACGTCGCTCAGCGTCGACAACCCGAGAGTGAACGCGAACCCGCGCACCGAACCGATCGAGAGGATGTAAAGCACGGCGGCGGCGAGGAACGAGACCGTGTCCGCCGAGAGCATCGTGCGCCGCGCGGCCGGCCAGGCGCGGTCGGCGGCGGCCCGCACCGTCCGGCCCGCCTGCACCTCGTCCTTGATCCGTTCGAAGTAGACGACGAACGAGTCCGCGGTGACGCCGATCGACACGATCAGACCGGCGATGCCGGCGAGGGTCAGGGTGAAGCCGATCGCGGCGCCCAGCAGCACCACCGAGGCGTAAATGATCGCCCCACTGACCGCCAGCGAGGCGACCACCACGATGCCCAGCGCCCGGTAGTACAGGAACGAGTAGGCGACGACCAGCGCCAGCCCGATGGCCCCGGCGAGCAGCCCGCCGTGCAGCGAGTCGCGGCCCAGCGTCGGCGAGATCGACTCGGCCTGGGACCGTTCGAACGCCAGCGGCAGCGCGCCGTAGCGCAGGACGTTGGCGAGGTCCTCCGCCTCGGACTGGCCGAAGGATCCGGAGATCTGCGCGGTCCCTGCGATGCGCTCGTTGGTCTGCGGCGCCGACTGCACCACGCCGTCGAGCACGATGGCGACCTGCTTACCGATCGTGTTCTCCGTGAGCTTGGTGAACTTGCTCTGGCCGGAGCCGGTGAAGTCGACGTTGACCACCCACTGGCCGGTGGTGACGCCGGTGGTGCCGCCGCCGCCCTGCAGGCCGGCGGAGGCCGTCTTCACGTCGGTCCCGACGACGGACGCCGGCTTGAGCAGGTACTTGGTCGCCCCGTCCCGGTCGCAGGCGGCGGTCCAGTCCTGGGGCCGGTCGGTGCTGACCGCCGCCCTGCGCACGTCGGTGGCCGCACAGGTCAGCGCGTCGAACTGGGCGACCGCGGCCGCCGGCGGCGTGTCCGCGGAAGAGGCGGCGCCGGCTGCCGGTGCCGGGG
>NZ_JAMQQF010000765.1 GCF_023716945.1 Frankia sp. AiPs1 | reverse complement strand
GGACGGGCGCGAGCGACGCCGCGAGCGCCGGGCGGCCGAGCCGCCGGCCGACCTGCCCACCGGGCTGCCCGCGTACGCCGACGACGAGCCGGCCTACACCGAACAGCAGACCGTTCTGACCCGGCGTGGCAAGGACCTGGCCGGGGTGTCCGCCGCGGGTGAGCTGCCCGCCTACGTCGAGGACGTCACGATGCGGCTCACTCCGCGCCGCCGCCGCGTCACCCTCGACGGCACGCTCGAGGAGCTGAGCTGATGGCCGACCGTCCCCGGCGCCCCGGCTCGTCGCCGGATCCCGACCCGCCGACCGTCTCCGACCTGCCCCCACCGGGTGGACTGCGGCCGCTCGACGACCCCCGGATGGCCCCCGTCGTCGCCGCGCCGACGACCTCCCGGCGGCGCCGGCGGCTCCTGCAGGCGACGATCATCGTGCTCGTCGTCATCGCCGGCAACTTCCCGTACATGGACTCCTGGGCGTCCGACCGGTATGACGACTGGCGCTCCCACCAGCCCGAGTACGTGCGGGACAACGGACGCTGGGACATCGTCGCGGACAGCGGCTCGCGGTCCATCCATGCCGCGCTGCTGCGCACCGGCAAGGTCCTGTTGATGGCCGGCTCCGGCAACGACAAGAACAACTTCGACGCCAAGCGGTTCGAGACCGTCCTGTGGGATCCGACGGCGAACAGCTTCCAGAAGATCTACACGCCGTGGGACGTCTTCTGCGCCGGGCACGCGTTCCTGCCCAACGGCGACCTGCTGATCGCCGGCGGGACGAAGGCCTACGAGGTGCTGGCCGCGGACGCCCCCGACGGCAAGAAGAAGGAGTACGAGGGGCTGAAGGACTCCTACGTGTTCGATCCGATCAGCGAGCGATACGTCAAGACCGGATTCCTGCAGCACGCCCGCTGGTATCCGACGCTGGTCACGCTCGCCAACGGGGCCGTCGTCGCCGTCTCCGGACTCAACGAGAACGGCGACATCGACCCGGGCAACACCGAGTCCTTCGACATCGCGAGTTCGGGCTGGATCGAACATCCGGAGCTGGTCAAGGAGTTCCCGACCTACCCCTCGCTGCTGCTCGCCGCGGACGGGCGGCTGTTCTTCTCCGGCGCCAACGCCGGCTACGGGCCGGCATCGCTGGAGGCGCGGCAGTCGGGGCTGTGGAACCTGACGAACAACCAGTTCCAGGCCGTTCCCGGGCTGCCGTTGCCCGAGGTCAACGAGACGGCCGGCACCGTGCTGCTCGCCCCGGCGCAGGACCAGAAGGTGATGTTCATCGGCGGCGGGGGCGTGGGCGACACCCAGGTGTCGACCGATCGCACCGCCATCGTCGACCTGTCCGCACCGCAACCCGCCTGGCAGCGTGGTCCGGACCTCAGCTCGCCGAAGCGGTACCCGGGCGCCGTGCTGCTGCCCGACGACACCGTGCTGGTCTCGGGCGGGTCACGGCGCTACCGGGCGAAGGACACCCTCACCGCCGAGATCTACGACCCGGCGACGAAGGCGTTCCACCCGGTGGCCGATCCGCATGTCGGCCGCGACTACCACTCCGAGTACCTGCTGCTGCCCGACGGCCGGGTCGCGGTCTTCGGCTCCAATCCGCTCAGCGACGACAACACGTTCGACACCCGCGTCGAGGTCTACTCGCCGCCCTACCTCTACGCGGGGGAGCGCCCGGTGGTCAGCGGCGCACCGGGCGCGATCACCCGGGGCACCACGATCACCCTGCGCGCCTCACAGAAGATCGGCAAGGTCCGGCTGATGCGGCCCGGCGCCTACACCCACGTGACCGACACCGAGCAACGGTCGGTGGCGTTGCCGATCACGGCGCAGGCGGACGGTACGGTCACCGTGAGCGTGCCGGACAATCCGAACGTTCTGCCGGGTGACTGGTACATGCTCTTCGTCGACAACGGTGCCAACGTGCCGTCGGTCGCGACCTGGGTGCACGTGGCCCCCTGACGGCCGCCGCGACCGGTGGCGGCGGTCGATCGTGGCCGGTCGTGGTCGGTCGTGGCCGGTCGCGGTGCGGTCTGGTCGTGGCCGGGCCGGGTTGTGGCCGGTGGGGGAGTGGGCCCCACGGCGGGCATCCCACGCCGAGGTCGGCGAGGCTCGCCGTCGAGAGGAGTGCCTTCGTGCCGACGTCCAGGTCCCAGGCCGCCGTCCCCCTGCCGCCGGACGGCGACCGCGTGCGGCCAGGCCGGCCGCAACGGGCCCCGGCCCCGCGCGACCAGGGAC
>NZ_JAMQQF010000764.1 GCF_023716945.1 Frankia sp. AiPs1 | reverse complement strand
CTCCCCGCCCTGTGCGGTCCTGGCCGCGGCGGCCCCCGCCCGGCGCTGCGCGGGATGGCCGGGACGTAGCTGGGCGGGCGGAGTCGCGCCCCGGCCCTCAAGGGACTTGCGACCCTGGCCGCCGCTGCCGGTGCCGGCTCCCTTGCGATGCGAGCCCGCCTTACCGGCCCGGCCGCCCTGTCCGCCCCGGGCGATCCCGCCACCGCCCCGGCGCGCGGCGCCGGCCATCAGTGCCACCGACCGGCGTGCGCCGCGGAAATGACCATGTGACCACGGTATACGGCCGGCGCCGGGGGCGCGGCCGGCGCCGACCGGGCCCCGGGTCCGGCCGGTCCCGGCCCGCCCGCCGACCAGCCAGGGGCCCCCGGTCGGGGGTCCGGCGGGCCAGAACCCGACTGCCTGCCCCGACATGGTCGTTCGGGGCTGCCCGGCGCCCTATCCTGAGGCGGCAGTCCCACGCCGGCGACCTGGGTGGTCCCGGCCGCCCTCAGCCAGGTCAGGAGGGTTCGGTGCGCATCGCTTGCCACGCGTCGTCACGCGGTCGCGGACCGTGGCTCGGGCGCGGGGGCGTGCTGGGCCACGGCGGGGTGCGGGCCGAAGACGGGCGGAGACCGGCCGGCGTGGCCGATGCCCCGGCACCGGCATGGCCGCCACCGTCCTCGACCCTCGCCCCTTACGCTCTCTTAAGGCTGCGCGCCGACGGAGGTGGACGCACCGGGACCTGGCCCGCCCACGGCGATCTACGGCATCGACGGGCCCCGGGGGAACCTGGGAGAATACGTCCCCGTGAATCCGCGATGACCAGCTCGACGCGTGTGACCAGTTCGTCCGGTCGCCGGCCGTGCGCCCCCGGCGTCGCGGAGCGACGGCGGCGAGCTCCGATGACCGGACCAGCAGGGGCAGGAGGCACCCAGCACATGGCTCTGCGCACACCGCCCGCACGCGAACGATCTCTCCCGGCGGCATGACGGTGGACCTCAACCCGCACGATGACGCCCCCACGGTGGCTTACCAGCTGTCCGGCAGCGGGGCCTTCGACCCCGACGACGACCTGGGCCGCTGCCCCGTGTGCGCGGCGCCGGTGTATTCGGACGACCACTACTGCGAGGTCTGCGGGCATCCGCTGGCGGGCCCGGATCCGGCGCACGGCGACGCCGACCACAGCGAGGTCGACCTCGGCGAGCTGGCCGGGGTGTGCGACCGGGGCGTGCGCCACACGACCAACGAGGACGCGATGGGGCTCGCGGTCGTCTACGGCACGCTCATCGCGGTGGTGTGCGACGGGGTCTCGACGACGCCCGGCTCCGGTCAGGCCTCGGCCGCCGCCGCGGCCACCGCGATGGCCGTGCTCGCGGACGCGGTGCGGGCCCACGGGCCCGGTCATCCGGTCCACCACGACACCCGCCCGCCCCGCGGCGCCAGCGCGGCCGACGACATGCTGGACATCCTGGAGCCGGCGTACCCGGAGTACTCCGAGCCGCGCACGGCGCCGCGGGCGATCGTCGGGGGCTTCTCCCCGGAGGACGCCGAGGCCGCACTGCACGCCGCCGTCGAGGCCGCGCAGGCCACGATTGCCCAGCTCAGCGCGGCCGAGGGGCGGATGGCCCCGTCGTGCACCTTCGCCGCCGCCATCGTCACCCCGCCGACTCCCGACGGTCCCGGTATGGTCACCGTCGGGTGGGTCGGCGACAGTCGCGTCTACCTGCTCGGACCGCGCTGGTGCGAGCGGCTGACCTCGGATGACACCTGGGCCGCCGAGGCCGCCCGGGCAGGTCTCATTCCCGCCAACGAGGCCGAGACGCATCGGCGGGCGCACACGCTGACCCGCTGGCTCGGTGGCGACGTCGAGGACGTGGCCCCGCACACGGAGATCTTCCCGATCGAGGCGCCCGCCACGGTGCTGGTGTGCTCCGACGGGCTGTGGAACTACGCCTCCCGCCCGGATGTCATGGCCTCGCTGGTCAACCAGCTCCCGCCGCGTTGCACGGCGCTCGACGTCGCTCGCCACCTCGTCGACTTCGCGATCGACGCCGGTGGCCACGACAACATCACCGTGGTCGCCGCCCGGGTGGATCACTGATGGGCGCGTTCACCGCGGAGGTCTACCAGAACGAGTACCTTCCGGCCGGCGGGACGGACGTGCACGCCGTCGTCACCGTGACGTCGACCGGTCGGCCCGACGGCCCGGCCGGCCTCGCCGGCGAGGCCACTGCGCCCGGCTCCCCGCCGCACGGCCCCGCGC
>NZ_JAMQQF010000763.1 GCF_023716945.1 Frankia sp. AiPs1 | reverse complement strand
GCGTGGGGGTCAGCGGCCGAGCGGCTCGGCGATCGGCTGGCCCACGGCGGTACCTCCGGCGGCACCGAGGGCGGCGTCGAGGGCGGCGTGCCGGTGGTGCAGGCCGGGCTCGTTGCGGCCGAACACCAGCTCGGGGCGCACGCCGGTCGCCATGGTCCGCTGGATGTCGCTGGCCAGGACGTAGTCCTCGTCGCGGACGGTGCCGTGGGCGTACTCGAAGATCTCGTCCGCCGCCTTACGGTTCGCCTCGTCGGTGAGATCCATCGGGGTGGCGTTCTGGTGATAGGTCACCGAGTGGCCCGGCGCGCTGCCGGGGTAGACCCGGAACACCTCGCCGTTGGCCACGGTGCACGACAGGACGATGTTCGGGAACAGCGCGTAGATCACCACGAAATTGTGCAGTGGCTCCCAGCTCTCCTCCGGCTGGTCCGCGAGATCCCCGATGTGGCGCATCGGGAACACCAGCCGGTGGTGCGGGCCATAGGAATCGAACAGCGCGCAGTTGCTCCGGGTGAACAGGGCGAACGTGTCCTTGTGCACGGTCGCGAAATGGTAGTTCTCCGCGAACGTGTCCAACGCGAGCTTCCAGTTGATCGGGAAGTCGAGGGTCTTCTCGCCGATCGGTGCCCAGTTGCCGATGTCCCAGGAGGCGAGCTCCGGGCCGAGATCACCGAGGTGGGCGTCGATGTCGAGCGGCCCGGCGTCCGGCTGCAGGCCCACCCAGAGGAAGCCGGCACTCTCGGCGGCGGGCAGCTCGGTGAGGCGGACGCCGCCCGCCATCGTGGTCGGGAAGCCCTCCCGGCCGGGGCCGCCGACGAAGCAGCCGCGGTTGTCGTACGTCCACGCGTGATACGGGCAGACGAACCGCTCGGCCTCGCCGCAGCCCTGCGCGACCGTCGCCTGACGATGGGCGCACACATTCTGAAAGGCCCGGACAATGCCGTCCGACCCGCGGGTCAACAGTACGGGAACGCCCATCACGGTCTTCGTGCAGAAGCTGCCCGGGTTCGGCAGCTCGGACCGGTAGCCGACAAGCTGCGGCGAGTTCAGGACGAGTTCCCGCTCCTGCTCGAAGCGTTCCCGTTCCGTGTACACGGCCGCCGGTTGACGCCGCTCCTCGGGCGTCATGTCCGTTGTCTTGTCGCTGACGATTTTGAGCGCCCGTCGAGTCAGGTCGATGAGCTCGTTGCGGTCTATCGGATGCCTCCCTGATGCGGCGGACATGTCTTGGAGAACCCGCCGTACCGGCGGCCCAAGATCATAGGTCCCGGTCGGAGGAAATCGTATGTGGCCGTCTTCAATGGCCGATGCTCCGGGATGAGTCATCATTCCGACAGCAGTGGATGTGTCGCAGGCCGTGATGAGGTAGGGACGGCAGCCGGATTCAACGCCGTTTTTTGTCGTCGAGATGTTGCAGAGAGTCGCCATCGGATCTGTGTGTGGCGGACCTGCGTAATCGGGCCGAGGTCGGGCAGGGCTGCCGGGAGCAGGCCGCGGACCGGGAGCAGACCGCGGACCGGAGCACCCGTGGACGAGGTGCAGACCCCGGACGAGGAGCAGACGGAGAACACACGAGAACGGCTGAGAGAGGAACACGCTGATGACGAAGGATCTCGCTGGCACCCGCATCGCGTTCCTGTCGGCGCCCGAGGGCGTCGAGCAGGTGGAGCTGACGGAGCCCTGGGAGGCCGTGCGAGGGGCCGGCGGCGAGCCGGTCCTCGTGTCGACCGCGCCCGGGAAGATCCAGGCGTTCCACCACCTCGACCGGGGCGACCGCTTCGACGTCGACGAGACGGTCGACCGGGCCGACCCCGCCGCCTTCGACGCGCTGGTCCTGCCCGGCGGCGTCGCGAACCCGGACTTCCTGCGCACGCATCGCGACGCCGTCCGGTTCACCCGGGCCTTCTTCGACGCCGGCCGGCCGGTCGCGGTGATCTGCCACGGGCCGTGGACGCTCGTCGACGCCGAGGTCGTGCGCGGCCGGCGGATCACGAGCTGGCCGAGCGTGCGCACCGACCTCGTCAACGCCGGCGCCCACTGGGTCGACGAGGAGGTCGTCGTCGACACCACCGACGCGAACACGCTGATCAGCAGCCGGCGTCCGGATGACCTGAAGGCGTTCTGCGCGGCGATCGTGGACCACGTCCGCCCCGCCGACCGGCAGGACACCCGCCCGGCCGGCCACCAGCACACCCGCCCGGCCGGGGCCGAACTGTCCGACGCCGAGGCCGCGCGCCAGGTCGC
>NZ_JAMQQF010000762.1 GCF_023716945.1 Frankia sp. AiPs1 | reverse complement strand
CCGCTCGGCCCCACCGGCGGGCTCGTCGGCCGCGGGCTGCCCGGCCGCGCGGACAAGGCGATCGAGCACGCCGGGCACCAGCAGCTCCCGCCATCGGGACTGCTTCGCCAGGTGCGCGGCCTTGAGCGCCGGGGTCTCGTGCAGCATCCGCAGCAGGACGAAGGTGCGCCCCGGATCGAGGCGGTTACGCTCCTCGATGAGGTCGAAGGCGCGGCGCAACGCCAGCCACGCGCCCTCCTGCGGTGGACGTCGCCCGACGGCGTCGGCGAGCGCCCGGCCGAACGTCTCGAAGTTGACCAGGATCACCTCCTCCTTCGACGCGAAGTAGCGGAAGAAGCTGCGTTTGGACAGGCCGGCGGCGGAGGCGATCTGGTCGATCGTGGTCGCGTCGTAACCCTGTTCGGCGAACAGACTCATCGCCACGGTCATGAGCTCGGAGCGCACGGCCCGGCGGGTGCGTTCCCGCAGGCCTGGAGTCGGCTCCATCATCCGCCGATGGTACGCCGTGACGAACCTGTCATCGAGTGACGTTTTCGGCGTACGGTGTTGCGAGTATCGGTCGTCGCCAGGCCACCAACGCCGGCAGACCGGGCAGACCCAGGAGCAGCAACAGACTCGGCAGCAGAACAGACCCAGCAGCAGGAACAGACCCAGCAGCCGGGAACAAGCCCGGCAGCCAGGAACAAATTCAGCAGCCAGGAAGGGAACGCCATGAGCAAGGTGTGGTTCGTGACCGGAGCGTCCAGGGGCTTCGGTCGCGTGTTCGTGGAGTCCGCGGTGCAGGCCGGCGACCAGGTGGTCGCCACCGCCCGCAAGATCGACGCAGTGGCTGATCTGGCGAAGGCCCACGGCGACGCCGTGCTGCCGCTCGCGCTGGACGTCACGGACCGGACCGCCGTCGACGCGGCGGTCAAGGCCGCGGTCGACCGCTTCGGCCGGCTCGACGTCGTCGTGAACAACGCGGGCTACGGCCACTTCGGCGCCGTCGAGGAGCTCACCGAGAGCGACATCCGCGATCAGCTCGAGACGAACTTCTTCGGCGCCCTGTGGGTCACCCAGGCGGTGCTGCCGCAGCTGCGGTCGCAGGGCAGCGGGCACATCATCCAGATCTCCACGATCGGCGGGATCGCCGCCTTCCCCTCCCTCGGTGCCTACCACGCGTCGAAGTGGGCGCTGGAGGGACTCAGCGAGGCCCTCGCCCAGGAGGTCGCCGCCTTCGGGATCAAGGTCACCCTCGTCGAGCCGGGCGGCTACAGCACCGACTGGTCCGGGTCCTCGGCGGTGCACTCGGCGCCGTCGCCGACGTACGACAACCTGCGCAAGGCGATGGCCGAGCGGCGCGCGGGCGCCGGGATGGCGATCGGGGACCCAGCCGCGACCGGCGCGGCCCTACTGAAGATCGTCAACGCCGAGAACCCGCCGCTGCGGGTGCTGTTCGGCACCCCGCCCACCCAGATCGTCAAGGCGGTCTACCAGCAGCGGCTGGAGACCTGGGCGCAGTGGGAGCAGGTCTCGATCGAGGCCCAGGGCAGCTAGCGGGACGCTCCCGGGCCGATGTCCCCGGGGCCGACGGTTCCGGGCCCGACGGTTCCGGGCCGGACGCGCCCGGGGCCGACGTCCCCGGGCCGTCAGCCGGCGGTGGCGATCAGGTGTTCGCGGTGCTGGCGGGGTGTGCCGCGGACCAGCTCGTCGACCTTGATCCGGCGCAGGAACAGGTGTAAGTCGTGTTCCCAGGTGAAGCCCATGCCGCCGTGGAGCTGCAGCGCCGTGCTGGCCGCGCGGCTGGTCCCGGCGCCGGCCACGGAGCCCGCGACCGCAACGGCGGTGCCGGCGACGACCAGATCGCCGCTGTCGAGCGCGCGGGCGGCGTCGTGGCCGCACAGGCGGGCCGCCTCGATGTCGACGGCCATGGTCGCCGCGTGGTGCTTGACCGCCTGGAACGAGCCGACCGGTCGGCCGAACTGCTCGCGTTCCTTGACGTATCCGACGGTCATGTCCAGCAGGCGGCCGGCGGCGCCGACCGCGTCCAGGATGTGGATGAGCGCCAGGGCCTGGTCCAGGGTTTCGGCGAGGCCCGCGCCGACCCGGGCCCAGTCACCCGCCGGGACGGTGACGCCGTGCAGGTCGACGGCGGCGATGTCCCGGCTCAGGTCGAGGGTGGTGCGGGCGGTCCGGGTCGCGCTCGCGGCGGGGACGAGCGCGAGGGCGCGGTCGTCGTCGAGGGCGGCGCTGACCAGGAGCCATGC
>NZ_JAMQQF010000761.1 GCF_023716945.1 Frankia sp. AiPs1 | reverse complement strand
CGCCCGGATGGACGAGCCGGCCGGAGTTGATGGGCGCGGCGAGCAGGCGGCGGGTGGTGCCGCTTGGCGGCGGAAGGTGAGGCGACGGTGACCGACCACAGGCGGCGCGGCGCGGCGCGGTCGGCGGGGCCGTCCGTGGGGGTGCCGTCCACGGTTGCGCCGTCCATGGTTGCGCCGTCCGCGGGGGCGCTGCGGGTCGGGGTCGTCGGCCCGGTGGGGCTCGACGACTTCGCCGACAACATCGTCGACTGCCTGCCCGATCTGGGGGTGCACGCGGTGGCGCTGGGCCCGGCGGTCCCTCTGCCGCGGGGACGCTGGCTCGCCGGTGCGGCGCTGGCGGCGCGCACCGTCTCCGAGCGGCCGGACCAGGTCCACCAGCACCGCCTCGTCAACCGGGTCGAGCGGGAGTCCATCGACGTGGTGTTGTCAGCCGATGCCCGACTGCTGCCCTCGACCGTGCGGGCGCTACGCCGACGCGGGGTCCGCGTGGGCCTGTGGTTCCCGGATGCGGTGGTGAACCTGGGGCGCCAGTACCTGCTGATGGGGGACTACGACGCGCTGTTCCTCAGCGATCCGCTGCTGGCGCGGCGGCTGTCGGACGTGCTCGAGCTGCCCGCCTGGTACCTGCCCGAGGCCTGCAACCCGGCGCGCCACCGGCCGCCCGCGGCGGTGGACGACGAGGCGCACGCGGTGTTCGTCGGCAACACCTACGGAGTGCGGGTCCGGCTCGTCCAGCAGCTCCTCGACGCCGGGATCGCCGTGCGGCTCTACGGTCCGCCGCCGCCGCGCTGGCTGCGTGACCCGCGGGTGATGGCCTGCCACACCGGCCGGTTCATCACCGGAGCCGCGAAGGCCGCCGTCTTCCGCGGCGCCCTCGCCGTGGTCAACGCGTTGCACCCGGCGGAGATGGAGAGCGTGAACTGCCGGCTGTTCGAGGCGACCGCCTGCGGCGCGACCGTCGTCTGCGAGCGGCGCGCCGCGCTGCCCGACCTGTTCGTCGAGGGACGGGAGATCCTCGGGTTCACCGACTTCGCCGAGCTGACGGCGCACCTGAAACGCTGCGCCGCCGACCGGGCCGGTGCCCGGGCGCTGGGCGACGCCGCCCGCGCCCGCAGCCACCGCGACCACACCTACCAGCAGCGGCTCGACACCCTGCTGGACATCCTGCTGTGACCGCCGCACGCCGCGGGCGGCCCAGCGACGCCGACCGGTCCCACCGCGCCGGGCCGCTGCTGCGGGCCAAGATCCTGGCGGCCGGGCTGCTGACGAGCCCGGCCGTGGGGGCGGTCGTGGGCGCCGCCACCCGTAACCGGATCCGCAGTCACGGCGTCCGCTTCGACGTCACCGATGCGGTGTTCACCCCGCGGCAGCGGGCGGCGCTGTTCTGGCGGCTCTACGAGACCGCCGAGATCGGAATGATCCACCGGTACGTGGGCCCGGCGGGGACCGTGGTCGAACTCGGCGCGAGCCTCGGCATCACCGGCGCCCACATCGCCAGCCGCCTGGCTCCCGGCTCCCGGCTCGTCTGCGTAGAGGCCCACCCCGAACTCGCCGCGGGCCTGCGGCGACGGCTGGAGCCGCACACCGCCCACCTCACCCTCGACGTCGCCGCGCTGGCGATCACCGATCGACCCGGCCCGGTCCTGTTCGATCTCGGCGCCACCACCCTCGGCTCACGCCTGCGTGACCCCACCACCGCCGCAGCACCCACCATCACCGCAGCACCCACCATCACCGCGCACGCCGCCGCCGGGATCAGCGCGGTCCCGGCCGTCGGCGGGCCGGTGGCCGTGCCGGGGACGACGCTGCGCCACCTGTTGGCCGAGCGTCGGATCGACGCGTTCGACCTCGTCAGTGACATCGAGGGAGCCGAGGCGTCCTTCCTGCTGGGCGATCCCGGCGCCCTCGACGGCTGCCGCCGCGCCGTCCTCGAACTGCACGACACGGTCTTCGCCGGCCGCCGCGTTACCGCCGACGACCTGCTCGCCGCCGCCCGGAGGCTCGACTTCCGCATCCTGCGCCGCCGCGGCGCCGTCGTCGCCCTCACCCGCGACCCCGCCTGATCCGGCGGTTGCGCGCAACGGCGTCGCGGCCATCGCTCCTGCGCCGCAGGCCCGGCGCGTGATCGACGGTCAGCTTCGCCAGGCGGCCCAGCGGGCGGCGCGGGGTTCGCCGGGCAGGAGGCTGTCGGGCGGCGGGATGCGGCCGAGCCCGTCGCGCAGGCCGTGCAGCGCACAGCGCAGGCGGAC
>NZ_JAMQQF010000760.1 GCF_023716945.1 Frankia sp. AiPs1 | reverse complement strand
GCCCCGACGGCGCTGACGGCCCGGTCCGCCCCGCGAACGCGATGGCCGCGGGTCCGCGGGGAGGGCCGGACATGACGACCGGCGCGGCGGTGCTGGCGGTGACCGACCTGCGGGTGCGTCTCGGCGGCGTCGACGTGGTGGACGGCGTCAGCTTCGCCCTGGGGGCGGGCGAACAGGTGGGGCTCATCGGCGAGTCCGGGTCGGGCAAGTCGCTGACCGCGCTGGCCGTGCTCGGCCTGCTCCCGGCGGGGGCGGGCGTCACCGGCAGCGTCCGCCTGCAGGGCCGCGAGCTGCTCGGCGGCTCGGACCGGGAGCTGTCCCGGCTGCGCGGCCGGGACCTTGCGATGATCTTCCAGGAGCCGTCGACGGCGTTGAACCCGCTGATGCGGGTCGGCCGCCAGATCTCCGAACCACTGCGGCTGCACCGCGGATACTCCCGCCAGGCGGCGGCGCGGGCCGCGGTGGAACTCGCCGCGACGGTCGGGCTGCCGGACCCGCAGCGGCTCGTCCGGTCCTACCCGCACGAGCTTTCCGGCGGCCAGCGCCAGCGGGTCTGCATCGCCGCGGCGCTGGCCTGCCGGCCGGCGCTGCTGATCGCGGACGAGCCGACGACGGCGCTCGACGTCACCGTCCAGTCCGAGATCCTCGCCCTGCTCGGCCGGCTCGTCGCCGACGCCGGCACCGCGCTGCTGTTCATCACGCACGACCTCGCGGTGGTCGCGGCCGTCACCCGCCGACTCGCCGTGCTGCGCCGCGGTCGGGTCGTGGAGACCGGCGCGACCGACGACGTGCTGCGCGCCCCCGCCGACCCGTACACCCGCGCACTACTCGCGGCGGCGCGGCTGACCCAGTGGGATCTCCCCGCCGGCGCCGCGGTGGCGCCGGCCGTCCGCGGGTCCGACGTGCCGAGCCCGGCGTCCGAGGCGACCTCGGGGACGGTCGCGTGACCACCGGGTCGTCGTTCGAGCCCGCCGGGCCGTCGATCGGCGCCGCCGAGCCGCTGTTCGAGGCCACCGGGCTCGGGCGTAGCTACCGCCTGCCGCGGACGTCGCCGTTCGGCCCGCCCGGCGTCCGCCACGCCGTGCGCGACGTGACCCTGCGCCTCGCCGACGGGGCGGCGCTCGGGATCGTCGGCGAGTCCGGGTCGGGCAAGTCGACCCTCGTCCGCCTGCTCCTCGGACTGGACCGCCCCGACGCCGGCACCGTCCGCTACCGGGGCCGGCCGGTCGTCGCCGGGCGTCCCCGCTCGCTGCGCGGGTTCCGCCGCGAGGTCCAGGTCGTCTTCCAGGATCCGGCCGGTTCGCTCGACCCGCGGATGACCGTCGGCGCGGCCGTCGCGGAACCGCTGGCCTGCCTCGGCATTCCCGGCGACCACGGCGAGCGGGTCGACGAGGTGCTGCGGGCCGTCGACCTCGACCCCGACGTCCGCGGGCGCTACCCGCACGAGTTCTCCGGCGGCCAGCGCCAGCGCATCGCCATCGCCCGGGCGCTGGCGCCCCGCCCGCGGGTGCTCGTCGGCGACGAGCCGGTCAGCGCCCTGGACGTCGCCGTCCGCGCCCAGATCCTCGACCTGCTCGGCCAGCTCGTCCAGCGCCACCGTCTGGGCCTCGTGCTCGTCTCCCACGATCTGGGCGTGGTCGCCCGGCTCTGCGATCAGATTGCCGTCATGCGCGGCGGCACGCTGGTCGAGCAGGGTGCGACCGGCGACGTGCTGTCTCGGCCGGCCCATCCGTACACCAGGGCGCTGCTCGCGGCCGTGCCACGGCTGCCGCCGCCCTGGCCGGCGCATGCTGGTGGGCCCCGGTAGTCGATGAGGTTCGACCAGGGAGGACGCAATGACTGAACCCGTCGGACCCGGCCCGTTCAGGCTGGGTTTCCTGACCCATGTGCACGGCCGCGGACGGCCGGTCCGCGCCGTCTACCGCGAGCTGGTGGAGCTGTTCGTCGCCGCCGAGGAGCTCGGGTTCGACGGCGGCTGGCTCGCCCAGCACCATTTCTCCCCCGACTACGGCCGGCTGCCGTCGCCGTTGCTGCTGCTCGCCGCGGCCGCCCAGGCGACCCGGCGCATCGAGCTGGGCACCGCGGTCGTGGTGCTGCCGCTGGAGGACCCGATTCGCCTCGCCGAGGACGCCGCCGTCCTCGACGCGCTCAGCGGCGGTCGCCTGCAGCTCGGGCTCGGCACCGGCGGCCCGAGCGCGCCCGCCTTCGGCGCCGTCGCCCGGGTCGTCGCCCGCCGCCGGGAGCGGTTCGCCGA
>NZ_JAMQQF010000075.1 GCF_023716945.1 Frankia sp. AiPs1 | reverse complement strand
AGCCAAGGGCGGAGGCAGCGGCGGACCCGGTGGCGGACGCGGCGGCCAGCGGGCCGAGCCCGACCGCGAGGACGGTGGCCGCCGGCAGTGCCCCCAGGGTCGCGAAGCGAACGGTCTCGCCGACCTTCCCGGTCGCGCCAAGCGAGGCGAGCACCGCGGCGAGCCGGCCGCCCAGCGCCGCGTCCACCTCGGCAGCGCCGCCGGTCACCAGAAGGCCGTTCTCGCTCGATGCGGTGCCGATCACCACCGCATCCGCCTCGAGATCGACTAGTGCTGCTGAGCTGGGCGCGATGCTGGTCATGCGGTGAGCGTATTGAACGACAAGCCCGGTGGACGCCCCCCGGGGTGCCGCGACCCGTCCGGCGCCGATCCTTCGCCGGTCACCGCGCTCCCGACCGCGGCGACACTAGGCTGTCCGCCATGGCAGACCTGCGTCGATCTCCGCTCTACGGCCGTCATGTCGATCTCGGCGCGAAGATGTCCGGCTTCGGGGGCTGGGAGATGCCGATCGAATACGCCGGACGCGGAGTGCTCGCCGAGCACGAGGCGGTCCGTGGCGCGGTGGGAATCTTCGACGTCAGCCATCTCGGCAAGGCGGAGGTGGTCGGCGCGGGCGCCGCCGAGTTCGTCAACGCCTGCCTGAGCAACGACCTGGGCCGGATTTCCGCCGGGCAGGCTCAGTACACGTTGTGCTGCGCCGAGGACGGCGGGGTCGTCGACGACCTGATCGCCTACCTTTTCGCCGCCGAGCGGGTCCTGCTCGTGCCCAACGCCGCGAACAACGCCGAGGTCGTCGCCCGCCTCGCCGCGGCCGCCCCGGCGGGTGTGTCGGTCACCGACCGGCACACCGGGTTCGGGGTGCTCGCCGTGCAGGGCCCCGCGGCCCCGACCCTGGTCGCGGCCCTCGGCCTGCCCACCGACGGGGCGTACATGAGCTTCGTCGAGGCGGAGTGGAAGGGCCGCCCGGTGATCGTCTGCCGGTCCGGGTACACCGGTGAGCGCGGCTACGAGCTGCTGCCCCGCTGGGACGACACGCCCGCGCTGTGGGACGCGCTGTTCGCCGCGGGGGAGGGCCTCGGCGCGTCGCCGGCCGGTCTCGGCGCCCGCGACACCCTGCGCACGGAGATGGGGTACCCGCTGCACGGCCAGGACCTGTCGCGGGAGATCACGCCGGTGCAGGCCCGGTCCGGCTGGGCGGTCGGCTGGGGCAAGGAACGGTTCTGGGGCCGGGAGGCCCTGCTCGCCGAGCGGGCCGCCGGGCCCGCGCGCCTGCTGTGGGGGCTGACCTCGACCGGCCGGGCCATTCCGCGGCCGCACATGTCCGTGACCACGGCGGACGGCGAGCCGATCGGCGAGGTCACCAGCGGCACCTTCGCCCCGACGCTGCGCCAGGGCATCGGCCTGGCACTGCTCGACCGCGGCGTCGCCGAGGGCGACACCGTGAACGTCGACGTCCGCGGCCGCCCGAGCCCCATGACGGTCGTGCGCCCCCCCTTCGTCCAGTCATCACCCAAGTAGGACGGTCGGCAGGGTCATCGCCATGATGATCAGGGTCACCATGGTGGTGAGTTCGATGATCGCGCCGAGCATGTCGCCGGTCAGGCCGCCGAAGCGGCTGGTCAGATAGCGGCGCAGGGCCACCGAGAAGGCGATTCCGAGGCAGACCGCGACGACGGCGCGGACAGCCCGGCTGGCGTCCCCGCCGTCGAAGTCGAGGCGGCCGGCCAACGCCGCCACGGCGCAGACCCCGACGACGGCGAGCACCGCGTCCCGGGTGCGGACCGTGCCGGCCACGAGCGCGCCGAGGCCGTCCGGATGGGCGGGTGGGGTCCGCCCGGTGCAGGCGAGGGTCGCGGCGAGCCGGCCGGTCATCACGGCGACGAGGATCGAGACGGTGCCGCGGTGCACGGTGATGGCGGCGCTGAGCGCCGCGACCTGGAGCAACACGACGAACACGACGCCGATGACGCCGAAAGCACCGATCGTCGACTCGCGCATGATCTCCAGGGCGCGGTCCCGCCCTCGCGCCCGCCGCGCGCCGAGGCCGTCGCCGAGATCGGCCAGGCCGTCGAGGTGCAGGCCTCGGCTGGCCAGCGCGAGGACGGCGATGCCGACCGCGGCGGGTAGCAGGCTCTGGTTGCGGTGGCCGGGCGTCCCGGTCGTGACCCGCAGGGCGACCACGACCACGGCGGTGGCCAGCCCGAGGACCAGGCCCACCAGGGGGGCCAGCGCCATCGCCCGGCCGGCCAGTCGCCGGTCCAGCCGCTCCGGCCCGCGCAGGGGGAGCGCCGTGAGCAGCGTGAACGCGGTTCTCGCCGCCACCATCACGTGACGTCGACCGCCGCGTCGTCGAGGGCGTCGAGGCCGCTGGCCTCGGACTTACCGGTCACGCCGGCCTGGTCGAACGTCGCCATCTCCGCCAGTGTCGCCTGCGCGGCGCGCACCAACGGCACCGCCAGCAGGGCCCCGGTGCCCTCGCCCAGGCGCAGCCCGGCGTCGATCAGCGGTGTGAGCCCGAGCGCGCCCAGCGCGATCGCCTGCGCCGGTTCGGGCGAGCGGGTGCCCGCCACCCACCACTGCCGGGCGCCCGGCGCGATGCGTTCGGCCGCCAGCGCCGCGGCGCAGACGATGACGCCGTCGAGGATGACCGGGGTCCGCCGCACGCCGGCCTGCACCAGCAGGCCGGCGAGGGCCAGCAGGTCCGCCCCGCCGACGACCCGCAGCAACGACAGCGCGTTGCCGGCGAACGGCCGCCCGCGCCGCATGGCGTCCCGGATCGCGGCCGTCTTCACCATCCAGCGGCGGTCGTCGATGCCCGTGCCCCGCCCGACCACCTCGATGGGCTCGCGGTCACCCAGCAGCGCGACGATGGTCGCCGCGGGGGTGGTGTTCCCGATCCCCATCTCCCCGGGGACGAGCAGATCCGCACCCGCGTCGATCTCCTCGTCCGCGATGAGCCGGCCGACGGCGAACGCCCGCTCGGCCTCGGCCACGCTCAACGCGTCCGTCCGGTCGATCCGTCCGCTCGAGCGCCGCACCCGGTAGCGGTCGGGCGGCGCGGTGCCGTCGACTCCGCCCACGGTGGTGGGCCGTGGGGTGTCCACGGCGACGTCGACGACCCGCACGGCGGCCCCGACCTGGCGGGCGAGGACGTTGACCGCCGCCCCGCCGGCGGCGAAGTTCGCCACCATCTGGGCCGTCACGTCGCTGGGGAACGCGGACACGCCGAGCTCGGCGATACCGTGATCACCCGCGATCACGATCGCCCGGACCCGGGCGAAGGGCCGCGGGGGACAGGTCCCCTGTACGCCGGCGAGCCAGATCGACAGCTCCTCGAGCCGGCCGAGCGCGCCCGGTGGCTTGGTCAGCTCGCCCTGCCTGCGCCGGGCCGCCGCCATCGCGTCGCTGTCCAACACCGGGACGACGGGAACGACGCCGCTAGCGTCTTGGGAATCCACGAGGTCCTTACTACCTGATCGGTCTCGGGGAGCTGGCACCCCGTCTCCACCGCGGCAGTCCATGCCGGCCCGCGGCGGGGCGGCAGGGCGGCGCCGAGCGGGCGGCAGGGCGAGGCGAGGCCCGAGCCGGGGGCCGAGCCGGGGTCCGAGGCGAGGTCGGAGCCGGTGGTCGGAGCCGGGGTCGGGGTCGGAGCCGGCGGTCGGATTGATCCCGGAGCCGCGGAGCAGCGGCAGAGGATGCGGACAGCGGAGTCGATCGGATACGTTGCGACATATGTCGGTCCCGGACGATCCGTTTTCGGATCGGATTCGGGCGGCTGGCTCGGGGCCGGCCCGCGGTGGGCTGCCGGTCGCGCGCGAACGGCGGGTGTTTCTGAGCCATACCGCGGAACTGCGCCGGTTTCCACGGGAGCGGTCGTTTGTCGCCGCCGCCGAGCGGGCCGTCGCGCTGGCCGGCGACCGGGTGATCGACATGGAGTACTTCGGCGCCCGGGACGCCGATCCGGCCGACTTCTGCGTACGGACGGTCCTTTCCTCCGACGTCTACCTGGGGCTCATCGGATTTCGTTACGGCTCGCTGGTGACCGGACGGCCCGAGACGTCCTACACCGAGCTGGAGTTCGACACGGCAACCCGGGCCGGGATGCCCCGCCTGGTGTTCCTGTTGGATTATCTCGCCGAGGTTCCGTTCGGTGAGTTCGTCGACGAGACCCACGCGGAACGGCAGAAGGCGTTCCGCAGTCGGCTGCGCGAGTCCGGCATCATCACGGCCGATTTCCGCGGTGCCGGCGATCTTGAGACGGCCGTCCTCGACGCCTTGGTGAAGCTGCGGGAGAGCCAACGGCGCGTGGCCCGAGCGGACGAGGCCGGCCAGGCCGCGGCCGGCGGCGCCACGGGGACCCCGGGCGCGGGCGGCCAGCGCCGTCCGTGGATGCTCCCCGGCGACCGGGACGACCTCGTGCCCCGTCCGGCACTGACCTCGGTCGTGCTCGCCGAGGTGCTCGCGAGCGCGGCAGGCGGGCCCGGCGCAGCAGGCGCCGTTCTGGAGCCCGTCGTGCTGCACGGCACCGGCGGGATGGGAAAGACCACGCTGACCCGCGAGGTGTGCCGGCAACCGGAGATCGCCGGGGCGTTCGGCGGCGGGCTGCTCTGGGTCACCATCGGGGAGACTCTCGACGGCGCCCGGCTCGCGGAACGGATCAACGATCTGAGCGAGACGCTCAGCGGCGTCCGGCCAACCCTCGCCGACCCGGAACAGGCCGGCTTCCACCTCGGGACGCTGCTCGGTGACGAGTCCCGGCTGCTGGTCGTCGACGACGTGTGGAACCCGGCCCAGTTGCAGCCGTTCCTGCTGGGCGGGGCGGGCACCGTCCGGTTCGTCACCACCCGGCTGCGGGACCTTGCGCCCAGGGCGCGGATGATCGAGATCCCGGCGATGCTCCCCGCCGAGGCGTTGGCGCTGCTGCTGCGTGACCTCGGCGAGCAGGCGCCGGAAGCGGCCGAACGGCTGCTGGGGGTGACCGGACGCTGGCCGGTGCTGCTGCGCCTGGTCAACCGCGCGCTCGTGCGGCATGTCCGTGACGGCATGAGCGCGACGCGGGCCGCCGAGCGGGTGCTGCGCCGAATGCGCCGGCGTGGCCCGACCGGGCTCGACGTCAGCCGGGCCGCGCAGCGCACCGAGGCGGTCGAGGCCACCCTGGCCGCGAGCCTCGGCCTGCTGACCGGCCACCGCCTGGAGCGCTACCTGGAACTCGCGGTCTTCCCCGAGGACGTCGAGATCCCGCGCCGGGTGCTCGACGCCTACTGGGGGGCCACCGGCGATCTCGATCCGGACGAGGTCGACGACCTCTGCCAGGAGCTGGCGGACCTCTCCCTGGTCGTCGCCTACCGCAGGTCGCCGCCCGCGCTGCTGCTTCAGGACGTGCTGCGCACCTACCTGCGGGTCCGGGTCGGCGAGGACCGGCTGCGCGAGTTCGAGGCGGTGCTCTGCGACGCGCTGCGCGACACCTTCCTGCCCGCCCGGCCCGACACGGTCGCCGTGGCCGTGGCGCCGAGCGAGCCGTGGTGGCTGCTGCCGGAGTCCGCCGACTACGCGTGGACCCATCTCGTCGGCCATCTCGTCGGCGCGGGCCGGACGGCCGAGGTCGCCGCGCTGGTCCGGGATCTACGCTGGACGCTGGCCAAGCTGCAACGCCCGCAGCTCGGCCCGGTCGCCGTCCAGGCCGACCTGGCCCTGGCGGCGACCGTCCTGCCGGACGAGCCGGTGCTGGCCGCCCTGCGCCGCGCCGTCCTGCGCAACGCCCACCTGCTCGCCCCGACCCACCCGCCGGCCTCCCTCGGCGCGGTTCTGCTCAGCCGCCTCGACGGCAGCCCCGATCTCGACGATGCCCGGTCCGCCCTCGCGGCCCACGTCGCCACGCCTCGGCTGACCAACCGGTGGTCGCGTCCGGACCAGCCGCATCCGGCGCTGCGGCGAACCCTCGGCGGCCATCGGCGCTGGGTCGACGGGCTCGCTGTCGCCCCCGACGGACGGATGTTGGTCTCCGCGGGCAGTGACGGCACCGTGCGGCTGTGGGAGGTGCCGGACGGGCGGGGCCAGACGGTGCTGACGGGCCACGACGGCGCGGTGCTCGACTGCGCGTTCGCGCCGGACGGCCGGGCGGTCGCCTCCGCCGGGGCGGACGGCACGGTGCGGACCTGGGCGGTGCCATCGAGGCGACCGGCCGCGTCGCAGGTGCGGCGTGGCCACGTCGGCGGTGTCACCGCCTGCGCGTTCGGCCCGGACGGTGCCGTCCTCTCGGTCGGCGAGGACGGGAGCCTGCGCTGTTGGGATCCGCGCAGCGCGGCCTGCCTGCTCGCGGTCACCGTCGCCGACGTGGCGCTGCGCTGCTGCGTCGCGGCCCCGGACGGCGGCTGGATCGCCGTCGCCGGGGACGACGGCGTGATCCGCATCCTCGACCCGCCGACCGGGCGGCAGGCGACGATGCTGACCGGCCATGTCGGACCCGTCCTGGCGCTGACGGTCGCGCCGGACGGAAGCTGGCTGGGCTCGTCGGGGGAGGATGGCACGTTCAGGCGGTGGTCGATGCCCACGGGCCGACCCATCGGAACGATCCGGGAGGACTTCGGCGCGATCCGGGGCGCCGCGGCCGGCCCGGACGGCCGGCTGTTGGCGACGACGAGCCGGGAGGGCGTGATCCGACTGTGGGACGCGGCTGCGGGACTTCATCGGGCCGACCTGTCGGGCGCGGTCGGCAGCCGCGCCTGCGTCCTCTCGCCGGACGGAACCTGGGTGGCCGCCGCTGACCGGTACGGCGTGATCCGGTTGTGGGCCACCACCGACGTCGACCTGCCGAAACCGTCCGCGGGCGGCCGGGACGAGCCGATGCGCGGATGCGTCGTCGTGGCCTCCCACGAGCGTGGCGTCGCGCCGCGCGTCGTCGCCTACTCCGACCACGGCACCGCGGCCGCGTGGGACCTGGCGACCGGCGAGCTCACCGGCACCGCCGTCGCCGGCACTGTGGAGATGGCTCGCGGGGTCGAGGCGAGCCCCGACGGGGCCTGGGTGCTCGTGCCCGAGACGCTCACCGCGCTGCGCCGGTGGGATCCGGTGACGGGCGCCGTGGGGGGGACACTGACGGCCGACGCCGAGATCAGCAGCTTCGCCCTCGACCCCACCGGCACCTGGGCGGTCGCCACCTGCATGGACGGGACGCTTCGGCGGTGGGACGTGGCGTCCGGGCTCCTAATGCCGGGTCCACCTGCATCCCGGGGCTCCGCCGAGGCCTGTGCCGTCAGCCCGGACGGGCGTTGGATCGCCGTGGGCGGGGAGGACCGGAGCGTGCGGCTGTGGGAGGCCGCGACCGACCGGCTGCACCGCGAGCTCGCCGGGCACACCGGCACCATCCTCGGAGTCGCGTTCTCGCCCGACGGCAGGCTGCTGGCCTCCGCGGCGGCCGACCACACCGTGCGGGTCTGGCCGGTCGACCACGACACGTCCGTCGTCACGCTGACCGGTCATCTGCACACCGTCCGCTGCGCGCGGTTCTCGCCGGACGGGGCATGGCTGGCCACCGCGGGGGGCGACGGCGCGCTGCTGGTCTGGGACGCGACGACCTGGACCTGCGCCGCGGTGATGCGCTTCGACGGCGGGGCCCGGGACTGCGTCTGGCTACCGCCCGGGCTGGGCGGCGGGCTCATCCTGGCCTGCTCGGCCGGGCTGTACCGCTACGACCTGGACACCTGACCGGCGGGCTCGGCGTCCGCGACGGCCGCGGAGCTGGTGGCCCGGGCGACTCCGACGATCACCCGAGCGTCGTCGCTGACCAACCAGCGGAGCCCGTCGACGACGATCTCGACGCCGGGCCGCTCGCGGGCGAGGCCGACGGTCCCAGCCGGCAGGGACGCGAGGCGCATGCGGATCTCGTCGTCGAGCTCCTCGTCGGTGGCGCCGTGGAGGTGGAGAATCCGGTCGAAGGAGGTGCGCGCCCGGCTGGACAGGTAGACCGTCGCCGGGTCGATGGCCGACGGGACGTCGAGGCGAGCCACCGGCGCACCCGGGGCGGGCGGATCGCCGGCCGCGTCGCGCAGGTACCCCCGACCACTCCGGCGCCGGCGAAAACGCGACGGCACACCTGCGCGCACCTGGGCCCAGGTGCGTTCTCTGTGCACGGTCGAGTACTCGGTGACGGCCGTGCCCTCCGGGGTCAGCACGACGCTGTACCCGTCCCTGGCCAGCCGGACGAACCCGCGCGCGGACACCGTCCGAGCGGAACGCACCAGGAATTCCTCCAGCATCGACCGGATCTGCGCCTCGGCGGCCTCGTCGGATCCGCCGTGATGAAAACGGAAGGAGTCCCTTGCCCGCAGGGACACCCCGATCTCGTAGGCCTCGTCCGGACCGAGGTCCAGGGGCGTCGACGGAGGTGCGTCGATCCGCCGGGCCGTACCCGGCCGGCCACCAACGATTTCCGGTGCCACTGCGGCCGATCGACGTACGAAGCCGTCGCACCCGGGCAGGCGGCACCAGCCGTCGGCGTGACGGGTCAGGTTCCCGCACTTGGCGCCGTCCGAGTGGTAGCGCGCGCAACACCGGTCCGGCCGTTCATGACGCATCCGCACATAATGCATCACCCACAGCTCGGATCGGCGCGGCAAGCGCAGCTATGTCGTCCGCACTGCCCGGGGACTCGGCTTTGTTCGGGGACGCAGCCGGACCGGGGTGCCCGCGACGACCTGCCACACCTCGTCGGACGCGGCGGCCAGCTCGGCGTTGAGGCGGCCGAGGGCGTCGCGGAAACGGCGGCCGTCGGCCGTCGACGGCACCACCCCGGAGCCCACCTCGTCGGTCACCGCGACCACCCGGCGCGCGGTGTGCCGCCACGCCTCGACCAGCTCGCCGGCCCGCCTCGCCAGCTCCGTCGGGTCGTCGAGCAGCGCGGCGACCCACAGCCCGACGCCGTCGACGAGCAGCGGCGGACCGGGCGAGCGCAGCAGCGGCACCAGGTCGAGGGTCTCCACGGTTGTCCAGGCGGCCGGGCGGCGGGCCCGGTGCGCGGCGATCCGCGCCGACCATTCGGCGTCGGCGTCGGCGGGGTCGGGGGGCGCCGAGGTGGCGACGTACACCACCGCAGGCTCGGCGAGCAGCCGGCGCTCCGCCTCGGCGGACTTCCCCGACCGAGCCCCGCCAGTGATCAGCACCCGGTGCGGCGGGGGCGTCGCGGCGGCGCCCGCGAGGTGCGCGGTGGGAGCCGGAGTCTGGAGGTGGGGGAGCGGGGCGCGGGGCGTCAGGTCGAGGACGGCGCCGTCGCCGGGAGCCTGCGCGCCCAGCAGGGCGAGCCGGCGGGCCAGCTCGTCCCCGGGTGGGTTGCGGTGGCTGAGGTGGACGGCGAGCACCCGGGTGCCGTCGACCACGGCGCCGCGCCGGCGCAGCTCCGCGACGAGTTCGGCGAAGGAGTCGAGGTCGAGGTGCTCGCCGAAACCCGGCCGGTCCCCGTTGTTCTCCTCCAGCAGCACCACGTCGTACGCCCGGTCGGTCACCGCGGCGAGCGTCGTCGCCGGCAGCGGGGCAGCGGTGTCGCAGCCGTAGAGCAGCCGGCCGCCGTCGGGCGCGGTGACGTCGTAGAGCACCGCCGGGCCGATGCTCGCGTCGCCGTGCCGGGCGGCCAGCGGGCGCACCAGGTACACGGCGTCACCCACGCCGAGGCGCAGCGGGTCGTCCTGCGGTGACCCGCCGCCCGCCGTCGCCGGGACGAACCGCAGGGCGGAGCCATCCCGGGCCGGGTCGGCCCCCTCCCAGCGGGTCAGGAACTCGCGGCACACTGCCAGTGCCGCGGGCGGCCCGACGATGTCGAGCGGCCGACCGGCGGCGGACGACCACGACCGCCACATCAGGCTCTCCGGACCGAGATGGTCCGGATGCGCGTGGCTGATCAGCAGATGGCGCAGGCCGGAGAGCCGGACCCCGAGCCGGGCGGCGGTCCGCGGCACATCGGGCCCGCAGTCGATCAGCAGGGTGTCGTCGACGAGCACGGCGGTCTGCCCGCGGACCTCGTGCTCCCGGGCCCAGGCGCAGGAGGCGCAGTCGCACCACGGGTTCGGCCAGCCGTCCGCCGAACCCGTGCCGAGCAGCGTCACCCGCATCGCACGGCCCCCGTCACCGCGCCGGCCCCCGTAGCAGCCGGTACCGTCGCCGCCGCGTCCGGATCACACGTGCGGGTGGCGCTTGCGCTCCCACCGGGTCATCAGCGCGAGCACGGCCGCCAGCAGGAAGATGGCCACGAAGGTGACAATCACGGCAGCCCACCAGGCCAGGGGCGGGTCGTGCTCCGCAGACTCGGCGGCGAAGGCTGCGGCGTTGTAGACGGTCGTTCCCACGCGGGTTCTTCCTCCTCGACCGGATGTACCGGATGTACCGGATGTGCGCTCGACGTCGCACGTCGTTCCGTGTCCTGCCGGGGCTGACGTTACCGGCGTCGTGGACATCCTGACGCGGGTGCCCGGGCGCGCGCCAGTGGCGTGCGGCACGCCACCGCCGGTCCGCTCGGCCGATCCGCCGCGGAGTATCGGCCCTGGCGAGGGGTGGCGTCGGGCGGCGCGCTGGTCCGGGGCGCCGCGCCGACGCGGGGCACACGGTTGGATGGGTCCACCGGTCGACCGATCGGGCGATCGCGCAAGGCGGCTGGCCGACTCGGGCCGCCCGGCTGAAGGGACCCACGCATGACCTGGACCTGGCGTTACGAAGGCGACGACGGAACGATCGTCACGGTCGGCGGCGCCTCCAGCTCCGAATCCTTCACCAGCCAGGGTGACGCCGAGACCTGGATCGGGGAGACGTGGCGCGATCTGCTCGCGGCCGGCGTCCTGCAGGTCACCCTGCTCGACGCCGGACGGCGCATCTACGGCCCGATGAGCCTGCGTCCGGTCACCTGATCCGAGCCGAGGCGCGACCTCGCCGAAGGCCGGTCTGCCCGTGGGCACGACCCGGCCACGCAGATGCCGACGATGGTCCGGGGCCGGCAGCTCCTCACGCGATCGCAGGAGTTGGACCGGCGCCGAGGCGGTTCCGCGGCCCATCGTGATCCGCGCGCGTTGCCAGTCCGCCAACCCGCCAGCCGATCAGGGTGTCACCCCGGGCTGATGGCCTCCGGTCAGACCCTCACCGTGCACCCCACCCGACGGGTCAGAACATGGCGTAACCAGGGCATCGCTCGCGCGTGGGAAATGTGCCGTGGCTCGATCGCACGTGCGCGCCCGCCGCGAGTCCAATTCTGGTCGTCCCTGTTGACAACTTTCTAGCTAACGTTGTTAGCTAGAAATGAGGCTAACAGTGTTAGCCAATCCGTCGCCCGGGAGGTTCAAGGCTCATGGCCGAGCAGCGTGACCAGTCGTCGTCCAGTCCCACCGGCGCGCACTACCTCGCGCCCGGTTGGTTCACCCGCAACGTGGCCAACCGCCTGGTGGCGCTGGTGACCCGGGCCGGTGTGAGCGTGCTGGGCAGCCGGGTGCTGGAGGTGCGCGGCCGGGTCAGCGGCCAGCCGCGGCGGACTCCGGTGAATCTGCTCACCCACGAGGGGCGGCAGTATCTGGTGTCCGCTCGCGGCCACGGCCAGTGGGTCCGCAACGTCCGCGCCGCGGGCGGTGAGCTTTATCTGCTGCGGGGGCGCTCGCGTACGCTCTATCACGCCGACGAGCTGGACCCGGCGCACAGCGTCGCCGTGCTGCGGGCCTACCTGAAGCGATGGAAGGCCGAGGTCGGCGCCTTCTTCGACGGGATCGGGCCCGAGTCCACCGACGAGGAGATCCGCCGGATCGCTCATCGCCATCCGGTCTTCACGCTGACCGCGCGCTGACCGGTCGTCTCGTCGTCCCGGCGCCGCACAGGAGAGGGGACGGGACGGATGGGGACGCCGCAGGGTCCGGGCGGGCTGCCGTTGGCGCGCGTCGCACCCCGGCCCGTGCTGGCGCCGCCCTCGCCGCGGGTCGGTGAGATCATCGCGGTCGCGCGGGAGGTGCTGGAGAAGGAGGGCGCCGCGGCGCTGACGATGCGCCGGCTCGGCGAGCTGCTGGGCATCCGTGCGCCCTCGCTGTACAAGCACCTCGCCGGCAAGTCCCAGCTCGAGGTCAGGCTGGTCGACGCCGCCCTGGTCGAGGTCGGCGACCTGCTGCACGGCGTCGTCGACCGCGCCGACGCTGCGAGCGTGCTCGGCGACCTGCTGGCCGCCTACCGCGCCCACGCCCGCGCGCACCCGAACCTCTACCGGCTGGTCACCTCGGGCCCGATGCGCCGCGACCAGCTCACTGCGGGGGTGGAGGACTGGGCGGGCGAGCCGTTCTACCGGGCCACGGGGGAGCCCTACCTCGCGCAGGCGCTGTGGGCGGCGGCGCACGGCACGGTCATCCTCGAACTCGACGGTCGGTACCTGCCGGGCTCCGACCTGGATCGGACCTGGGCCGCACTGACCGCAGCCTTCAGCCGACCCGTCGACGGCGCCTGATCCCGTGACGGCCTCGATCCCCGCCTGCTCGACCTCCGCCTGCTCGACCTCCGTCGGCCGCCCACCGTGCGCTCGATGGCTGTCTACTCACCGGTCACCTTGATCGCGCCCGGCGGCGGCCTCAGCCGCGCTGGATGACGTCGGCGAGGACGTCGTCGATCCGCTTGAGCAGCGCCGGGTCGAGGGTCACCCCGGCCGCCTTGACGTTCTCCCGCACCTGCTCCGGCCGGGAGGCGCCGATGATCGCCGAAGCCACGTTGTCGTTCTGCAGCACCCAGGCGACGGCGAGCTGGGCCATGCTCAGGTCGGCGTCCGCGGCGATCGGGCGCAGCTGCTGCACCGCGGTCAGGACGTCGTCGTGGAGCAGCCGAGCGATGAACGTCGCGCCGGTCCCGCCGGTGGCGCGGCTGCCGCTCGGCGGCGGCTGGCCGGGCAGGTACTTGCCGGTCAGCACGCCCTGCGCGATCGGCGACCAGACGATCTGGGAGATGCCAGCCTGCTCGCTGGCGGGCACCACCTCGGCCTCAATGGTGCGCCACAGCATCGAGTACTGCGGCTGGTTGGAGATGATCCGGTCCAGACCGAGCTCGCCGGCGATCCGCACGGCGTCGGTGATCTGCTCGGCGGACCACTCGGAGACCCCGATGTAGAGCACCTTGCCGGCGCGGACCAGGTCGTCGAAGGCCCGCAGCGTCTCCTCCAGCGGCACCGTCGGGTCGTACCGGTGTGCCTGGTAGACGTCGAGGTGGTCGGTGCGCAGCCGGCGCAGCGAGGCGTGGGCGGACTCGATGATGTGCTTGCGGCCGAGGCCCCGGTCGTTCTCGCCGGGGCCGGTCGGCCAGTAGACCTTGGTGAACAGCTCGTAGGACTCCCGGCGCACGCCGTTCAGGGCCTCGCCCAGCACGCTCTCGGCGCGGGTGCCCGCGTACACGTCCGCGGTGTCGAAGGTCGTGATGCCCTCGTCGAAGGCGGCGCGCACGCACGCCGTCGCCGCGTCCGCCTCGATCTGGTCACCGTGGGTGATCCAGTTTCCGTAGGAGATCTCGCTGACCGACAGGCCGGTGCGCCCCAGGCGCCGATGCTTCACATCCCAAACCTACGACGGGTCCCACCCCGGAGGGGGTTCACCCCGCAGCGATCGGACCGGACGGGTCCTTGTCGCGGCCTATCCGGGATGTCGGCAACGATGCGGGTGCACCCGGTCAGGACCGCGAGTCACCGCGGGCCACCCTCGGCCGGGGCAGCCGCCACCGGCGCGGGAGCAGGGCCCGCTGCGCCGCATAGGCGCGCACCCGCACCCGAGAGTCCGGGTAGCGCTCGGCGACCTTGCGGCTCACCTGCCAGGAAAGCACGATCGAATCGACGACGACCGCGATGATGCCCAGCAGCATCAGCAGGGTCGCGGCGAGCCGGATGACGCCGTTCGGGATCAGCCCACCGACGAAGTAGACGACCGCGGCCATCAGGAAGAACGGCCCGACGGTGAGCCGGGTGTCGACGAGGTCGCGGGCCAGCACCCGCTCCGGGGTCCGCTCGCGCGGCGGCAGCCGGCTGACGTCGCCGGACATCATCGCCGAGCGGTACTCCTGGCTCTGCCGGCGCCGGGCGGACTTGGCGTCCTGGCGGCTCGCGCCCTTGCCTGCCGGCGCGGCGGTCTTGCCGCGGGCGGCCCGGGCATCCGAGCGTTTCGGCGTGGGCCGCCCCTTCGCGGCGGTGCGCCGCGGGTTGGCCGACGGGTCCTGCTCGTCGAGTTCGATCTCCTCGGCGAGCGGTTCGGCGTCGGCCTCGGCGGAGCCACGCCGCTTCAGCAGGGCCATCAGGGCAGAGCCAACATCTGATCGAGTGCCTTCCGAGCAAAGGTGGCCACGTCCCGGTCGACGGAGATCTGGTTGACCGTCTCGCCGCGGACGAGTGACTCCAGCGCCCAGACGAGGTGCGGCATGTCGATCCGGTTCATGGTGGAGCAGAAACACACCGTACGGTCCAGGAAGACGATGGTCTTGTCGGGGTGCCGCTTCGCCAGCCGCTGCACGAGGTTCAGTTCGGTGCCGATGGCGAACGCCGAGCCGGCCGGGGCCGCGTCGACGACGGAGATGATGTATTCGGTGGAGCCGACCAGGTCCGCCGCCGTGACGACGTCCCGGCGGCACTCCGGATGCGCCAGGACGGTGACGCCGGGGATGCGGGCGCGCACCTCGTCGACGCTGTCACGGGTGAAGCGCCCGTGCACCGAGCAGTGCCCACGCCAGAGGATCATCTTCGCCTCGCGGAGCTGGCGGTGGGTCAGTCCGCCGCCGGGCCGGTGCGGGTCGTAGACGACGCAGTCCGCCTCGGTCATCCCCAGCTCGCCGACGGCGGTGTTGCGCCCGAGGTGCTGGTCGGGCAGGAACAGCACCTTCGTCCCCCCGCGCTCGCCGAACGCCCACTCCAGCGCCCGCCGGGCGTTCGAGGACGTGCAGATCGTGCCGCCGTGCCGGCCGGTGAACGCCTTGATGGCGGCCGAGGAGTTCATGTAGCTGACGGGGACGGTGTCCGCGGCGACGCCGGCGTCGAGCAGGTCGTCCCAGGCCTGCTCGACCTGCTCGGCGGTGGCCATGTCGGCCATCGAGCAGCCGGCGGCGAGGTCGGGGAGGATGACCCGCTGGTGCGCGCCGGTGAGGATGTCGGCGCTCTCGGCCATGAAGTGCACGCCGCAGAAGACGATCGCCTCGGCCTGCGGGCGCGCGGCGGCCTGCTGGGCGAGCTTGAACGAGTCGCCGGTCACGTCGGCGAACTCGATGACCTCGTCGCGCTGGTAGTGGTGCCCCAGGATGAAGACCCGGTCGCCGAGCGCGGCCTTGGCGGCGGCGGCGCGGGCCGCGAGGGTGGGATCGGCGGCCGGCGGCAAGTCGCCGGGGCAGTCGACGCCACGTTCGCTCGCCGGGTCCGACCCGCGGCCGAGCAGCAGCAGGGCCAACGGCGACGGGGCGACGCCCACCTGCGCGAGGGCCGGATCCCGCCCGAGGGTCGGATTGATCGTCATGGCGCTCCTCTGGTCGACCGGCCCGCAGCCTGGCCGCCTGGTCGTCCGCCGCCGACCGACCGGCGATCCGCCGGGGGTCGACCGCGAATGGTCGATGAGACTCTAACTCCCCGCGGCCATCGTATGCGGAGCTCCGCCGCTCGGGCGCCGGCTTGTCCGGGCCGTTCAGCGTGGTTCGGCCCGGTTCGGCCTGCTTCGACGCCGTTCCGGGCGCGGACGTGAACGTGGTCACGAGGGTGCCCCGAGGTGATCGGCGTCTCGTGGCTCGCAGTTGGGTGCCATGGCCCGGCTCCGTTGACATCGCTACGATGGGAAGCGGATCCCGTCCCATGGTGTTGGGCATGAACGTCGGCGCAGACGCTGTGCCGTGCCCGGGGCGTCGGCCGAGGTGACTCGGCTCCGCCGCGGGCAGTACCCGACCGGATGCAACCGACCGGAAGCGCAGTACCCGACCGGAACCAGTGATGCCTGGCACCTCAGGCACGTCCAGCAAGGGCAGGAGTAGTCCTTATGACCGTTCAGGACACGACGGAGACCGCGACGCAGTCCTCGACCGTCAACCTCACCGAGACGGCTGCCGGCAAGGTCAAGAACCTGCTGGAGCAGGAGGGCCGGGATGACCTCAAGCTGCGCATCGCGGTGCAGCCCGGGGGTTGCTCGGGCATGCGCTACCAGCTCTTCTTCGACGAGCGGTCCCTCGACGGCGACACCGTCCTGGACTTCTCCGGTGTCAAGGTCGTCCTCGACCGGATGAGCTCTCCGTACCTCGGCGGCGCGACGATCGACTTCGTCGACACCATCGAGAAGCAGGGCTTCACCATCGACAACCCCAACGCGCAGGGCTCCTGCGCCTGCGGGGACTCGTTCCACTGATCGACGCAGCGGCCTACCTGGGCCGTCGTCGGCGGTCGCCCGCCAGCCCTGGTGCATTCCTCTCACCAGCGGCATGGAGGCTGTCACCGCCTCCCGCAGGCACCGCCGGATAGTTTCTGCCGGAGCAGCCCGGCTCGACCCCACCACGGTCGGGCCGGGCTTCTTCGTCTTCCCTGGCGGGGGCGGGGGCTGTTCGGGACCGCCGCAGGTGCCGGTAGGCTCCACGATCGTGCGTATCGCCGTGACGGGTTCCATTGCCACCGACCACCTCATGCGCTTCCCGGGCCGGTTCGCCGAGCAGTTGCTCGCCGATCAGCTCCACAGCGTGTCGCTGTCGTTCCTCGTCGACGAACTCGTGATTCGTCGCGGGGGGACCGCGGCGAACATCGCGTTCGGTCTCGGTCAGCTCGGCCTGCACCCGGTGCTCGTTGGTGCCGTCGGGGAGGACTTCGCCGAGTACCGTTCCTGGCTCGACCGGCACGGAGTGGACACCACTACCATCCGGGTCAGTGAGATCGCGCACACGGCTCGTTTCGTCTGTACCACCGACGAGGACCTCAACCAGATCGCCTCCTTCTACCCGGGGGCGATGAGCGAGGCCGCCGAGATCGAACTCGGGCCGATCGCGGACCGCTTCGGCGGGCTCGACGTTGTGATCATCAGCCCGAACGCGCCGGACGCGATGGTGCGTCACAGCCGGGAGTGCCGTGAGCGCGGCTACGCCTTCGCCGCGGACCCGTCCCAGCAGTTGGCGTTGCTGGCGGGCCCGCAGATCCGCGAGGTCGTCGACGGCGCGGCCTACCTGTTCTGCAACGAGTACGAGAAGGCGCTGCTGGCCAGCAAGTCCGGCTGGAGCGACGCGGAGATCCTGGCGAAGGTCGGCGTGCGGGTCACCACCCACGGCAAGGACGGTGTGGTGATCGAGGCGCCGGAGAGCGACCCGATCCGCGTCCCCGTGGTGCCTGCTCGGGCCACCCCGGACCCGACGGGTGTCGGCGACGCGTTCCGTGCCGGCTTCTTCGCCGGGCTGTCCTGGGAGTTGCCGCTCGAACGCGCCGCCCAGGTCGGCTGCCTGCTCGCCACCCTGGTGCTGGAGACCGTCGGCACGCAGGAGTACACGGCTGAGCCGTCCGACATGCTCAAGCGGATCACCGAAGCCTACGGAGCCGACGCGGCCGCCCAGATCGCCGAGCACCTGCCCGCGGGCTGAACCGACGGGACCGGCTGAACCGGCAGGATCGGCTGAACCGACGGGACCGGCTGAATCGACGGAACCGCTGGCCGCTCGATCAGGCCAGGCGGCGGATGACGAACTCCTCGCCGCCGGCCGGCAGCGGGCGCGCCGCCACCAGTTCCTGACCGCGCAGCCGGCACCAGGCCGCCACGTCCGGGCCGGCCGCCGGGTCGTCCGCCCAGAGGGTGATGGTGCCGCCGGGCGGCACCGATCCGAACGCCCGGGCGAGGTCGATGATCGGCAGCGGGCAGCGTCGGCCGCGCGAGTCGACCCGCTCCGCCGGCGCTGTGCTGTCCCGCTTGGGGTCCATGCCGGCGTCCGCCGGCCCGTCGGTGGTCATCGCCTGTTCCCCCTCTCGAGACCCTGAGCGGGCAGATCACGAGCCGGTCCGGGCCTGTTCGGGCCGGGCCGGGCGTCGGCGGATCCGGGTGACGTTCGCGCCCGTCGTCCCGGGCCTGCCGTCCCGATCCGGCCGGCCGCAGGTCGCGCCGTCCCGGGCCGTCCGGTCACAGGCCGCGCCGTCCCGGGCCGTCCGGTCACAGCCCGTCCGCTCCCAGGCGTGCCCGCACGGCCCGCACGGCGCCGGGCAGAACGTCGAGAAGGGCGTCGAGATCGGTCCGGGTGGAGTCGCGGCCGAACGACACCCGCAGGTTCCCGTGGGTCAGCGCGCCCATCGCAACCAGCACGTGGCTCGGGGTCAGGGTGTCGGAGGTGCAGCTCGACCCGGAGCTGACCGCGATGCCGGCCCGGTCCAGCTCGGTCAGCAGCGCCTCGCCCTCGACGTACAGGCAGGAGAACGCGGTGATGTGCGGCACGGTCGGGGCCTGGTCCGGATCGCCGAGCAGCTCCACCCCGTCGACGAGCTCGGGCAGCCGGCGCCGCAGGTCGCGGACGTAGCCGGCCAGCCGCGGGCCCTCCGCCGCGAGTTCCGCGGTGCGGGCGGCCAGCGCGGCGG
>NZ_JAMQQF010000759.1 GCF_023716945.1 Frankia sp. AiPs1 | reverse complement strand
GGCCTGGTCGCGCAGCCGCTCCAGCACCCGGCGGTCGCGCTTGGTCGGCCGCCCCGCACCCCGGTCGCGCACGGCCACGGCCGGGGTCGGATCGCGCAGCACCGGGGGGCTGTGGTCGACGAAGCACTCGGCCGCCTCCGGCGCCCCGACCCGCTTGCGCAGCACCTTGGTGATCACGACGATCCGTTCCCGCCCGGCGAGCCGGACCCGGATCTCGTCGCCCGCGCGGACCAGGTGCGCGGGTTTGATCCGGTCGCTGTTGAGCCGGACGTGCCCGGCCCGGCAGGCATCCGTCGCCTGCGAGCGCGTCTTGACCAGCCGCACGCACCAGATCCACGTGTCGGCCCGGACGGAGTCCTCCGGCGGTGCCATGGGGTGACTCTACGAACCGGGCCGGGGCGCCCGCGCCGGTGCGTGGCGCTGGGCCGCGCGCACCACCACCCGAGCGATCTCGTAGCCGGCGATGGGCAGTTTCAGCCACCAGTGGCCGAGGAACCGGTAGTCGTCGGTGGCGACGACCCGAACGGCGAGCTCGGGCCGCAGCCGGTGCAGGTACCGGCGTCCGCGCGCCGCGTGCAGCGGATCCGAGGCGATCGCGACCGTGTCCGCGGACTCGACGAACGGCAGCGCGAACGTGATGTTCTCCCAGGTGTTGCGGGCCGAGGTCTCCAGCCGGATCTTCTCCGCGGGCACGCCGAGCGCCTCGCGGGCATACCCGGCCATGGCCTCCGCCTCGGTCACCGCGCCGGGCGGCCCGCCGCCGGTGAAGATCAGCAGGCTGTCCGCGTCCGGGGCGAGGGAGCGCACGCCGATCTCCGTGCGCCAGCGCTGGAGTGGATGCAGCGTGCCCGCGCGGGTCGACGGGAAACCGAGGACGACCACCGCCTGAGCGCCCCGCCCCGCCGGGTGAGCCCGTCCGTCGCCGCGCAGCTGGCGCGAAGCCACCCAGCTCAGCGCCTCGGCGAGGACGACCGGGGCGGAGGCGACGGCGACGGTGACGCGCAGCCGTCGTGCCCATGGTCGAGGCCGGGCGGCTCGGGTCGCGGTCACGCCGGTATACAACACCGAGCCCGACCGCTGTATGTCGGTTCGGCCGGTGATGCGACGGATGTCCCTGTCGGCCCACGGCAGACGACGATCATGCCGCGATCGTAGGCGCAGTAGGGTAATCCTGACGCTGTCGATCGGTGTGGACGCGCGGGCGGGAACCCGGGAGCCCCGGGAGCCGGCGCGACGACGGCAGGCGCGCCAGAGGGGGAGTCGACCGTGCGGCCGTTCCGGTTCGGGGTGAACATGGTGGCGCTCTCGGCGCCGGGGGAGTGGTCGGCGGCTGCCCGCCGGGTCGAGGAGCTGGGCTACGACGTGCTGCTCATCCCCGACCACCTCGGGCTGCCCGCGCCGTTCCCGGCGCTGGTCGCGGCCGGGGCCGCCACCGGCCTGCGGCTTGGCACCTTCGTCCTCAACGCGGCCTTCTACAACCCGGTGTTGCTGGCCCGCGAGGTCGCGACCACCGACGTGCTGACGGCGGGGCGCCTGGAGCTCGGCGTCGGCACCGGTTACGTCGCCGAGGAGTTCGCCGCCGCCGGCATCGCGCTCGGCACCGCGCGGGAGCGCGTCGACACCCTCGAGCGGGTCATCGACGCGGTGTACGGCGCGCTGGGCGACCCCGCCAGCGTGCCGCAGCCGGTGCAGCGGCCGGTGCCGCTGGTGGTCGGCTGCAACGGCAACCGGATGATCACCCTGGCGGCGCGCCGGGCGAACATCGCCGCGTTCGCCGGCGCCACCTCCGACCCGGCGAACCCGACGAACCTGCGGCTGCTGTCCGGCGCCGCGTTCGCCGAGCGGATCGCGTTCTTCGAGAAGGTCGCCGGCGACCGCGCGGGCGAGGTGGAACGCAACCTGCTCGTCCAGGATGTCACCGTCACCGACGACCGGGAGGCGGCGCTGGCGGCCTGGGCGCCCCGGCTGCCGTACCTGAGCGCCGAAGAGATCCCCACGGTCCCGACGCTGCTGGCCGGCACCGTCGACGAGATTGCCGACCAGGTGCGCGGCCTGCGTGAACGGTTCGGCATCAGCTACTTCACCGTCCTGCAGCCCGCGCTGGAGGCGTTCGCCCCGGTGATCGCCGCACTGCGCCGCAACTGACCGCGCCACCGGGTGCGGGGGGGCGGGGGGGGGGGGGGCGGGGGGGGGGGGGGGGGGGGCGGGGGGGGGGGGGGGGGGGGGGGGGGGGGGGGGGGGGGGGGGGGGGGGGGGGGGGG
>NZ_JAMQQF010000758.1 GCF_023716945.1 Frankia sp. AiPs1 | reverse complement strand
AGGCGGGACGCGGCCAGCGGTCCCGTCACAGCGCACTCGCCGCCGCGGCGGGCGGCACGGAGTTCGCCGAGGGCGGCCAGACCCTCGACGAGGCGCTCGCCGCGGCGGAGGAGTCGCCGGCTGACCGGACCGTCGCCGCGGGGGCGCCTGCGGTCGAGTCGGTCGGTTCCGCGGAACCGGGGGGTCCGGTCGAGTCGATGGGCTCGGCCGAGCCAGCGGGTTCGGCCGAGTCGTTGGGGTCGGCTGGGTCGGCGGGTTCGGCCGAGTCGGTGGGGTCGGTTGGGTCGGCGGGTTCGGTCGAGTCGGTGGGTCTGGTCGAACCGGCGGGTTGGGCCGTGGGTGCGAAACCATCCGTGCTCGATGGGCTGGATCCGGATCAGCGGCGGGCGGCGGGGCATCCGGCCGGTCCGATGCTCGTCCTCGCCGGCCCCGGAACCGGCAAGACCCGCACGCTGGTGCACGCGATCGCCCACCGGGTCGCCGAGCGTGACGTGCCCGCCGAGCAGTGCCTGGCGGTGACGTTCACCCGGCGGGCGGCGGGGGAGCTCGCCGAGCGGCTCGACGCCATGCTCGGCGAGCGGGCCCGTCGAGTGCTCGCGACGACGTTCCACGGCCTGGGGTTGACGATCGTCCGCGAGCAGCATGAGCGGCTCGCGCGGGGCGCGCAGGTCCAGGTGGCCGACGACACCGTGCGGGCGGAGCTGCTCGACGCCGCGCTGCACGGCGAGGGCGACGCCCGCGCGCGGCGCCGGGTGTCGACCGGGATCGCCGAGCTCAAGCGGCTGCGGGCGCTCGGCCAGGCCCAGCGCGACCATGATCTGGTCGGCGTCCTCGCTCGCTACGACGCCGAGCTGCGGGAGCGGGACATGGTCGACCTCGACGACCTGGTCGCGCTGCCGCTGACCCTGCTGCGCTCCGCACCGGAGCTGGTCGAGCACTACCGCGACCGCTGGCGCCACGTCTGGGTCGACGAGTACCAGGACACCGACGAGCTCCAGTACCGGCTGCTGGGGCTGCTGTGCCCACCGGCCGCGAACCTGTGCGTGATCGGCGATCCGGACCAGGCGATCTACAGCTTCCGGGGCGCCGACGTCGGCTTCTTCCTGCGGTTCGAGCAGGACTACCCGGGCGCCCGCACGGTCGCGCTCACTCGCGGCTACCGGTCGACGCGCACGATCGTGCGGGCGGCCCTCGACGTGATCGCCCCGGCGAGCCTGGTGCCGGGCCGGGCGCTGACCGCGGTGCGGGGCGCCGAGGGGGACGGCCCGGTGCTGCTGCGGCGCTACCGCAGCGAGGCCGAGGAGGCCATCGCGGTCGTCGACACCATCGACGCGGCACTCGGCGGGACCTCCTTTCACGCACTCGACTCCGGGGTGGACGGCTCGGTGGAGGCGGCCCTGTCGTTCGCGGACATCGCGGTGCTCTACCGGACCGCCCGGCAGGCGGAACCGATCATGGAGGCGCTGGCGAAACGGGGATTCCCCTTCCAGCGCCGTTCGCATCTGCCGCTGGCCGACGCCCCGGCCGTCGCCGCCCTGCTGGCCCTGTTGCGCCCGGCCGGTGCGGCCGGTGCGGCGGGTGCGGCCGGTGCGGCCGGTGGGCGGGCGGTGTCCGGGCTGTTGCGTGACGCGGCGGCGCAGGCGGTCGACCTGGCGGCCGCGCTCGGCACCGAACTGGGCGCGTCACTGCCGGCGGGGTTCGCGGGGTTCCCTGGCGGACGGGTGCCGACCGAGGCCGAGCTGCGGCTGGCCGTGGAGCTGCTCTCGCCCGCCGCGGCCGCTGCCGGGATCGACCTGGACGGCTTCCTCACGTCGGTCACGATGGCCAGCGAAGTCGACGGCCTCGACCCGCGGGCGGACCGCGTCAGCCTGCTGACCCTGCATGCGAGCAAGGGCCTGGAGTTTGGTCTGGTCTTCATCGTCGGCTGCGAGGACGGGCTGCTGCCGATGCGTTTCGGGCCCAGCGGCCGGGCATCCACGGCCGGAGGCGGGCAGGCGTCGAGCGGGCAGGCGGTGGGCGGGCAGGCGGTGGGCGGGCAGGGGCCGGGCGGGGATGTCGGCCCGGCCGCGGCGGCGCTGCTTGCCGAGGCCGAAGAGCGGCGGCTGTTCTTCGTGGGCGTGACCCGGGCGCGCCACCAGCTGATCCTGACCTCGGCGGCGCGCCGCCCCGCCGGCGCGGCCACCCCCCCCCCCCCCCCCCCCGCCCCCCCCCACACCCCCCCCCCCCCCCGCTCGACCACCGACCGAGCGACCGGCCCTGCCGCCG
>NZ_JAMQQF010000757.1 GCF_023716945.1 Frankia sp. AiPs1 | reverse complement strand
CCCCCCCCCCCCCCCCCCCCCCCCCCCCCCCCCCCCCCCCCCCCCCCCCCCCCCCCCCCCCCCCCCCCCCCCCCCCGACCCGTTGCCGGATGTGCAATGAGACGCTCAGCCGCAGGTCGGCTGCCTACCGATGACCTCAGGGTGACCGTCGAATGTCGGCTGACTGACGGTTGTCGTTGTCTGTTGTCAGACGCCCCCGGGCAGGTACCGTCACCCGAAAGGCGACGTTTGACGATCTTGCCAGTCCGGCCGGCGCACACCGGACCGGAGACCTTGGTCGAGCGACGCCGCCGCCTTTCACGAGGGGAACGTCGCTTGCGCCACTTCGCCTTCCTCGACGACAAGACGATCGAGACCCTGTTCCACCGCCCACCGGAGGAGATCGCCGTCGACGGGGACCGCCGGCTGCTGGCCACCGCGCTCGGCGCGACGCTGTACGCGCCGGGCACCAGGCCCCACCTGGCGTCCGACGTGCGCCGGCAGACCGCGGCCGGCGTGAACTCGATGGTGCTCTGTCTCGAGGACTCGATCGCCGACACCGAGGTGGCCGACGCCGAGGCCAACGTCGTCGCGGCGCTGCGCTCGCTCGCCGACGACCCGCCGCGTTCGGGCGACGGCCTGCCGCTGCTGTTCCTCCGGGTGCGCGCCGTCGGACAGATCCCGGACCTGATCGCCCGGCTCGGTCCGGGTGGGGCGGGCTGCCTGGCCGGGTTCGTCCTGCCCAAGTTCGCCGAGGATGGCGGCCAGGCCGCGCTGGAGGCGGTGCTGCGGGCCTCCGACGTCGCCGGCCGGCCGCTGTGGGCGATGCCGGTGCTGGAAAGCCCGCCGGTGATCAATCGGGAGACCCGCGTCGAGGCGCTCACAGCCGTGCGGCGCCTGGTCGACAAGCACGCCGAGCAGGTTCTCGCGATCCGGCTCGGCGCCACCGACCTGTGCGGACTGTTCGGGCTGCGCCGGGACCGGGACCTGACGATCTACGACATCGCCGTGGTCCGCGACTGCATCGCCGACATCGTGAACATCTGCGCCCGCGGCGGCGATCACATCGTCACCGGCCCGGTGTGGGAGTACTTCGCCCAGCCGGAACGCCTGTTCGTCAGCTCGCTGCGGGTGACCCCGTTCGAGCAGGCCGACCGGGTCGACGGCAGCCAGGAGGCGATCCGGATGCGCAGCGCGCTGGTGTCCGCCGACCTCGACCGGCTGATCCGCGAGGTCGTCCTGGACCGGGCCAACGGCCTGATCGGCAAGACCGTGATCCACCCCAGTCACATCCCGGCCGTACATGCGCTGCACGTCGTCAGCCAGGAGGAGTTCACCGATGCCGAGACGATCCTCGCCGGGGACTCCGGCGGGGTCCGCCCGAGCAGCTACGCGAACAAGATGAACGAGCTGCGCCCGCACCGCGCCTGGGCCGAGGCGGTGGTGCGCCGGGCCAGGGCGTTCGGGGTCCTGCGCGAGGGGGACACGTTCGTCGAGGTGCTGGCGGCGACCCGCGGGCACAGCGGCGTGCGGACCGTCCGATGACCACGACGACGCCGGTGCCGACGGACCCGGGCTGGCTGTGGTCGGAGCTGGGGCTGACCGTCGAGGTCAGCGCGGACGTGCGCGGCGGCGGTCTGGACGCGCTGGTCGGGCTTGCCCTGCGGCGCAACCCGCGCCGCGCCCACCTGCTGGTCAGCCGGGTGCTCGGCAAGCACCTGCCGGTCGCGCCGGGCGCGGGTCTGGCCGCCGGCGCGGATCTCGCGGCGCTGGTACGGGCGCTGCCCGGCTTCCCCGTCGACGGCGCGGCTGCCGCCGCCCACCACGGCGACACCGTCCAGAACGGCGAGGGCGCCCGGACGGGTCCGCTCGTCATCGGCTACTGCGAGACGGCGACGGCGCTCGGCCACGCCGTCGCCGACGGTCTGGCGGGCAGTCACTATCTGCACACCACCCGGCGGGACCTGCCCGCAGTGCCGCCGGTGCTGGAGTTCACCGAGTCGCACTCGCACGCCTCCCATCACTGGCTGGTCCCCGAGGACCCGGCGATCCTGCGCGGCGGCGAGCCGATCGTGCTCGTCGACGACGAGCTGTCCACCGGCCGGACCGCCCTCGGCACGATCCGCATCCTGCACGCCCACGCCCCCCGCGGGCGCTACGTGGTGGCGACCCTCGTCGACGCCCGGCCGACCGCGGCCCGCACGGCGTTCGCCGACCTCGCCGCCGAGCTCGGCGTCCAGATCGAGGTCGTCGCCCTGATCGCGGCCACCGTCACGGTGCCGGCCGAGATC
>NZ_JAMQQF010000756.1 GCF_023716945.1 Frankia sp. AiPs1 | reverse complement strand
GCCGGGGCCGGGGTGGCGGGCGGGCCGGCGGTGGCCGCCGGCCACCGCGTCCCCCGGTCCGGCGCAACTACCAGCTGAGCAGCCCGCGGCGGCGGCTGCGGGTCACGATCGTGTTCATGTGCGCGCTGCTCGGCATTCTCGCGCTGCGACTGACCCAGCTCCAGGGCTTCTCCGCGTCGACCTACGCGGCGCAGGCCGAGAAGGAGCGGCTGCGTACGATCGTGCTGCCCGCGGTGCGCGGCGCGATCACCGACCGGTCCGGCCACACTCTCGCCCAGCACGTCGAGCTGCGCGCGGTCTACGCGAACCCGACGAACGTCAGGGACATCGGCGCGACCGCCGCGAAGCTCGCCCCCGTGCTCGACGACAGCACGGCGAGGTTGACGAAGCTGCTGACGGACCCGACCAGGCACATCAAGTTCGTCTACCTCGCCCGCGGCCTGAACCCCGACGTCGCGAAGCGGGTCAGCGCCCTGGAGCTGCACGGCATCGGCATCACCGAGGAGCGCGGCCGCACCTACCCGGCCGGTCCGCTGGCGGCCAACGTCGTCGGGTTCATGCGGCGCGGCGACGGGGATGTGCTGGAGGGCGCGGGCGGCCTGGAGCTCGAGTACGACGCGCTGCTGCGGGGAACCGACGGCAAGCGCGTGCTGGAGGCCAACCCGGAGGGCATCGAGATTCCCTCCGGCCACGGCCGGCAACGTGATCCCGTTCCCGGCTCGGCGCTGCGGCTCACCCTCGACCGCGACATCCAGTGGAACGCCCAGCAGGCCATCGCCAACGCGGTGCGTTCCTCCGAGGCCGACGGCGGCACCGTCGTCGTGATGGACCCCCGCACCGGGGACATCCTCGCGATGGCCGACGCGCCCGAGTTCGACCCGCGCAACATCACCGCGGCAGACAACGCGGCGCTGGGCAACCGGTCGACCCGGGACGCCTACGAGCCCGGCAGCGTCAACAAGGTGATCACGATGGCCGCCGCGCTCGACCGCGGGATCATCACCGCGCAGACGCCGCTGACCATTCCACCCTCCATCATCCGTGGCGGGGTGCGCATCAGGGACTCCGAGGAGCACGGCGTGGAGCATCTGACCACCGCCGGAGTGCTGGCCCGTTCCAGCAACATCGGCACCGTGGAGGTCTCCGAGCAGGTCGGGCGCCCAGCGCTGGAGCAGGCGCTGCGCGCCTTCGGCCTCGGCGCGAAGACGGGGCTGCGCTTCCCCGGCGAGGGCACCGGCCTGCTGCCGTCGGCGAAGGACTGGTCGGGCAGCCAGGCCGCGACGATCTCCTACGGGCAGGGCATGTCGGCGACGGCGCTGCAGATGGCGTCGGTCTACGCCACCGTCGCCAACGGCGGGGTGCGGGTCACCCCCCGGCTCGTCGACGCCATCACCGGCCCGGACGGGACCGTCCAGGTCACCCCCCATCCCCCCGGCCAGCGGGTGATCAGCGCGCAGACCGCGGCCACGCTGAGCCGGATGCTGGAGGCGGTCGCGACGAACGAGGGCACCGCGCCGCTCGCCGAGGTCCACAACTACCGGGTGGCCGGCAAGACCGGTACGGCGAACCGGGCGGACCCGGTGCACGGCGGCTATCAGGGGTACGTGTCGTCGTTCATCGGCTTCGCCCCGGCCGACGACCCGAAGGTCGTCGTCGAGGTCGTCCTGGACAACCCGAAGAAGGGGTATTTCGGTGGGCAGGTCGCCGCGCCGGTCTTCCAGGGCGTGATGAGCTTCGCCCTGACCACCCTCGGCGTGCCGCAGCCGACGACGAAGCCGTCGCCGCTCGTCCTCGACCTGGACAAGTAGCTCTGAGACCTCGACAGGGGGCAGGGCGACCTCGACAGGGGGCAGGGCGACCTGGACAGGCGGTACGGGACTGGTTCACAGGCGGCATTCGGTGGACCACCGCCATGCCCGGGCGCCCGTGCCGATGGCCGAGCTTGCTCCCACTAAGGTCGTCAGCGTGACCCCACCGGCACCCCGACCGGCCGCCCCGACGGCGTGCGACCTGGCTGATCTGCGCGCGGTGCTCACGACCGCGCAACTCCCACGGGCGCCCGCCGCGGCGCCCGCCAGCCCCGGTCCGGACCCCACGGCGCCCGCCGTACCCGGTCCGGAGGCGGCGGTCGTGCGCGGCGTCACCCACGACTCCCGCCGGGTGGCGCCCGGCGACCTCTACGTGGCGCTGCCGGGAGCGCACGTGCACGGGGCCGACTTCGCCGCCGCCGCGATTGCCCGCGGTGCGGTGGCGGTGCTCACCGACGCGCAGGG
>NZ_JAMQQF010000755.1 GCF_023716945.1 Frankia sp. AiPs1 | reverse complement strand
AGCCAGTGCACCTCGGCGCGGCGTCCCTCGCCGCCCAGCCGGACGGTGCCCGCCGGCCGGCCCGGCTCGGCGCGGGAGAGGCAGCCGGGCGGCAGGTCCTGGCAGTACGCGGCCAGCCCCACCCCGTCGGTGAGGCGCAGGTGCGGCAGCGAGTAGAGCATGCCGTCAAGCGCGGTGCGGGCGATGGGGTCGCGGGCGAGGCCGACCCGGTTCTCCTGTGTCCACGGCGTCCATTCGGCCGCGGGGGCCGGCGTCGCGGGCCGGTCGGTCAGGTACGAGGCGAGCGTGTCGGCGTCCCACCAGCCACCGGTCGGCAGGCCGTCGCCCTCAATCAGCGCCAGCTCCGCGGGAAGATCCGTATACGGCTCGGTCGGCGACGCCGGCTCGCCCGGACGCAGCACGGACAGCGTCACCGCCTCCGGCGCGGACGCCTGCGACACCGGCGCGGACGCCTGCGTCTCTGGCGCGGACGCCTGCGTCGCCGGCAGGGACACGACGTCCGACGGCACCGGGAACATCGGCTCCCACCGGCCCGGGGCGCCATCGGCCTGCTCGCGCCGGCGGACCAACAGCGGCCCGTGCACCTGCCCGGGCTGGCCGCCCAGGGCCTGGCCGACCGCACCGCCGATCGTCGCCGGGCTCGGCTCGGTGGTCCGGGCCATCGAGGATGCGCCGGCCTGGAACAGCCGACCGTCCCGGACGACGAGCGTGTCGAGCGGTTCGAGAACCGCCCAACGGTCGGTGCCGGTCACGCCGGTGCTCCCCACCGGCTCGTCTCCGCCGCGATGAACCGGGCGACGAGGGCGACATCGGTGGCCAACCCGCTGGGCACATCCCGGTCCGTCCACGTGCTGAGCAGGTGCACGATGTCCGCCGGCGCGTGCTGCCGCCCGGCGAGCCGGCCGATCTCCCGCTCCCGCCAGTCCGCGGGCAGCACCGCGAGCACCTCGCGGTCCGCCTCCAGCCGGGAGGCCAGCCGAGGCGACATGCCGGCGCCGTAGGCGGCGACCAGGTCGGCGATCGCCCGCAGACTGGTCCGCCCAACCGGCGCCGCCCAGGGGACAACGACCCGGGCCCGCTCACCGCCGCGGCGCAGCACCGCGACGCCGAGGCCGGGCCGCTCCCGGGTCTTCGCCGCCTTCAGCAGGTCGTTCGCGGTCCTGACCACCCCCTGCAACGCCGTCGAGGCGTGGAAGTAGACGACGGCTGTGCTGGCCGACAGCGTGCGGCTGTGGGCGATCCCCCGCGCCGCCGAGTCGACGAACTCCGCGTTCATCCGCAGCGCCGCGGTGATCGCGGTCGCCGCGGGCACGAAGCACATCAGGTCGTCCCCGCCGGCGTAGACCGCGCGTCCCAGCAGGTCCGGCCGGGCGATCTGCACGGACTGCCGCCCGCCGACGTCGACCAGCGTCCGGGACACGCTGGCGTGCCAGGCGGCCACGTCCTGGATGGTTGGCGGCGGCTGCGACAACGCCTCGCCCATCTTGTCGGCGTCCTGCACGACGAGGGCGAGATACGGCGTGAGCGGATCGATCCCGGCCTCGACGGCCCGCCGGCTCAGGGTCTGCGCGGCCGACCGTCCCGTGGCACACAGCTCCCGGTCGGGGGCATAGTCGAGGCGGAAGTCTCGCCGCAGCGACTGCTCGTCCCAGGTGTCGGGGTAGACCCAGGCGCCCTCGGCCAGCGCCAGCCATCGGCCGACCTCCCCGGACCGCTCTCCCAGCTCCCGCAGGCCGGGGAGATCGCTGTTGCCCCGGACGAGGCGATTGCGCCCGCGGCCCGCATTCCCCACTCGGCCCGCATCCCCCTGCTGACCGTCCGCATCCACGAGCGCGTCGACGGCCAGCTTCAGGCCCGCCACGGCCGTCCGCAGCGCAGGCGTGGACGGCAGGAGGTCGAGGATCCGCGCCCGGTAGGCGGCGGACGCCACCGACGGGGTGGAGGGGAAGCCGCCGAGCCTGTCTCGGAAGTTCCTCTTGGCCCGAGCGGCGGCGGAGAGCTCCTCCCCGGTGCGCGGATCGCGCCCGGTCGCCGCCCAGCGGCCGGACAGCCCGCAGACCGCCGGGGTCCGCACCCGGTAGCCCGGGAAGTCCCGCGTCTTCTTCCGGTTCGCCAGCGCGCGCATCGCCCGGCCCAGATAGTCCTGGTAGGTCGCCCAGCTCGCTCCCGGCGCGACCGCCCACTGCGGCACGGGGAATCCCGGGGTGGGCGCGGCCGGCACACCGTCCCCGGAGCCGGCCGCGACCAGTTCCTGCCAGGCGTCGACGACGGCGGCGGACATCGCGCGGGCG
>NZ_JAMQQF010000754.1 GCF_023716945.1 Frankia sp. AiPs1 | reverse complement strand
GGCAGGTCGCGGGGCGCGCGGCCGGGGTGGTCGAGCCCGGCCGGGTCGAGGCCGCGGCGGGCGGCGATCAGGCCGCGGACGTACACGACCGCGGCAACGATCACCATGAGATCATCGATCAGGCCGATCGGCCCGAGCGGTATCTCCGGGACCGCGTCGACGGGCGAGACGACATAGGCGAGGCTGGCCAGCGTTGCCACGGTGCCGCGCAGCGGCAGGTCGTAGCGGCGGATGACGACCAGGGCGGCCACTGCCAGCGCGAGGCCGAGGGCCACGAGCACACCGAGGACGACGAGCAGCGTCGTGCCGAAGCTGTCACCCATCATCCACTCCACTCCGGGTCGGTCCCCGGCGGCCGGTCGGCGGCCTGCGGGGCGATGATCCATGACGGCATGCCCGATGTTCGGCCGTCGTGAACATCCACCCCGCCCGGCGGTGCCGAAGTCCTGGTAGCGGCGCTGTCGGGCGGGCGACGACCCGAGGTTCGACCGTCGGCCGGACACATGCCGGCTTGCGCCGGTAGGCTTTTCGACGTGTCCCCCGTGGATTCACCTGCGCCGCCCGGTCGGCTGATGGCCGTCAGTGATATTCATGTCGGTTATTCGGAGAACCGGCTGATTGTCGAGGGTATCGAGCCCGGTTCGCCGGCGGACTGGCTGATTCTGGCCGGTGACGTGGCCGAGGTCGCCGGCGAGATCGAGGCGATCTGGCGACTGTTCACCCAGCGTTTCGCCAAAGTGATCTGGGTACCCGGCAACCATGAGCTGTGGACGCCGAAGCACGATCCGCTCCGACTGCGCGGCGAGGAGCGATACCGCCACCTGGTCGAGATCGCCCGCGGCCTCGGCGTGGTCACCCCGGAGGATCCGTTCCCGGTGTGGACGGGCGAAGGCGGCCCGGTGGTCGTCGCGCCGCTGTTCGCCCTGTACGACTACAGCTTCCGCCCGGCGGGCACGGCGACGAAGGAGCAGGCCCTCGCCCTGGCCCGGGAGACCGGGGTGGTGTGCACCGACGAGTGGCTGCTGCACCCCGATCCGTATCCCACCATCGACGCCTGGTCCCGGGCCCGGGTCGCCTACACCGCCGAGCGGTTGGCCGCCCTCGACCCGGCCGTGCCGACGGTCCTCGTCAACCACTGGCCGCTCGTCCGGGAACCCACGGACATCCTGCGCTACCCGACGTTCGCGCTGTGGTGCGGAACGACGGCCACCGCCGACTGGCACCGACGTTTCCGCCCGGCGGCGGTCGTCTACGGCCACCTGCACATCCCCCGCACGACCTGGTATGACGGCGTCCGCTTCGAGGAGGTCTCGATGGGGTACCCGCGGGAACGCGTCGCGTGGGAGGCCTACGGTCGGCCTTTCGCCGGCCCCCGCCAGATCCTGCCCTACCCGCCGGAGCCCGGCGGCGGGCCGGCCGCGGGGGCGCAGGGGCGGGCGGCGTCGGCGTCGACGGCACGGAGCTGACCGGGATGCTGGCCAGCCTGCTGCCGGACGCGGCCGTCGCCGTCGAGGCGTTCGAGGACGACCCGGACGCCGTGCTGTTTCCCGCGGAGGCCGCGCTGCTCGTCCGCGCCGTCGACAAGCGCCGCCGGGAGTTCACCACCGCCAGGATCTGCGCGCACCGGGCGCTGACCGGCCTCGGCCTGCCGCCGGCACCGATCCTGCCGGGCGATCGTGGCGCCCCCCAGTGGCCGGACGGGGTGGTCGGCAGCATCACCCACTGCGCCGGCTACCGGGCGGCGGCGGTGGCGTTCGCCGGCCGGCTGCGCACGATCGGCATCGATGCCGAACCGAACGAGCCCAACCCCGAGGGCGTCACGGCGCAGATCACCGTCCCGGCCGAGGAGGGCTGGCTCGCCACCCTCAACCGGACCCGGCCCGCCGTGCGCTGGGACCGGCTGCTGTTCAGCGCCAAGGAGTCGGTGTACAAGGCGTGGTTCCCACTGGCCCGGCGCTGGCTCGGCTTCGAGGACGCCGCCATCACCATCGACCCGGGCACGGCGCTGGCGGGGCCGGTGACCGCCTCCCGGGCGCGCGGCACGTTCACCGCGAAGCTGCTGGTGACCGGGCCGACGCTGGACGGCGGCGAGCTCACCGGCTTCGACGGCCACTGGCTCGCCGACCGCGGCCTGCTGCTCACCGCCGTCACCGTCCCGCACCTCGACGGCGAACCGGTGCCGCCCGTACCGGACACCCGATGAGGCATCATCGGGGGCGCCGCCCGCTCTCGGCCGGCCGACGACGCCCCGCGGTACGGACCGGCCCCGGCGCCTTCCCCGCCGGTCGGCGACCGCGCACGAGGGG
>NZ_JAMQQF010000753.1 GCF_023716945.1 Frankia sp. AiPs1 | reverse complement strand
GGGCTCGGGGTGGTCGCCACCTCCCGGGACGAGCTGGTCGCGGGCCTGCGCGCGTTCGCCGCCGGTCGCCCCGCGCCGAACGTGGTGACGGGCACCACCGTCGCCGGCGTGCCGCGGGACACGGTCTGGGTGTTCTCCGGCCAGGGGTCGCAGTGGGCCGGCATGGGGCGCGATCTGCTGGTCGTGGAGCCGGCGTTCGCCGCGGCCATCGCCGAGGTCGACCCGCTGATCCGGGCGGAGGCGGGATGGTCGGTCCTCGACGCGTTGCGGGCCGGCGAGGAGCTGGCGGGCTGCGACCGCATCCAGCCGGTGCTGTTCGCCGTGCAGCTCGGGTTGGCGGCGCTGTGGCGGGCGCACGGCGTGCGGCCCGCTGCCGTGATCGGGCACTCCATGGGAGAGGTCGCGGCGGCCGTCGTCGCGGGCGCGCTGAGCGTCGCCGACGGCGTCCGGGTGATCTGCCGCCGGTCGCGGCTGCTCACCCGCATCGCCGGGGCCGGCGCGATGGCCACCGTCGGGCTCGACCGGCGGGCGGTGCAGGCCGATCTCGTCGCGACCGGTGCCGACCGGGAGGTCTCGGTGGCGGTGCTGGCCGCGCCGGGCTCGACGGTCATCGCCGGTGCCGCCGACCGGATCGACGAGCTCGTCGCGCACTGGACCGCCCGCGGCATCCCGGCCCATCCGGTCGCGGTCGATGTCGCCTCCCATTCGCCGCAGGTCGACCCGCTGCTCGACGAGCTCGCCGAGCAGCTCACCGCGCTCGACCCGCGCCGACCCGAGACGGGCTTCTACGGCACGGTCGAGGATTCCCCGCGCACGGTGCCCGCCTTCGACGCCGCGTACTGGTGCGCGAACCTTCGCCGCACCGTCCGGTTCACCGACGCCGTCGCCGCGGCCGCCGCCGACGGGCATCGGGTCTTTCTCGAGATCTCGCCGAACCCGGTGGTGGCCCGCCCGATCGCCGACAGCCTGGCCGGTGGCAGTCGCACCCCGGTGGTGCTGCCGACGCTGCGCCGGGACGGCGACGGACAGGCGGAGTTCCGGATCGCGCTCGCGGCGGCCCACTGCGCCGGCGTGCCCGTCGACTGGTCGGTGCTCTACCCCGACGGGGTGATCGTCGATGTGCCGCCGCTGGTGTTCGACCGCCGCCGCCACTGGATCGATGCCGCTCTGCCCGGCCCGCGGACCCTCGCGGCGACCCCCGGCCGCGGGGCTGCCACGGCTGGGACCACCGCGGTTGCGTTCGGGGCGGCCGACGGGCCCGGTGTGGTCATCGCGGGTGCCACGGACACGGTCGGATCACCGTTGCCGGGCCCGCACTCGGAGGTGCCGAGCGGTCCGGTGCGACACCTGTGGCGCTGCGACGTCGGCACCGCGGCGGTCGGGTGGCTCGCCGACCACCGGGTGCACGGCCGGGCGGTGCTGCCGGGCGCCGCGTACTGCGCGTTCGCGCTCAGCGCCGCCGCGGAGGTGTTCGGCGGCGTCGGGCCGGGAGAGGTCGTCCTGACCGACACCGCGTTCGAGGAACTGCTCGACCTCGACGACCACACCGACGCGCTGATGACCGCGACACCCCAGGACCCGGACCGGACCCTGATCGAGATCTTCGCTCGCAGCGACGGCAACGAGAACGGCTGGAGCCGGCGCATGTCCGGCGTGCTGCGGCGGACCACCCGGCCCGCGCCGGAGGGCGGCGCGGCGCTGCTCGACCTCGCTGTCGCGCACCCTCGCCGCGTCGGTCCGGACGAGGTGTACCGCAACCTGCGTGGCCGCGGGATCGATCACGGGCCCGCCTTTGCCGCCATCACCGACCTGCACACGGGGGCGGACAACCGCGGGGTCTGGGCGACCGTGACCGTCCCGCCGATGGCCGCCGCGGGTGCGCAGGAGCTGCCCATCCATCCGGTGCTCATCGACGCCTGCGCGCAGGCGCTCGTCGTCAGCCTGCCGGCCGCGACCGAGCAGGGTCTGGTCCTACCCGCCGGCATCGACGAGATCCGGGTGGTCGGGGACACCGCGACCGTGCGGTATGTCCACGGCTGGATGGAGTTCCCGGACGCCGACGGTGTCGGCAACCCCGCCGGGCACGTCCGCCTGCTCGACGCCGCCGGCACGCTCGTCGCCACCCTCGACGGGATGCGCTACATCCACCACAGCACGGCCGACTCCGCCGCCGCGGGCACCGCACCGGCGGAACTCGACGCGCGCATCGACGACTGGCTGTACGGGGTGGCATGGCAGCCGGCCCCGCGTCCCCCGGCGGTCGGGCCCGGCCGGCCGGGGGGCTGGCTCGTGCTCGGCGACCTCGCCGGCTC
>NZ_JAMQQF010000752.1 GCF_023716945.1 Frankia sp. AiPs1 | reverse complement strand
GCCCGGGCCGGTGCCCGCGGCCCGTCGGCCACGGCCGCGCCGCCGAGTGTCATCGCACCGTCCGGTTCCAGGCCGCGGCGAAGGCGACGCTTGTCGCCGCGGCCACCGTGAAGGCGCCGGGCACGACGGGCGCGGGCCCGTCGCGGCGTTCACCGATCAGCGCGAGGCTGACCGTCGCGAACCGGCGCAGCGCCGGACCGACGGCGTCGAGCATGACCTGTCCCGCGCCGGTGACGATGCCGAGCGCGGCGCCGTCGCCGGCCTGCCCAAGTCCGGGGAGCGCGCCGAGGCCCGGATCGCGCTCGTCCCGGACCGCCTCGGCGAACAGGTCCAGCAGCTCGGCGCGGGCGGACACGCCTCGTTCCGCGGCCGCCCTGGCTCCGCCGGTCGTGCGGACCTCGACGGGATGGCCGCCGTCGAACGCGGCGACGGCGAGCGAGGCGGCGACCCGGACCGCCGCCTCGAAGGAGGTGTCGGTGTAGGGGGTGGCGCTGGTGTCGAGCAGGACGAGCATCCGTGGCTCGTGCGGAACCACGTGGTGCCGAATCATGATCGTGCCGGTCCGCGCGGTCGACGGCCAGTGGATCAGCCGCAGGTCGTCGCCGCGTTCGTACTCGCGCAGGCTGTGGAAGGCGACCCCGCCGCTGGGGGCCAGTGCCGACGTGCGGCCGTCGACTTCCCGGGACCGCCCGGTCGGCAGCGGTACCGGGTACCCGTTCCCCGGGTACCCGCGGCGAGGATCTCGACCTCCGCGGCGTGGTCCGGGTAGCCGACCGCCGAGCGGATCATGAACCGGTCGATCTGGGCCTCGGGCAGTTCGTAGGTGCCGCCGTGCTCCACCGGGTTCTGTGTGGCGATCACCATGAAGGGCCGCGGCACCTGATAGGTCGTCGAATCGACCGTGACGCGGCGCTCCTCCATGACCTCCAGCAGCGCAGACTGCGTCTTCGGCGACGCCCGGTTGATCTCGTCGATAAGCACGATGTTCGCGAAGACGGGGCCTTCGTGAAACTCGAAGGTGCGGGAACCGGCGTCCCAGATCTGCACGCCGGTGACGTCGGAGGGGAGCAGGTCGGGGGTGAACTGCACCCGCCGGACCGCCCCGCTCACCGACTGGGCGACCGCCTTGGCCAGCGACGTCTTTCCGACGCCGGGGAGCCCTCGCCCAGGCAGGCCGAGGTATCCGCCGCGTTGTGATTGATGCGGCGGTCGAGGGTCAGCGCGCGGCAGCCCAGGGGCCGACGCCGCCGACGCGGTGGATCGAGTAACGCAGGATGAACCCGTCGCCCTTCGGGCCCGGGAACTCGGCGTCCGGGTCCACGTAGACCTCCGTCAGGCGGTTCAGCAGATCCAGGGCGCCGCCGGCGGTGACGGTGGCCGTCGCGTGCAGGACGGCGTACTCGGCCAGGAAGGCGCCCGGTACCCGCGGCGCGTCGAAGGAGAGCACGACGCGGGGATCGCGCTCCACATTGCGCACCTTCACATGACGGCCCATATGGCCGCTGACGACGTCGTCACCGTCCAGGCCAATCCAGATGACGCTCACCTGGGGGCTGCCGTCGGCGTTTATCGTCGTCAGGTGCGCGAGCGGACCGCTGGAGACCAGGTCACGGAGTTCCGGCGTCAGCAGCGTCATCGTCCGATGCTCCCACCCATGTCGATCAGCCGAGCAACTATCGGAAAGTTCCTCGCTCAGCCGTTCTCGCTCAGCCGTTCTCGGGACCGGTGGCGACGGGACGGCCGGGCAGGTTGGACCACTGGGACCAGGAGCCCGGGTAGAGCGCCGCGGGGTGACCGGCAATGGCCAGCGCCGCGACCTCGTGGGCGGCGGTCACGCCCGAGCCGCAGTAGACCCCGACGGGCCGCTCGCCGGTGACCCCGAGCGCCGCGAACCGGCCGGCGAGCTCGGCGGGGGAGCGGAACGTCCCGTCGGCGTCCAGATTGTCACCGGTCGGGGCGCTGTGCGCGCCGGGGATGTGGCCGGCGACCGGGTCCACCGGCTCGACCTCGCCGCGGTAGCGCTCGCCGGCCCGGGCGTCGAGCACGATCCCGTCGCGGGCCAGCGCGGCGACCCCGTCGGCGTCGAGCGTCGGCATCGCGCCGGTGACGAGGGTGATGTCGCCGGGCGGCGGCTGCACCGACTCGGTCTGCAGCGTGCCGCCCGCGGCCGTCCAGGCGGCGAGCCCGCCGTCGAGGATCAGCACCGGCTTGACCGACGCCCAGCGCAGCAGCCACCAGGCCCGCGCCGCCGACAGCGCGCCCGAGTCGTCGTAGACGACGACGGTGTCCCCGGCGGACAGCCCCCAGCCGCGGGCGGCC
>NZ_JAMQQF010000751.1 GCF_023716945.1 Frankia sp. AiPs1 | reverse complement strand
GCCGGGGGCCGCGGGCGGGCCGGCGGCCGGGGCGGACGCGGGGGTCGCCACCCGGCGGAACTCCGCCCGGGGGTCGGCGAACGAGCCCAGCGAGACGATTTCGCGGCGGAAGAACAGCGCCAGGGTCCAGTCGGCCACCACGCGGGCCTTGCGGTTCACCGTGGGCACCCGGCTGAGGTGGTACGTCCGGTGCATCAGCCAGGCGGGCCAGCCCCGCAGCCTGACCCCGTAGACCTCGGCCACGCCCTTGTGCAGCCCCAGGGACGCCACGCTGCCGGCGTAGCTGTGCTCGTAGGGCTTGATGGGCTCGTGCCGCAGCTCGGCGAGGAGGTTCTCCGCCAGCCGACGGGCCTGGCGGACGGCGTGCTGGGCGGACGGCCCGGTCGTCGCCCCCTCGTTCTTGGTCAGGTCGGGCACGGCCGCGCAGTCACCGGCGGTCCAGGCGTCCGCCACCCCGTCGACCTGGAGGAAGGCGGTGGCCCGCAGCCGGCCGCGGTCGTCGAGCGGCAGATCGGTGCGGGCAAGCATCGGGTTCGGCTTGACGCCGGCCGTCCACACCACGGTGCCGGCCTCGAAACGCTCGCCGTCATCAAGAACGACATTACCGTCGAGCAGGCTTTCGACCTTCGTGTTCAGCTTCACCTGGATTCCGCGGTGTTCGAGCTGCTTGACCGTATACAACCCCATTGCCGGCGAAACCTCGGGAAGAATGCGACCCGTCGCCTCGACGAGCACCCAGCGCATGTCCGCGGGTGCCAGATCGGGGTAATAGGAGCATGCATCACGCGCCATGTCCTCAAGTTCGGCGAGCGCCTCAATTCCGGCATATCCGCCACCGATGAAGAGGAAGGTGAGTGCGCGCCGCCGAACCGCGGCATCGGTGGCCGACGCGGCCGCGTCGAGGCGACTGATGACCTGGTTTCGGAGATAGATGGCCTCGGCCGCGCTCTTGAATCCGATTCCCTGCTCGGCGAGACCCGGGATCGGAAGCGTCCGGGCCACCGAACCAGGACAAATCACCAAAATATCGTACTTAAGTTCGAAAGCGTCCCCGAGGAGAGGCTGGACGGATGCCGTGCGTTGCTCGTGCGACACCGACACAACATGACCACTGATGACCCGACAGCTCTTCAGAACCTTGCGTAGCGGCACGACAACGTGGCGTGGCTCAAGGTTGCCAGCAGCCGCCTCCGGGAGAAACGGCTGATAGGTCATGTATGAGTTGGGTTCGACGACGGTGATGGTCGCCTCGTCCCCGTCCAGCTTCCGCTGAAGCCGCAGGGCCGTGTACATGCCGACGTATCCCCCGCCGACGATGAGGATGTGCGGTGCCTGCCCATAGCCCATGCAAAAACGGTACCCGCGGGGGCCGGCTTACACCCGGCGTGGAGGCGGCCGACCCCCGCTATTCCGTGACGCAGGACACCAATACGGACGACCTTCGGCCCATCTTGTCGCCAGCAGAAGAGTGCCGTGGCTCACGTACTGTGTCCGTGGCCACAACGCGTCGCCTTAGTCGAGCCGGTCAACCACTTCCGCCCGCGCCGCCGCGGAACCCAGAACCGTGTCCAGCATCACCTCGGTGACCCGACCGGTGAAGGTATTTTGCTGACTCGGGTGATAGCAACCCACGACCTGGACCCCCGTCCCGGGAAGTTCGACCCGGGTCCCGTGGCCGAACGGCACCCTGGGCACCGGGACGGCGTACCCGGCCTGCACCAGGGCCGGCCAGAGCGCCGTCCAGGCGAACCCGCCGAGAACGACGACGACCCGCAGCATCGGCCGGACCAGCTCCAGGTCCCGGACCAGCCACGGGCGACAGGCGTCCCGTTCCGCCGTCGTCGGCTTGTTCGCGGGCGGCGCGCAGCGCACGGCCGCGACGATCCGGGTGGCCCGCAGGCGCTGGCCGTCCCCGGCGGACTGCGACGTCGCCAGGGTGGCGAGCCCGACCCGGTGCAGCGAGGCGAACAACCAGTCGCCGCTGCGGTCGCCGGTGAAGATGCGCCCGGTGCGGTTGCCGCCGTGGGCGGCGGGGGCGAGGCCCACGATCAGGATCCGGGCGTCGGGCGGGCCGAACGAGGACACCGGCCGCCCCCAGTACGGCTGGTCGGCGTAGGCGGCCCGGCGGACCGCCGCGATTTCCTCCCGCCAGGTCACCAGGCGTGGGCAGGCTCGGCAGACCGACATCCGGGCGTCGAGTGCCCCGGTGTCGCCAGCGCCGGCGGCCAGGTCGCGCACCAGCGCAGAGGTCGCCGCGACCGGGGTGGTCGGGTCGGCGAGGTCCCCGGGCCAACCGCCGCCCGGCCGCGCCGGACCGCGC
>NZ_JAMQQF010000750.1 GCF_023716945.1 Frankia sp. AiPs1 | reverse complement strand
GCAGCCGGCCCGGCCCGGCCCCAGCCGGACGGCCGTCCCGGTCGGCGCCAGCGCCCGGCCGAGCGGTGCGACCCGGACCGCCACCCGGGTCGCACCGGCCAGGACCGCCACGTCCCCGCGGACGCCCCAGGGCCGGCCCCCGGTCGCTCCGGCGGCCCGACCGGTGACAGTTGCGGCACCGAAACTGCCACCGTCGCGCACCGGCGGGCAGTGAGCACGGTGTGCGAACAGGCCGCAGTGCGCGGGCGGCCGGCACCCCGCAGAGGATCAACCGGCGAGTGAGGTAATAGATGGTCGCGGAACGCAGCTATCGGTTCGGACCGCTCGAACGCGGCGGCGTCATGCTCGGCATGCGTTGGCCGCAGCTCGCTCTGATGATCGGCGTGATGCTCTGCGTTCTCGGCGCACTCCGGTCACCGTTGGTAGCCATTCCAATCTGGGTGCTGCTCGCGGTGGCCCTGCTGTTCGTCGCCTTCGTCCGGGTGGAGGATCGTAATCTCGACCAGTGGGTGCCGATACTTTTCGGCTTCACGATGCAGAAGGTGACGGGCGAGACGGTGTTCCGTGGCGCGTTCTTCCGGCTCGGCGCCGGGGAGGACCAGCTCAGCCGCACGGTCCTTCCCGGGCCGCTGTCCTCCCTGGTGATGTTGTCCGTCCCGGTCGGCGGCGGCCGGTACGTAGCAGTGGTCAAGGACGCCAAGAAGCAGACCTACACCGCCGTCCTGCAGGTGCAGGGCAGCCAGTTCGCCCTGCTGGAATCCGGTGACCAGCAGGCCCGGGTCGACGCCTGGGGGGAGCTGCTGGCCGGGTTGACAGCCGGCGGCGGCAAGCTGTCGCGCATCCAGTGGCTCGAGCGCACCCTGCCCGACTCCGGGGACCAGCTCCAGCGCCACTGGCGGGTGCGCGGCCACCACGACGACTCCTGGGCCGCGGACGCCTACCAGCAGGTCATCGACGCCGCCGGTCCCGTGGCCCAGCGGCACGAGACGTACCTGTCGTTCCAGCTGCGCGCCAAGGATGCCCGCCGGGCGATCCAGCGGGCGGGCGGCGGCGACCAGGCAGCCTGCGCGGTCCTGCTCGGCGAGCTGCGCACGATGGAGGCGGCGCTCGCCCGAGCGTCCATCAACACGGTCGGCTGGCTACCCCCGCGGGCGCTGGCAGCGGTCATCCGCACGACCTACGATCCGTACTCGATCGAGATGATCGACGCTCGCGGCGGCGCGAGCACCGACCTCGCCGGCGGGTTGAAGGGCCTGGCATCCGGAATCGACCCCGCGGTGGCCGGACCGGTGCGGACCGTCACCGCGTGGGATCACTACCGCACGGACTCGGGCTACCACACCACCTACTGGATCAATGGCTGGCCCCGGGTGCCCTCGCCCGCCGCCTTCCTCGCCCCGCTGCTGATGGAGACGACCTGCCGGCGCACGGTGTCGCTGGTCGTGGAGCCGCTGCCCGGCCGGAAGGCGGAGAAGACGGTGAACCGGCGGCGGATGGCGCACCTCGGCGAACAGCAGATGCGGGACAAGGTCGGCAAGGTCACGACACAGCGGGACGTGGCCGAGGCCGATGAGGTGGAGCGGCGCGAGCAGGAGCTGATCGCCGGTTTCGGGGCGTTCCGCTTCCACGGATTCGTCACGGTTTCCGCCGACGATCTCGACGGCCTCGCCGATGCCTGCGGCGAGGCTGAGACGTTGGCGTCACGCAGCCGGCTGGAGATGGTGCGCCTCGTCGGGGAACAGGACCAGGGCTTCAGCGTCGGGGCCCTACCGTTGGCGGTGGGAGTGGCGTGATGAACGGCAACGGCAACGGCAACGGAGCGGTGAACGGCAACGGAGCGCGCCCCGATCCGGCGGGTTCGACCGGCGGCCGAGGCGGCTTCGTGCCGATCCCCGTCGGGTACCCGACGGGTGACCTCGCCGCCTCGGTGGCCGGCCCCAACGGAGCCGCCCCCGAGGCCGCCTACGAAACGAACGGGTATGGCGGCGTCGGCGACGACAACGCCTACGACAACCAGCCCGCATACGACAATCAGCCCGGGTACGACAATCAGCCCGGGTACGGCAGCCAGCCCGGATACGACGACGAGGCCGACTTCGAGGATGCCGGCTTCGACGACCTCGACCCGCCCAGCTTCGACGAGGCCGGCTACGACCCGGACGGCTACCAGGCCGCGGCGTACGAGGCGGCCGGGCACGACCCGGGACGTGACGCCGAGGGTTTCGTCGACCTGGGAGGTGGCCCGCGCCGGCGCCGGTCGACTCCCCCGCCGGCCCCGGCGGCCGTGCGGTTTTTTAAACATCACGACTCGCCCCCCCAC
>NZ_JAMQQF010000074.1 GCF_023716945.1 Frankia sp. AiPs1 | reverse complement strand
GATGTCGCCGGCGCGCACCGTGTCATGCCCGGACCAGGCGGCCAACGCCATCGCCGTCTTCGCCAGGACCACGTCCGCGCGCATCCCGTCGACGTCCACCCCGGCGCACACCGTGCTCACCGCGCGCAGCGCCGCGTCGGTCAGCGTGACGCTGCGCAGCCGGGTGCGGGCGTCGGCGACCCGGGTGGCGAGGTCCGCCTCGGCCGGCGCCCAGGCGGCGGCGAACGCCACCGGGTCGGCTTCGAACGCCAGCCGGCGGCGCACGACCTGCGCGCGCAGCGCCGGGTCACGGCTGGCGGTGACTGCCACGGTCAGTCCGAACCGGTCGAGCAGCTGCGGGCGCAGCTCCCCCTCCTCCGGGTTCATCGTCCCCACCAGCAGGAACGACGCCGGATGACGCACCGACACCCCGTCGCGTTCGACGTGGGCGACACCGAGTGCGGCGGCGTCGAGCAGCAGATCAACAAGATGATCACCGAGGAGGTTGACCTCGTCGACGTAGAGGATGCCGCGGTGGGCGGCGGCCAGCAGCCCCGGGCGCAGCACGCTGACCCCGTCGGCGAGCGCACGGTCGAGGTCGAGCGAACCGGTGACCCGGTCCTCGGAGGCGCCGACGGGCAGCTCGACCAGCCGCGCCGCCCGGGTGGCGTGTGCCGCGCCGTCCGGATGCGGGCCGTCGGGGCAGTCCGGGTTCGGCGCGCTCGGCGCGCAGGCGAAGCGGCAGCCGACGACCACCTCGACGCCGGGCAGCAACGCCGCCAGTCCGCGCACCGCGGTGGACTTGGCGGTGCCCTTCTCCCCGCGTACGAGCACACCGCCGAGGGCCGGGCTGACCGCGTTGAGCAGCAGCGCCAGGCGCAGGTCGTCGGCGCCGACGACGGCGGACAGCGGGTAGTTCACCACGGCCGCGCCGCCGCGACCACGCGCCGATGGGACTGCTGGGGCCGGACGGGCCGCTGGGGCCGATCAGGCTGGTGGGACGGTGGTGCAGGCATGCTGATGTCCTCCCGGAGGGTCCTCGCCCTTGGTCATCGCCTGCGACGGCCGGAGTATCCTGGCTCCCGGATCGGCGCGCGCCCTCGGCCTTCCAGCCGCCTGCCGCGGCCGTGACCCGCCGCCCCACCCGTCGCCGGGAGGTCCCCTCCCAGCTCGGGCGCGACGAGCACCGGATGTGTCCGCCCGCGCCGCATCGCGCCGGTGGGCTCATCCGGGAAGACGCACTTCCCGGTGACAGTGGCGGGACCGCGCCGGATTCGCACCGGCTTCCTCCCGAAGCTGTCGCGTCCGCCAGCATGACAGATCCGCCGACGTCGAGGAGGCCCGCGCGGTGAGCGACGAGCCCCACCCGCCCGTGCCAGGCCGGCCCGGCGGTCCCGCCGAGCTGGGCCTGACCCCCGCTCACCCGCGCCTGGCCGCCGACTGCGGCAGCTGCTTCGCGCTGTGCTGCGTCGCCCCGGGCTTCGCCGCCTCGGCGGACTTCCCGATCAGCAAGGCTGCGGGGACGCCGTGCCGGCATCTGAGCGCGCGGCTTGACTGTTCCGTGCACGACGAGCTGCGCCCGCGCGGGTTCCGCGGCTGCGCGGTGTTCGACTGTTTCGGCGCCGGCCAGCAGGTCAGCCAGGTCACCTTCGCCGGCCGGGACTGGCGGACCCATCCCGGCGACGCCCCGCGGATGTTCGCCGCGTTCGCCGTCCTACGCACCCTGCACGAATCCCTGCATCACCTCGGCGAGGCCCGCGCCCTGCTCACCGCCGATCACCCGGACGCCGATCATCCGGACGCGGCCCGTCGCGTGACGGGCCGTCCGCCGGTCGACCCCGCCGTCAGCGCCACCCTGCTCGCCGAGCTCGATGCCACCCGCGCGGCGACCGTCGCCCTGACCGGGGCCGACGCCGACACCCTGCTCGCCGCGGATCTGCCCGCCCACCGCCGCGCCGCGGGGAGCGCCGGCGCGGCCGCCGGACGATCGTGGTGCTGGCCGTCCTGCTCGCGGTGACGTTCGCGGGCGCCGCGACCGCCGGCTGGCAGGGCGTCTCCGCCCGGCAGGCGCAGCACGCCGCCGAGCGCGCCCAGCGGGCGGTGATCGCCCAGGCTCTGCTGACCAGGGCGGACGATGTGCGCGCGACGGATCGGATCCGGGCGCTGCGGCTGGCGCTCGCCGCCTGGGCGGTCCATCCGGACGCCGCCAGCCAGGAACGCCTCCAGACCCTCGCCAGCAGCCGGACGGCGCTGGCCAACGGCAGTCCCGTCACCGCCGTGGCGTTCTCCCCCGACGGGAGGCTGCTGGCCACCGGCGGCGCGGACGCATCGGTGCTGCTGTGGTCGGTCGAGGCCGGCCCGGACCGGCCTCGGCGGGTCGGGGCGTCGCTGACGGGCCTGCGCAGCCTGGTGACCGCGGTGACGTTCTCGGCGGACGGGCGGCTGCTGACCGCGACCGGCTTCGACCGCACCCGGCTGGCCTGGGACCTCGCCGATCCAGTGCGACCGCGGCCGACCGACCGCTCGGATCCCCGGGCCGGTGCGGTCGACAGCAGGATCGCCCGCTCCCCCGCTGTCCCCATCGAGGCAACCAGCGAGGGCCTCAGCGGGGTCAGCCTGCGGGCTGTCGGCGACGCCGGCAGTTCCCACCTCATCGGTCGGCTTCCTGCCGGGCCCGGGGAGGCGCGGGCCGTCACGTTCTCCCCCGACGGCAACATCCTCGCCGTCGGTTCCGGGCGCAGTGTGCGCCTGTGGGACACCCGCACCGCCGGCCAGGACATGCCGTCGCCCAGCCTGCGTCCCCTCGGGTTGCCGCTGACGGGGCATACCCACGCGGTGTTCTCGCTCGCGTTCTCTCCGGACGGCAGTGTGTTGGCCTCCGGCGGCAATGACGGGATGCTCCGGCTGTGGCGGGTGTCCACCGTGCGGGCGTCCGGGCGACAGGTGATCACCGCCGCCTGCGCCGAGGCCGGGGGCGGGCTGGACGCCTCGTCCTGGCAGTTCTACCTGCCCGACGTCCCCTACCGCCCCACCTGCGCGCGATGATCGGCCGATTCGCGACCCGTCGTGCCGGCGCCGGACCCGACCGGTCTCGGGGCCGGGACCTCGCCCTTTCGATCCGCCGAGAATGTCAATCCATCGCATACCGGACAAAGTTGACGGCGGGGCGCGGTGAATCGACTGCACCGGGTGCTTCCCGACCGGTGCCGGTCAGCGGACCATCATTTACATGACGTTGACCTACGGTCTGCCCACCCGGATCGAGATACCGACCGTCATCACCTCCCGGTTGATCCTTCGTGGCTGGCGTCCCGAGGATCTGTACCCGTATGCCGCGATGAACGCCGACCCGGAGACGATGCGTTATCTCGACGGCCCGTTTGGATTGGCCGGCACGGAACGTCTCGTCACCCATCTCATCGGCATGTGGACGATCCACGGTCACGGCATGTGGGCGGTCGAGGAACGGGGCAGCGGGGAGTTCCTCGGCCGGGCCGGGGCATATTTCGCGGATGGTTGGCCGGGGATCGAAGTCGCCGTGTCCATCCGCCGGGACCACTGGGGTCAGGGGCTCGGCACGGAGGCGGTCCGGGCGTCGTTGGAGTTCGGCTTCGAACGGCTCGCGGTGGACGAGCTGATCACCTCGACGCACCGGGACAACGCCGGCATGAACGCGATCGCTCACCGGCTCGGGATGGCCTTCCGCGGGATCGCCGACGTCGGCCCGTGGCTGGCCAGCAACATCTACGCGATGAGCCGCCAGGAATGGCATGCCCGGACCGCGACCGCCGACCGGTCCTTACCCAGGGAACGGGACAGCTCCGCCACCCATCGGCCCGCGACCCACCGGCCCGCGACCCACCGGCCCGACAGCGCCCGCCCGGTGAGCTAGCCGGCATTGCAGTGCACCGCGCCGACTGCGCTGCGCCGTGTCGACTGCGCTGCGCGTGTCGGGCCCAGCCTCAGGCTGCGGCGACGTCCGTCCAGAACGCACCGAAGCCGTCCAGCGGGCCGGTCATCGCCCGCTGGGTGAGCAGGACGCCGACGGTGTCGCGGGTCGGGTCGACGTGGCCGGTGGTTCCCGTCCCGCCGTCCCAGCCCCAGCGCCCAGGAGTCATCCACGGCTCGGCGGGCTCGACGTCCACGCCGGTGCCCAGGCCCCACGACCCGCCGGGACCGACGATCGGCCGGGCCTGGTCGCGCTGGGCGTCGGTCAGCGCGTCGGCGGTCATCCGCGCCACCGCGCCGGCCGGCAGCACCGGACCGCCGCCGTCCGCGAGCGCGCACAGGAACCGCAGGACGTCGGGCGCGGTGGACACCAGCCCGGAGCTGAGCTCCTCGAAGGCGGGCGGGCGGGCGAACTCGCCGTCGGCCGCGTCGAGCACCTCCAGCCCGTCCGGCCCAGGCCGGTAGGCCGTCGCGAGCCGGCTCGGGTCCGGCTCCCAGAACCCGGTGGACGCCATGGCGAGCGGCCCGGTGATCCGCTCGGCGATCAGCTCGGACAGCGGGCGTCCGGCGCAGCGGGCCAGCAGCACACCGAGCAGGTCGATGCCGGTGTCGTACAGCCAGCCCGCGCCTGGCTGGAACGCCAGCGGCAGCCCGGCGACCCTGGCGACGAACTCGTCGGCGGACATCCGCGGCGTCAACGGGCCGGGGAAGACCCCTCGGCGCAGCATCTCCGCCTGCAGCGGGGTCTGCGCCAGCACCGCACCCCAGCCGCAGGTCAGGGTCAGCAGGTGCCGGACGGTGATCGGCCGACTGGCCTCGACGGTGCGCTCGAGCGGCGCGTCCGGGGCCACCAGCACCCGCGGCGCCGCCGCCTCCGGCAGCCAACGGCCCACCGGATCGTCGAGGTCGAGCAGCCCGTCGTGTTCGAGGCCGAGCGCGAGCACCCCCGCCGTCAGCTTGGTAAGCGAGGCGAGCCGGAACCGCGTGTCCGCCGCCATCGGCGCGCTCGCCGGCCCGAGTGCCATCCGCCCACCGGCGCGCACCTCGACCCGCCCGCCGATGCGCAGCGCGCCGACGTACCCGGGTATCCGCCCGGACGCCACCTGCCCGGCCGGCACCCGCCAGACCCGTCCGAAGCCCGCGTCCACCGACGCGACCGCACCACTGTCAGGCCGTGACATCTGCCCTCCCTCGCTCACGGGGAGCCTACGAGCGAGGTCCGACAACTTTGCCCGTCGCGCCATCAGGGATCGGCTGGACCGGCGCGGGTTGCGGACGGTCAGTCGAACAGATCGACAACCATCTTCGCCCGCGCATCACGTAACAGGATCCGGGCGGACACCTCCATGTGCTTACGCCAGTACTCCTCGGCCCCGGGCGCGTCACGCGCTTCGACCAGGGCGACGAGGCGGGTGTACGCGCGAATGGTCTTCCGGAACGCCTGGAGTGTCTGTGACTCTTCGGCGGTACGTGAGATCGCCGCAGCGACGTGCGTGGTGATGACCTCGCGGAGAATTCCGGCCTCGATTGCCAGGGTCCGGTTACCGGCCCGTTCGACAACCAGGTCGTGGAAGACATAACCGGTCTCGAACCAGACGAAGGGGTCGGTGTGTTCCTCGGTGGCCGCGCGCAGATTCTCGATACAGTCGCGGAGGTCGGCGAGATCCTGATCAGTTCGGCGCAGGGCGAGCATCCGCGCGGCCGCGGGCTCAAGCACGGCCCGGGCCTCATGCACGTCCTCGATGGTGGTCCCGCTCAGTTGCAGCAGCACTCCGACATGGCGCGCGGCGACCGACAGGTCGGGAATCGTCACCTCCGCACCGCCGCGGTTACCGCGCCGCACGACCAGCAGGGACTCCGCCTCGAGGATCCGAAACGCCTCACGCAGGGTCGGCCGAGAAACGTCGAAGTGCATCAGGATCTCGTTTTCCGGAGGGAGCGTGTCGCCGGCCCGCAGCTCACCACTGACGATCTGGTGACGAAGATGCGCCGCAATGAGCTCCGACATCTTCGGGGCGCGGTCCTTGTACACCGCACGGGCCGATGTCCCATAGCCTCGCGCACTGGTTGTAGAGGGCATCCCATCCCCTGGACCTCGACGGGCCGACCGGGGCCTGGCCAGCCCGCGCTTCTCCATCATCTCAAGCATACATCGCTATCGTATAGATAATAGTTGACATGTGGTCGAGTCCGCGGGCCAAGGCCGAGTCTCCCGGGCCGAGGTGGCCAGGATGCCTCTTGCTACCCTTGCCTGAGCGCATCCGGCGCGGCGAGGCCAGGCGGCAGCGTACGCACGGCTCGACGGCGAAGGCGGCGCAGCGATGACGGAGAGCCACGCTCGGCGGGCAGCCATGGAAGCGGCGCTCGCGGAGTTCATGAAAGGCAACCGCATCGCCACGATCGGCGAACTCGGCGTCGCGGCTCTCCTGCGCACCGATGCGGTCGCTGCCGTGGAGCGGGCGCGGGCCCAGGCCGACGAAACCGTGCAGGCCGCGGTGCGGCAGGGACATGATCTCGTCGAGGCCGCTCGAGAGAGCGCCCACCAGGCCGCGCTCGCGTACGAGGCTCAGTATCGGGCCGCCCTCGACGCCGGCTGGAACACCGACGAGCTCGAGCGCATGGGATATCCGCCCGATGCGGCCAGCACCTCCGATGCTGCCATCACCTCCGCGCCGCCCGCGCCGGATATGGCCACGCAGGCGGCAGACCCGGTCAGTTCGGCCGGCACGCGGGCGCCCGCGGAGCGGACCTCGGCGGAGCGGCGTTCGGCGGAGCGGACTTCGGCGATCGCGCGCCGAGCTGCCACCGCCTCCCCGGCCAGCGCCCCGCGGCGCCTGCCGGCACCCGAGGGCCCGCCGCGGGTGAGCTTGTCCGGCCCGCCGGGGCTCCGCCCGCAATGGCCACCCGTCAGCCCACGACGCGACGGAGCCGCCGAGCCGGCCAATCCCACTCGCGTGTCCGATGTCACCGATGTTCCGGAATCGCCCTCGCGGTAAGTCGGCGGACTTTCCCGGCACCCCCGACGCCGACGAACAGGCACTAGGGTCGACTGCCCCTGTCCCGCACGTTCAGGGCAGCGTGATCAGGCTACGGAAGTTGTCGGACATCACCCTCTTCCTGTCCGTCGAACTCAGGTCGGCGATGTCCGCGACGAAGTCCGTGGGCCGGGCGAAACCTTCGGGATGCGGCCAGTCCGAGCCGAACAGAACGCGATCCACGCGCATGTGGTCCAGCAGAACGGTCAGGTTGTCCTCCTGGAACGGCGCCACGTAGATGTGCTCGTGGAACGTCTCCACCGGGTCCGCACCGAAGGCGTACGGAATCTTGCGGTGGGACTGGCGGAGCCGTCGAAGCAGCTCGGGCACCCAGCCGGAGCCCAGCTCGATGGAGGCGAAGCGCAGGCGCGGATGCCGATCGAACAGTCCGTGGCAGATCGCGGCGGCGATCGTCTCGCTGATGGGGCGCTCAATGTGCACCGACAGGACCTCGGCCAGCGCCGAGGTACTTTCGCTGGCGAACTGGACGCTCTCGCCCCAGGCCCGCACGTGTCCGGCGTACCCCGAGTCGGCCGCGTGGAAGGCGACCGCCACGTCCGCGTCCTCACACATCGACCAGAAGCGGTCGTACACCGCATCCGCGGGCGACCGGTTTCCGTACGGGCCCACGACCGGCGCGGGACGGAGCACGATCGCCTTGGTGCCGCGTTCGATCACCCAGCGAAGCTCCTCCTCGGCGAGATGGGGATCCATGAGGCTCAGCACCGGCGGAGCGATGATCGTTGTGTCGCGGGCGAATCCCCACTCCTCGTCGATCCACGAGTTGAGCGCGTGGAGGACGGCGAACAGCGCCGGCGGGTTGTCGGTGAGAAGTTCCTCGAGACCAAGTGCGAGCGTCGGCAGCAGAAAAGCGCCCGCCACCCCCTGGTCTGCCATGACGACGGCCCGCTCGGCTCGCCGGGTGTACTCGGGCCGGATCGGCTCCATCCGCCCCATCATCTTCTTGAAGCTCTGACCCTCGGTGTTCTCGCCGCGGAAGTAGGCCGCGAGTGCACCGGGCTTTCCCACCGGGTCGAAGGTGGGGTTGGAGATCATCCTGAAGACCTTGTCGCCGACTAACAGCTGGGTGCGGCCGTTGGCCTTGTCCGTGACCCAGCGAAACGCATATGAATACCTCGGGTCGAGGTGCCGGGTGAAGCTGTCGGCGACTTCGTAGTAGTGCTGGTCCGCGTCGTAGACCGAAAAGTCGATCGATGTGGCGGTGGTCATTGACTCACTCCGTTTCTCGGGCTCTCGGCCCACTGGATCCGGCCGACCGGTTCGATGCCCTGGCCGCGCCGGTGCTGACGGCGCCCCGTCCCGGCAGGCGGTCGGCGGGTGCGCTCACGAACGGGCCCCGGCCGGGGCCAGCCCAAGGAGGGCGACGACGGGCGAGTCCGGCACGCAGCCTTCGACGATCGCCCTACGGCCGGCGAACAGCCAGGTGCCGGCGGACTCGACGATCTCGTCGCGGTAGGTCCCCCAGTGATCCAGGCCGCGGGTCCCGACGAACTGGAAGCAGGCGTAGGTCGAGGCTCCACCGTCGGGGCGGGGATCGACGTAGATCGAGCTGAGGTGGTGGCGGGCCGGCAGGAGGCCGGCCGCGAGGAAACTGTCCTTGGTGTCACGGAAGAAGTCCAGGACACCGCCCGGCCCGTGGTGCCGGCCGGTGTTGTTCTCGAACACCGCGTCGGCGGTGAACAGCGCGGACAGCTGCCGAATCTTGCCCGAGTCGGCGAGAAACTGGTATTTGGCCAGCAGGTCGGCGACCCCCACCCGCGTGCGAACCTCTTCGTTTGTCATAACACTCCAAACGTGACCGGTAAGGACATGGCAACCCCGTTCGCCGTGTTGTGCCGGGTCGAGCCCTGATGCGTCTTCCGTGGCCGGACCATGGCCGATCCATGGCCGCCGGGCGCGACGCTCGGGACGATCTGGTGGCTCAGGCGGGCAGCCGCCCGCAGCGACGACCGACCGGCATCGCGACCGCAGGCGTGTCCCGCCGCGCCGACCGCCCACCGTTCCTATCGTCTAGATGATAGTGGTCGACGGCGACGGCCCGCAAGCACGACCGCGAGCACCGCCGTGGGCACCGCCGTGGGCACCGCCCGGCCGGATACCAGCGCCTGCGGCCATGAGGTCCACGCGCTGAAGCCGGAGCCGGAGCCGCCCTCCGTTGGAGGCCTGGGCTGCGTCCTGGTCCGGCCGCGGCATCGCCGGGATGCCGACCGGTCATCCGCCGTCTCGGATCGGCGCAACGGCTGCCCCTGTCATCTAGACGAATGCTGGCCAGCCGCTCGGGGCGTGGCGTCGCCCGCACGCCTACCTCCAGCCGTCCAGCCAGATCGGTAGGCGAGGCTCGGTGGCGGTCATGGCGGCGGGCAGGCCGGTCGCCACCGCCTCGTTCCGAACCTGGCTCGTCCCCTGATGGAGCTGGTGCGCTGATGGAGCTGGTGCGCTGATGAAGCTGGGGCGCTGATGGAGATCGTCTACCGGGCGCTGTTCATGTTCGCGTTCCTGTGGTTCGTCACGCGGGTGGTGGGGCGGGCGAGCCTGGGCGAGCTGAGCACCTTCGAGCTGCTGCTTTACATCACCATGGGCGACCTGGTCCAGCAGGCCGTCACCCAGCAGGACTACTCGGTGACGGCCGGGGTGCTGGCGGTGGGCGTGTTCGCGCTGCTCACCATCGCGCTCGCCCTGGTGAACAGCCGGTGGCCGCGGGCACGGGCGGTTACCCACGGCGTCCCAGTCGTGATCGTCACCGGCGGCGAGCCGCACCTGGACATCCTGCGCCGCGAGCAGCTGTCCCTCGACGATCTCATGGCCGCGGCGCGGGAGCAGGGCCTGGACACCTTCGCGGCCATCAACCTGGCGGTCCTCGAGGCCGACGGGAAGATCTCCTTCTTCACCCGGCACGGCGCGAGCGAGGGCGCCCCCGAACGCCCTCCCGCCGGCACCTGAGCCCCGCACCGCCGGCGTCGCCCCACCCTCCACCGCGCGGACCGCTCTGCGGTGTGTCGGCCGACATGGTCATCCCCGACGCCGCCGACGCGGGCTCGCCACGATCCGGGTCACTCGGGGCTGAGAGCCGCCGCCGGTCGGCGTTGGGCGATGCAGATGGCCGACGGTCGCGGTCAGCAGCTCGACCGGACGACGAGCCACGCCGAGTAGCCGCGTGATCGGGCTGTGCCGCAGTACCCGGCCGCGGTAGCCACCGTCCACTCGGCCGGGCCCGGTCTCGGGGGCGTCCACGATGTCGCCAAGGTCGCCCAGCCGGTCCTCACGCAGCGCCTCGATCCCCGCCCGGCGTAGGGAGAGCAGCGCGTCGACCAGTGCCGGGGATACGCGGGTGGCGACGGCGACGGCGGCGGCAATGGCGGTGCCGCCGACGAGCACCTCCCGGCTGGGCCGGACGGCCGCCCGCACGACCGCGTCGGCGACGACGTCGGCCGCGTAGACCGGTGGCGGGGGCTTGGGGCGCCCGCCCAGCCGGCTGCGGGCGTGGGCGAAGAAGGGGGTGTCGACGGAGGGCGGACACAGGATTCCGTCGACACGGAATAGACCGGCGAGCGCGGGGCAACACGGCGAAATGACCTTATTGCTGCCCGTGCCGCGAAACGACGAGGGCCGAGGCGGACGACGATGCGACTGAGCCGGACCGCCGACCTGTGGTGGAAGAACGCCGTCATCTACTGCCTGGACGTGGAGACCTTCGCCGACGGCAACGGCGACGGCTGCGGCGACTTCCGCGGTCTCACCCAGCGGGTCGACTACCTGCACGAACTCGGGGTCACCTGCATCTGGCTGATGCCCTTCTACCCGACGCCCGACCGGGACGACGGCTACGACATCTCCGACTTCTACGGCGTCGACCCCCGGTTGGGCACCCACGGGGACCTGGTGGAGTTCCTCCTGGTGGCCCGCGACCGGGGTATCCGGGTGATCGCCGATCTGGTCGTGAACCACACCTCCGACCAGCACCCCTGGTTCGTCAGCGCCCGCAGCAGCCGGAATTCCCCGTACCGGGGCTACTACGTCTGGCGGGACGAGCCCCCGGCCGACGGCCCGTCCGACGTCGTCTTCCCCGACCAGGAGGACAGTGTCTGGCAGTACGACGAGGAGGCCGGCCAGTACTACCTGCACCGTTTCTACAAGCACCAGCCGGACCTGGACGTGGCGAACCCCGCAGTGCGCGACGAGATCGCGCGGATCATGGGTTTCTGGATCGAGCTCGGCCTGTCCGGTTTCCGGGTGGACGCGGTGCCGTTCCTGCTGGAGACCGACGGCGCCGCCGACGCCGCGGCGCTGCCCGACCCGCACGAGTACCTGCGCGACCTGCGCGCCTTCGTCTCCCGCCGCAACGGGGAGGTCATCCTGCTCGGCGAGGTCAACCTGCCCTACGACGACACCCGCCGGTTCTTCGGTGACGAGGACGGCGACGAGCTCACGATGTGCTTCGACTTCCCCGGCATGCAGCGGCTCTACCTGGCGCTGGCCCGCCACGACGCGACGCCGCTGCTCGAGGCCCTGCGCGACCGGCCGCCGGCGCCGAAGGACGGTCACTGGGCGACGTTCGTCCGCAACCACGACGAGCTGACCCTCGACAAACTCGACGACGGCGAACGCCAGGAGGTGTTCGCCGCCTTCGGTCCGGCCGAGGAGATGCAGCTCTACGGCCGAGGCCTGCGTCGGCGCCTGCCCCCGATGCTCGACGGCGACCCTGCCCGCATCCGCATGGTCTACAGCCTGCTGTTCGCCCTGCCCGGCACGCCGACGCTGTTCTATGGCGAGGAGATCGGGATGGGCGAGAACCTCGACATCCCCGGCCGGGAGGCGGTCCGGGTCCCGATGCAGTGGTCCGACGGCCCGAACGGCGGCTTCTCGACCGTGGACCCGGACGTGGACGCGGACCGCCTGCCCGCCCCCGTCGTCCAGGGGGAGTTCGGCCCGGCCAACGTCAACGTGGCGGCGCAGCGCCACGATCCCACCTCGCTGTTCTCCTGGGTGGCCGCGCTGGTGCGCCGCTACCGGCAGTGCCCTGAGCTGGCCTGGGGCGCCGGCCTGACCCTCGACCACGACACCGCATCCGTGCTGGCGCACTGGACGGAACACGACGGACGGGCCGTCCTCACCCTGCACAACTTCGCCGCCTCGTCGGCGAACGTCACGCTCAGGCTTCCGGAGGTCGGCGCGGGCGCCCGGTTCGTCGAGCTGCTCGGCGAGCAGGCCGGCACCGTCCGGACCGTCAACGACGACGGCAGCCTGCACCTGGACCTCGACGCCTACGCCGCCCACTGGCTGCGCTCCGAGGACTGAGCGCCGCCTGCGCCCGGTCCGCGACCGCCCCGCGGACCGGACCGCTTTCCCAGCTGGCGACGGCGATGGCACATGAATTCCCCCTTTAGGGGCAGGAAGTGCCTGACCAGGTGGCGAGAAGTCGGCGAAGGTGGGTATTGGTGGCTCAAAGTGAGCGAGGCACAGCCGAGCCACCCGAGAAACGGCGCCCACGACGCCCCCGAGCACGTCGTACAAAGCAGGCACAGCACCCGGAGCAGGCACAGCGCCCGAGGGAAACACGGCGGGCGACGAAGTCCGCGGTGGCCGATGCGCACGCCACCCGGGAGACGACGGTCACCGCGTCCGACGGGGTGCGGTTGCACGTCACCGAGGCCGGGCCGCCGGACGCCGCGCTGGCCCTGGTCTTCGTCCACGGGTTCTGCATGACCGCGGACGCCTGGCACTTCCAGCGCCGGGACCTCGCCGACCTGGGTCGCACGGTCTGCTACGACCAGCGCGCGCACGGCCGGTCCAGCCCGTCCGACGCCGAGCACTGCACCATCGCCCAGCTCGCCGACGACCTGCACCGGGTCCTCGACGACCGGGTGCCGACCGGCCCGGTCGTACTCATCGGCCATTCGATGGGCGGGATGACCATCCTCGGCTTGGCCGAGACGCACCCGGAGCTGTTCGGCGACCGGATCATCGCGGTGGCCCTGCTGTCCACGAGCGCGGGTGAACTGACCCGCCTGGCGTTCGGGCTGCCGGCCACTGTCACCGCGGCGGCGCGGCGCTTCCTGCCCGGGGTGGCCGTCGGGATGCAGCACGCCCCGTCGCTGCTGGAGCGGATCCGATGGCGGGGCAGCAGCGTGTCACGGGCGCTGACCCGGCGGCTCGGCTTCGGCGCGACCCAGGTGCCGGAGCCGGTCGTCGACTCGCTGGAGGAGATGATCGCGAACACCCCGATTCCCGTGGTCGGCGCCTTCCTGCCCACCCTGCTCGACCATGATCGGCTAGCCGCCGCCGGTGCGCTGCGCGACGTCCCCGCCCTGCTGCTCGTCGGCGACGCCGACGTGATGACCCCGCTGGAGCACAGCCGGACGCTGGCCGAGGCCCTGCCCAAGGCCGAACTCCGGATCGAGAAGGGCGCCGGCCACGCCGTCATCCTGGAACGCCCCCACAAGGTCAGCGCCCGCATCCGCGACCTGGTGAACCGCGCCCGCCCAGCCCGTCGAACATTCGGGCACCGGCCGACACTGACGCTGCGCACCCCCAAAGCCGCCCAGACAGGCAAGCGCGCCCAGGCCCACCGCGTCTCCACCCATCCGTGAGTACTGCCCGCCAGGCCAGGTAGACGCGGGTGATTCGCGCTCGGCATGCGGCACGATTGCGCACACAGCGCCGATCGGCCGGCACGCCACGCTACGGTTGCCGGCATGCAGCCGCCCTCGCCACGCCCGCCGGCATTGCGGGTCATGCAGGCCAGTATCGCCGGTGAACGCGAAATCCTGGAAGCATTCCTCGACTTCTACCGGGATGTGCTCGTCCAGAAGGTCCGCGGCGTCGGCGACCAGGACGCTCGGCGCAAGTTGCTGCCCTCGCTCACCACTCTCGCTGGCCTCGTCCAACACCTGACCGTCGTGGAGCGGAACTGGTTCCACCACCTACCGGATGACAGCCCCGACGCGTCCCCGGCCGGTGAGGATGACGAGAGCTGGGTTGTCACCGACGCCGACACCCTCGACACGCTGCTGGCGGAGTACGACCAGGCGTGCGCCGAATCCCGAACGGCCGCAGCCGGGTTCGCACTCGACGACGAGTTCTCCCACCCCCACCTGGGCCGGGTGTCACTGCGCTGGATCTACATCCACGTCATCGAGGAAGCTGCCAGGCACACCGGGCACGCCGATATCGTCCGGGAACTGACCGACGGCGCAACGGGCGTGCTCGGGTAGGGCGCTGAGCCAGTCCGATCCCTGGGTCACGGCGAGCCCCTGCAAGCCCTGGCCCAGCCGTAAGCGCTCGTCGACGGGCCCGGCTGGCGATGGATCTTCTTCATCAAGCTGCCCGTCGGAGCGCTCCTGCTGGTCAGCGCCCTGCGCGTACTGCCGCCGGACCGGCCCACGCACCGACACCAGCGGTTCGACGCCGTCGGTGCGGTGGCCTCCGCCATCGGCGCCAGCCTGCTTTCCGGATCGCGCCGCACTGACGGTCGCCACCGCCGTCGCCGCCCTCACCCTCTTGGCGCAACGAAGGTCGCGGAGAAAAGGTGGACACCGCCCAGCTCGCCGCCGCGGGAATCGAAGAGCGATGGAAGACACGTCGACCACGGCGAAACGAATGCTCGTGCATTATCTCGCCATCAGCAGGCCACGCTGCCGAACGCTGACCGCCCGGCCGCGTCGCTGGGTGACAGGCCACCCGACCCGCTGTGCAACAGCACGATAAGGTACATCCCTCACAGAACGGAAAACGGGGGAACACTATGCACAAGCGGATCATCTCTGCCCTGACGCTGGCCACGGTCGCAGCGCTCGCCGGCTGCAACACCAGCTCGGGCGGAGGCGTGGCGGCAGGCACCGGCGGTGCGGCGGGCAGCACGGCGGGGGCGGCAGCACAGCAGGCACCGGCGACCACCGCCGCCGCGCCAGCCGTTCTCCTGCAGGAACAGGGCAGCGGCACCAAGACAACTGCGCAGTTCACGACGGCCGGGGCATGGACGTTCGACTGGACCTACGACTGCTCGGCGTTCGGCACCCAGGGGAACTTCGCGGTCATCGTCACCAAGGACTCCGGTAACAAGCTGACCACAGACAATGTCAACCAGCTGGGCGCGAAGGGGGCGTCCACCGAGCATTTCTACGACAAGGGCACCTTCCACCTGGAAATCATTTCCGAGTGTGCGTGGACGGTGACGGCCAAGAGTTAGTCGGCCAGAGTGTGCCGCCGCCCTGCCTGCGGTTCCGGGCGGGGCGGCGGTTGGCGTTCGGGTGGGTACTCTGTGGGACCCTCCATGACCTGCTCGATCAGGCTTCACCGGGGCCCGCGAAGATGACCATGAAGACGGATGATGCGAACGTCCACGTGAACCGGCACCGCCCAGCCCGCGCCGGTCAGCCGGCGGGTACCTGACCCGCCGGCCCCGACAGATTCCGGACGCAATTCTCTCGATTCACCCAGCCTGTCGGATTCGGTTGGCCGAACTCAGCGCCAGCGCTGGTAGTTGCCTCCGTTGCAGCCGTGGGTGTACACCTGACCGCTGCCGTTGCTGTCGAGGCAGAAACCGGTCGCCACATCCCGAATCTCGTAACCGAACTGGCCCCGGTCGGTCACCTGCCACTGCTGATAGCTACCGCCGTTGCAGGGCCCGGTGTAAACACGCTTGGCACCGTTGCTGTCCAGGCATCGTCCGGTCTGGGCGTCCTGGATCTGGTCGCCGAAGTTCAGCCCACTACTCACCCAGGACTGGTAGGGGCCGCCATTGCAGCCGAGGGCGTAAACGTCCCCGCCGGCGTTGCTGTCCAGGCATTTCAGGGTAGCCGTGTTCACCCAGGTTTTTGGCGCGGCCGAGGCGGCCGTGGCAGCAAGCATCGTCGCCGCTAGGCAGATGAACGATGCCACCGCAAGGCGGAATGAAATTCGCATGATCGAACTCTCCTCTTCTCCCACACTGGTCGACATCGGCCGGCGGGGCGTGAATTGTCACAGCCTGCTGACTTTCAGGCGTGCTGGCTACGCGCGGCATCGAGCCGGGAATCCGCCGCATTCGACATGTGGTCGTCCTGTTTTGGTTGCACGTGGATTGCGGCGCACGTAGATTCCGGCGCGCACCGATGTCGGCACGGCCAGAGTCGACGCAAACACGGTCCCGCGTTCGCGGCTCGGATATCGAAAAGGAATGAGGCGGAGGGCCCGCGGCCGGATCTGCGCATTTCCCGTCAACCTGGTCAGGGGCCACGGGTATTACTCCTGCGCTTGACAGGCATCATGGTCTACCGAGAAAGGCCAACCGCTCGGCACCGGCGCCTGTCATGTCGGCGACACGTTCGCGCCGGCTGTGCTGGAGTCCGCGGACCGCCCTGCCGGGCTGCAGTAGGGGACTAATACATCAGCGGGAAGTTGACAGTATGGGCAGAAAGGGCGCACACGGTCTCGTCAAACGCCCAGAAGTATCCGCGCGGCGCAGGCCCGAGCCTCCCCGGCGCGGGCACGGCACATGGACATGCAGGTTCCATGTTCCGAAGGCCCTCGTCCCCCCCCCGTCGGGAAGTCCGCAGTGGTCACCCGCCGCATGTGGCAATCGCCCGCCGCGCGGGTTTTTCACGACGGTGTGGATGCCAGCGGCGGCCGGTGCCACCGAGATCGTGGTCGGGAAGCGCTACCGGGAGCCGGTCGAGACCTGGACGCTCTGTCTCGCCCGAGAACCGGTCGAGAAGGTGACCGTCGTGTCCGCCGTCCGAATGAGCGGGCACCCGGGCCCGGCTGACGCTCGCTGCTCTCCTGACGGTCGACGTCGAGGTGGAAGCGGAACTCGGCTGGTCGTTGGCTGTCCCGCCGGCGGCGGCACGATCTGCGGCACTCGTCGGCATCGGTCCAGCTCGCCGAAGGCATGGGTCTTGCCCTCGTGCCGAAGCGGATGCAGCACAGCTCGACGTCGATCACGGGCAACCTGTACGTGCATCCGCTGCGCTCGTCCGGCCAGAGGGCGGCCGAAGCGGTGGCGGCGGCGGTGCCCCGCTCCGCGCGCCGCGGGCACCCGGTGGGTACCGGAGCCGCGGAGGGGGCTGTTTCGGCCGACGAGGGCGACATTCCCGCTGGTAGCGGAGGGAAGCGCCCGAAGCGATCACGGCGGAGGATGAGAGATTCGAACTCTCGAGGGGTTGCCCCCAACACGCTTTCCAAGCGTGCGCCCTAGGCCACTAGGCGAATCCTCCGTCGATGAGACTATCTGATCGTCACCGATCCGTGGACGCGGGGTCGCCTGGGCGGGGCAGGTGCCCGGTGCCGCGGCCGCAGTGGCGGGCGACGGGCACAAGTCCGGCGTGGGCGACCAGGCCGGCCGGCGGCCGGCGGCTGCGAGACCGGTCGGGGGGGCGCCGGTGGCCACGACGAACTCCGCGTCAGGGATCGGCCCCGGTCTGGGCGGCGATGCGATGCTCCCGCGGCCGCCGCGATGCACCCCCGCCCCACCTCCGCCCCGTGGGTGGAGGTGCACGGGACCGGCGCGCGCTGGTTCCTCTGTAGGGATGAAACGGACGCCGAACCCTACAGAAGAACCACGGAGCCGCTCTCCCCCGCATCCGCCCTCCATGGAACGGGGCCGCCGCCCGTTGCGCGACCGTCGGAGCAGCTCGCGGCACTCGGCCGGCCGGCGCGACGGCCGGAACGGGAACGGCCGGAACGGGAACGGCCGGGACGGGGACGGCGGCCGGAGAGCGGAGTGGCGGCCGGTTCGGGCGGGAGGGGCGACCACCGGATTCATGATCGTCCGGGGCGGGCTAGACTGCCTAGCAGACCCCTCGTGCGGCGTTACCCTCGTGAACCCCCCCAGGGCCGGAAGGCAGCAAGGGTAAGCGGGCTCTGACGGGTGTGCGGGGGGTCCTCTCGTTTGCCGATCGTCTCGTCGAGCACGCGGAGCAGGCCAGTGAGCACAGCGTTGTACAACCGGTACCGTCCCGCGACCTTCGCCCAGGTCGTCGGCCAGGCACACGTGACCGACGCGCTGCGCAAGGCTCTGCAGACCGGCCGGCTGCACCATGCATACCTGTTCAGCGGGCCGCGGGGCTGCGGCAAGACGTCCTCGGCCCGGATCCTGGCCGCCTCGCTGAACTGCGAACGGGGGCCCACTCCCGAGCCCTGCGGCGTGTGCGACGAGTGCGTCGGCATCCGCACCGGCGCCTCGATGGACGTCACCGAGATCGACGCGGCCTCGCACGGCCTCGTCGACGATGCCCGGGACCTGCGCGAACGGGCCTTCTTCGCCCCCGCGTCGGCCCGCTTCAAGGTGTTCGTGGTCGACGAGGCGCACATGGTGACGGCCGCGGCGTTCAACGCCCTGCTGAAGGTCGTCGAGGAGCCGCCGCCGTACCTGAAGTTCGTCTTCGCCACCACCGAACCGGACAAGGTCATCGCGACGATCCGGTCCCGCACCCACCACTACGCCTTCCGGCTCGTCCCGCCGGGCGTCCTGCGCACACACCTGGCGTCGATCTGCGAGCAGGAGGGCGTCACCGTCGACCCGACGGTGCTGCCGCTGGTCGTGCGGGCCGGAGCGGGATCGGTCCGGGACTCGCTGTCCGTCCTCGACCAGTTGCTCGCCGGGGCGGACGACGACGGTCTGCACTACGACCGCGCGGTGGCCCTTCTCGGCATGACCGACGGGGTCCTGCTCGACGAGACCGTCGATGCGCTCACCCAGCGCGATGGCGCCGCCCTGTTCACCGTCGTCGACAAGGTCGTCTCCGCCGGGCACGACCCGCGGCGGTTCGCCACCGACCTGCTCGACCGGTTCCGCGACCTGATCATCATGGCGGCCGTCCCGGACGCCGACGCCCGCGGGCTGCTGGAATCCTTCTCCTCGGACCAGATCGACCGGATGCGCGCGCAGGCCGCCGCGATCGGCCCCGCGGAGCTGTCCCGCACGGCGGACGTGCTGCACGGCGGCCTGGTCGAGATGCGCGGCACGACAAGCCCACGGCTGATGCTCGAACTGATCCTCGCCCGCGCGCTGCTGCCCGCGGCCTCGGCGGACCCGGCGGCGCTGCTGACCCGGTTGGAACGGCTGGAGCGCCGATCCGTGCTCGCCGCTCCCGACCCGGCCCCCGGCCATCCGGCCTCGGCACCCGGCCACGGCCCGGGTCCGGGCCCAGTTGCAGGCAGTTCCCCGTTCGGCGGTGGCGACGGCCCGGATGGCTCCTATGGCCCCGCTGGCCCGGACGATGTGGCGAGCCCCCCGTGGGAAGCGGCGCCCGCCCGCCCTGCTCCCGTCCGCCCGGCAGCCGCTCGGCCAGCAGCCGCCCATCCGGCA
>NZ_JAMQQF010000749.1 GCF_023716945.1 Frankia sp. AiPs1 | reverse complement strand
CCCCCCCCCCCCCCCCCCCCCCCCCCCCCCCCCCCCCCCCCCCCCCCCCCCCCCCCCCCCCCCCCCCCCCGCCCCCCGCCCCCCCCCCCCCCCCCCCCCCCCCCCCCCCCCCCCCCCCCCCCCCCCCCCCCCCCCCGCCACCAGCAATCCGTTTCCAGTTTGTATCCGGACGGTTTCTCTACCCGTCCGGTCAACCGTGGACGGTTAGACTTTCTGGTCGATCGCGAAGCCGGCCGGGATGAGGATGTCCTCGGGGGACAGTTCGTGGAGCGACGAATGGCCGAGCCCCAGCAGCGTCTCGCTCACACCCTGCCGGAGGATCTCCAGCACGTTCGTCACCCCGCGCTCGCCGCCGGCGGCCATGCCGAACAGGGCGGCCCGGCCGATCAGCACCGCACGGGCGCCGAGCGCGAGCGCCTTGACGACGTCGCTGCCGCGGCGGATGCCGCCGTCGAGCAGCACCTCCACCTGGTCACCCACCGCGTCGACGACACCCGGCAGGCAGCGGATCGACGCCGGGGTGGAGTCGAGGTTGTTGCCGCCGTGGTTGGACACCGAGATCGCGCTCGCACCGACGTCCACCGCGCGGCGGGCGTCGTCCGGCCGGGTGATCCCCTTGATCATGAACGGGCCGCCCCACTGCTCACGCAGCCAGGCCAGGTCCGACCAGGTTGGCGGGGGCGTGCCGATCCACTGGCCGTAGGCGCCGAAGAAGGTCGGGGGCGTCGCCTCCCGCGGGCCGAGGTTCGGCACGCCGAGATCGGGCAGCGACCGGCTGCGCAGCCAGCGGGCGAGGTAGCCCGGGCGCAGGGCGACCTGCGGGGCGTAGCGGGCCATCGCCTTGAGGTCGAGCTTCTCCGGGATGAACGGGCTGCCCCAGTCCCGGCGCGAGTCGAACACCCAGTCCAACGTCACGATCAGGCCCTTGGCACCCGCCGCCCGGCCTCGCTCGGCGCGGGCGAGGATCTCCTCGCGCGCCCCCACCCAGTAGGTCTGGAACAGCAGCTTGTCGTTGACCGCGCCAACCTCCTCCACCGGCTTGGAGGCGAACGAGGACAGGCTCATCGCCGTCCCGGCGCCGGCGGCGGCCCGGGCGACGGCGACCTCGCCGTCGGGATGCACCGCCTGCACCCCGGTCGGCGAGATGAGCACGGGGAAGCTGATCTGCTGCCCCATCACCGTCGTCGACAGGTCGCGGGTCGCCGGCCGGTCGGCGACCCGGGGCCGGATCTTCAGCTCACCGAACGCGTCGACGTTGTCGTTCATCGTCACGCCGGCCTCGGTCCCGGCGACGAGCGCCTGGTACACCCCCCGCGGCAGCCGCTTACGCGCCCTGCGCTGGGCCTCGGCGACCGTTTCGAACCATGTCCTTGTGCTGGCCATCGAACTCCCACCTCGTCGTGTTCGCCCGCCACCGACCGGCGATCGACGGGCCCGGATGCCTCACCCGGCCGGGCACCGGCCGCACGTGACGGGACATCGGACGGCGTGGCACGATTTGGCACCGAGTGCCACTATAGCGATGCCGGTGACGGTACGCACCGCTCGCCCGGGCGGGATGGTCCGCGGGATGCTCTGGCCGCGGGAGCCCTGGCCGCGGGACGCCCAGGCCGCAGGCGGCGATCGCGGACAGTGGCGGCAGCGGCAGGGTGTTCGAGGTGGATGCGTGGGAGAGCGCCTACCTGTTCCTTCTGGAGGCTTCGACGTCCGATTCGTCCCCCCAGAAGGAACAGGTGCCGCCGTTCCCACGCGCACCCCGGCTCCCGGCCCCCGCCCCGGCCACGCAACGTCACCGTCGACCCGACCCCGACCCCGACCCGACACGGACCCGGACACGGACCCGGACCGATCCGATCCGATCCGATCCGGCGATCATGGTGATCCCTGCGGATCCGCGGGGCAGGTCAGGCCGAGGCGTGGCGGCGAGCCTGGCGGTACAGGTCGACGACGGCCTCGACCGAGCCGACCTCGGTCCAGGTGCGGGCTGCGCCGAACGAGGCGTTCCAGAAGCCGGCGGGCCGGCTCGGCGGCGGCAGCGGCGGGCCGACGTAGGCGTAGGGCGCCGCGACCGACTCGTCCCCCGGCGACACCCCGTAGTTGATCTGCCCGGCGCGGATCGCGACGTCGAGGTGCTCCGGCCACAGCGTGGGCGGGCTCGGCGCATCGGCGGGGATCTCCGCCGACCAGCGGCGCAGCGCCGCGTCACCCAGGGCGTACCAGTCGGCGAGGCGGCGAGCGGCGACGGGGTCGATGTCCAGCGGCTCGTCGGGGTGGCAGGGGGTGCTCAGCCGGTAGACCGCCGCCGGGCCGCCCGGGTCGATGC
>NZ_JAMQQF010000748.1 GCF_023716945.1 Frankia sp. AiPs1 | reverse complement strand
GCCCGGCGCTGGCCGGCCCGGCTCGCCGCCCTGGTGTTGCTCGCCCTCGTCGTCCCGGTGGCCGGCGGGTCCGCGGCGGGCGCGGCGATCCGTGGCGGGCTCGTCGAACGGATCGCCCGACCCGATTCATCCACAGGATCACCACGGTCATCCACAGCTTCATCCACAGACGAACCGGGTAATTCACTACCTTCTTCATCGGGATTGGCGTCGTCGTCCACCGGTGCGGGCAACCCGGTGACCGTCGCCCTCACCGAGGTGCAGGCACCGGCGGCCGGCTCGTCCGTCGTGTCCGTGCAGGGGACGCTGGCCACCTCGGCGGACCAGCCCCTGACCGACCTGCGGATGAGCCTGTGGATCGGCTCCGCGCCGGTGATCTCCCGTGGGCAGCTCGAGACCCTGGCCGGCAACACCGCCGTCGCCCGCCCGTTGGTCACCCGGCAGCTCACCCTCGCGAGCGGCGACCGTTCGCAGGCGCTGCCCGATCCACCCGCCCGCGGAGCCAATCCGGTCCCCTTCATGGTCACCGGGGATCTCGGCGGGTCGGCCCGGGTCGGCCCGTACCCGCTGCGGGTCCTGGTCACGGGGTCCGCCGGCGGCAAGGCCGCGGGCCCGATCGGCGCGGCGTACACCTTCGTGGTCCGGTCGTCCGGCCAGCAGCAACGAACCCCGGTCGCGGTGGTCCTGCCGCTCGCCGACCAGCCCCGGCTGCGCTCCGACGGCCTGCTGACCGACAACGTGCTCGCCGATGAGGTGAAGCCGACCGGACGGTTGTACCGGTTGCTCGACGCGGCCCGGTCGACCGTCACCGCCGAGGGGCGACCCGCGGTCACGCTCGCCGTCGACCCGACGCTGGTGCAGGCGCTGCAGACCATGAAGAACCCGGACGGCTACCGGTACGCCAGCCCCGGCGGCGGCGCGGACGGGGTGAAGGAGCAGCCGAGCTCCGACGCCGCCCAGTTCCTCAACGACATCGTGGGCTTCGCCGATGCGGGCGGCGCGGTCATCGCCCTGCCCTACGGCGACGCCGACCTGACCGCCCTGGTCCACGCCCAGAAGCTGGACACGTTGAGCTACGCGGTCAACACTGGCCGTCTGGTGGTAGCCCGCCTGGTGAAGCGAGACTGGCGGCTGGTGGGCTCCGTCGCCTATCCCGTCGACGGGCTGGCCGACGCCGCCACCGTGGATGTCCTGCGCCAGTTGGAGGTCGGGACCGTGCTCCTCGACGAGCGCTGGCTGCGCCCCCGGTCCACCGTCCCCTACACGCCGTCGGCCACCTACGAACTTCCGACGTCGACCGGTCCGATCCGGGCGCTCGCCACCGACCACCGCCTCGCCGAGATCGCCACCTCCTTCGACGGCCGCGCCGACGGTCCCAGCGCCGGAGCCGTCCTGGCACACCTCCAGGCCGACCTCGCCATGATCGCCGCCGAGAGGTCCGAACCCCGGTTCCAGGTCCTCGCCCTGCCGCGGGACTGGAACCCACCCACGGACGACTGGGCCAGGCAGGTGCTGGGGGCGATCGACAGCGACTACTCCGCGCCCGTCCCCCTCGACGGCGGCGCCGGTCAGAACCAGCCGCCGGCCCGCCGTGGCGCGCTGGTCTACCCGGCCGACGCGCAGGCCCGGGAGTTGCCCGCCGCGTACCTCGACGCGGTCGAGAGCGTCCGCACCGAGGCGCGGGCGCTGGGCCCGGTGCTCTGCCCACCGCTCAAATCCGTCCCCACCTGCCAGTTCGACAAGGTCGACCGGATGAGCAACGCACTTGTCACAGCGACCTCCGTCGCCTGGCGCGGGGGACGCATGGTCGAGGGTGTGTCGTTGAGCCAGCAGGTGGACGGGGACGTCTCCGCGATCCGCAACGGCATCCAGGTGGTGGCCTCCCGCAGCGTCAACCTGACAAGCAAGCACGGGCTGGTGCCGATCACGCTCGAGAACAACACGAAGTCCGAGGTCACCGTCGTGCTCGCCTTCTCCTCGACCAACCACTCCCGGCTACGCTCGCCGGTCCGCCAGACCAAGACCCTCCCATCGGGGCAGAAGGCCCAGATCGAGATAGAGGTCGACGCCGAGGGCGCGGGGACCTTCCCGCTGGAGATCCGCCGCCTCAACCTCGACGGCCAGGCCCTCTCGACCGATCCGCCGACCCGGGTGCTGGTGCGCTCCACCGTCTACGGTGCCATCGCCACGGCCATCACTATCGGCGCGGTCAGCGTGCTGCTGCTGGCCGTCGTGGTGCGCCTCGCCCGCCGGCTGCGGCCGGGCGCGCGCCGGACCGCCGACGCCACCGGCGGCGCTCCCGAACCGGTCGTCGGCGGCACGGCGCCCC
>NZ_JAMQQF010000747.1 GCF_023716945.1 Frankia sp. AiPs1 | reverse complement strand
CCCATCCGCCGGCGGCTTCGCCGGGACGGCCGGGGGCTCCGACGACGCGCCCGCCGCAGCCGCCCGCACGGTCGAGGCGTACTTCCGCGAGATCAACGACGCCACCCGGGCCGGCCGGCTCGCCGTGATCACGCCGACCGCGCTGGCCGGCTGCCAACCGTGCGCCCTGGACGTCGGGGTGACCCGATCGCTCGAACAGCGCGGCCTGCATGCCGACGCCGCCGCCTACCGACTCACCGACCTGTCCGCCCAGCCCCGAGCCGGGCTCGTCGCCGTCGTGACCTTCACCCTGCACACCGGCGCCGTCGGGCTGCTCGACCTTGCCGGGCGCCACACCGCCGACGCCCCCGGCGTGCCCACCCGGGCCGCCACGGCCGAGCTCGCCCTCACCCAGCATGGTTGGCGCATCCAGACCCTGCGCTACGCCCCGGGACCGCCATGACGATCCCGCCTGCATCCTCGGACTCGCCCGCCGGTCGGCGGCCGCTCTCCAGCCCGCGCCCGCTGTCCCCGCGGCGGTCGCCATCCACACGGCGATGGCAGTCCACACGGCGGTGGCTCGGCCGGTTGGCGGTGGTCGCCGTCGCGGTCGGGCTGCTCGCCGGTGTCGGCGGCCCGCTGCCCGGCCCGGGGATGTTCGGGCTGCCGGGGCTGCCCACCGCCGGCCGCGCCGAAGCGGCTCCCAGCGGCGAGACCCGGATACCCTGCGTCGGCGTGCTCTGGGGAAGCTGCGACACCCGGGCCACCGCCAACGGCTACCAGTACCGCTACCACGACGGGGTGCTCGAGCGCATTCCCGCCGGCGCCGACGGGGGCGTTCCAAGGCGGGCATCCTGCGGGCAGGCCTGCCCGGACGACCCCGCCGCGGTCTGCGAACTGTACGAGCTCGTGGGCCCGGACCCGGCGATGACGCCGGCCGAACGCGCCCAGTTCGACCAGACGATGGCCGGATGCAACAACTACCTGCTACCCGACAACGCGGTGCCGCTCGCGGCCGTGCAGGCGGCACTCGCCGACTACCTGCGGGACAAGCTCCTGCCGAAACCGTCGATCGTCATCGCGCCGTCCGGGCGCAGCTTCGCGAACCTGGCGACGATTCTCTACACGCCCGTGCCGGAGTCGTACACGTTCAACGTCGACCAGCCCGTCGTCGCCACGATCAGCGCGATCCCGCACTACCGCTGGGAGTTCGGCGACGGCGAGACCGGGCCCGACGCGCCCGGGCGGCCCTACGACTCGGCGATCTCCCCGCGGGACCATCCCGAGGCGTACGTGTCGCACGAGTACGCCCGGCCGGGGCAGTACCAGGTGACCCTCACCGTGACCTGGGACGGAACCTTTGCCCTGCCCGGCGTCGCGGAGGCGTTTGCGCTGGACCCGGTGACCCTCGCCGCCGCGCAGGGCCTCGTCGTCAACGAGGCCGCCGGCGTACTGGTCCACAACGACTGACGTCCACGAGGGCCGACCCGACGGGCTCGACGCTGCCCGATCTCCCGCCGGTGTCGGTCCACTCGGCTGTCAGCCGCGATGGGCGGGTCGGGCCGGCCAGGGGGCGTCGATCGGGCGCAGTTCGGCGAAGTTCGCCGCCCGCGCCCGCGCCGTCGCCAGCAGGCCGACGACCGCCATCGCGTTGGTGATCTCGCCGCGCAGGACCCGCGCGACGGCCTCGTCGAGGTCGATGCGCGCCAGACCCATCTCGGCCTCCTCGTGCACCGGCACGTACCGCTCGGCCGCCGGGATCTCGTGCAGGTCCCGAGCCAGGAAGACCCGGTAGGCCTCGTCGGTCATCCCCGGCGAGGACCACACGTCGACAAGCAGGTCGTACCGGTCGGCGCGCAGCCCGGCCTCCTCGGCGAGCTCCCGGGCGGCGGCGACGGACGCCGGCTCCCCGGGCACGTCGAGGATGCCGGCGGGCAGCTCCCACAGCGGGCCGCCGACGGGATGGCGGTACTGGTGCACCATCACGACCCGGCTGCCGTCGTCGAGCGCGACCACGCCCACAGCGCCGGGGTGGACGATGACATCGCGCTGGGAGATGTCGCCCTCGGGCATGCGCACCTGGTCGCGGCGGACGGAGATGATCCGTCCCTCGTAGGCGAGCGTGCTCTCGGTGACCTCGTAGCGGTGCGCCTCGGCGGTCATGGCGCTACCAGGGCAGCCGTGCCGTTGGAGCTGGCCCCCGGTCGGGCGTTGCCGACCCCGCGCCGGCCGCCGCCCCGGCCGGGCGGGCGCCCGCCGTGGGGGGGTCGCCCGGGCCCCCCCAGGGGGGGCGCCTGCGGGACGTCCAGCAGGCGCTGCTCGCCGGCGCCGACCCGGCGGACGTCACCCGAGTGACCGGCATCGA
>NZ_JAMQQF010000746.1 GCF_023716945.1 Frankia sp. AiPs1 | reverse complement strand
GACGACGACCGCGCCGGCCGCGATCGCGAGGGTCCGTCGCCGTCGCTCCCCGGCGCCGCCGGATCCCCGGCCGTGGCCGGGCCCGTCGGAACCGCGCTGGTGCGCCGCCTCGGAGCGTCGGCGGGCCTCGTCGAGGGGAACGAGCCCGGCGGCGTGATCGTCGTCGAACAGCCCGAGGCTGGCCGTCGACGCCACGGGAACAGCGCCGATGCGGGTCTCGTCGTCCGCGCCACCGTGCGTCGGTCCCGTCGCCTGAGCGGGCGGCCCGATCCGTGTCTGGGCATCGTGATCGGCCTGGGGGCGGGTCCGGTGCGGCGCGGCGGGTCGGACCGGCTCATGCCGGGGTGGCCGGGGGCCACCGCCGGTGGCGGGCGAGATGGCGGTCTCGTCCAGCGCGCCGAGTACCGGATCCGCGGTGATCTCGGTGTCAGCGGACTCGGCTGGCCCACGGGCCGAGGTGGTGCCGCCGCCGGGCGGTACCGGACCGCCCGTGGTGCGCGGGCCCGTGCCGCCGGGCTGGCCGGACATGGCGGCGCCCGTCGACGGTCCGCTCCACGCCGGGGGCTCGGCCCGGTCGCCGGGACGACCCGCCGCCGACCCGCCGCCGTCGGCCGAGGCCGAGGGAGACGGAGCCGCCGGTTCGTCGAGGTTCTCCAGACCGACGTCAGCGGCGCTCGCGCCCGCCTCGTCGTCCTCCGAGCGCGGCCGGGCGTGCATGACGGAGGCCGGCACCGGGTTGGCGTTGCGAGCCACGGGAATCAGCCGTCGCCGGATCTCCGTGACGTCCGGGCGTTCCTCCGCCGGCCGGTCCATCAGGTCGCTGAGCAGGTTGCGCAGGGGCCCGGCCAGCCGGAAGGCGCGGCGGCGACCCTCGACCACGGCGGTCAGCACCGCGTAGGTCTCCGGGCCCTCGAACGGCGGCTGGCCCTCGACCGCCGAATACAGGGTCGCGCCGAGACCCCACAGATCGCTCGCCGGGCTGCCCGAGGAGCCTCGGACCCGCTCGGGGGCGATGTACGCGGGGGAGCCGACGAGCGCGCCGGTCCCCGTCAGGGTCACATCACCCTCGGTCGCGGCAATGCCGAAGTCGGTGAGGCGGACCCGGCCGTCCCGGCCGAGCAGGACGTTGCCGGGCTTGACGTCACGGTGCAGCACGCCGGCGGAGTGCGCCGCGGCGAGCGCGTCCGTCAACGCCAGCCCGATCGCCGCGACCTGGTCGAAGGGCAGCGGGCCGTGGGTACGGATCACGTCGCCGAGGCTGTCCGCGTCGACGAGCTCCATGATGATCCAGTGCCGCTGGTGCTCCTCGACCACGTCGTACACAGAAACGATGGCGGGGCTGTGTAGACGGGCCAGCGCGCGGGCCTCTCGCAGCACCCGGGCCCGGATCGCGTCGCGCTCGTTCTGCGCCCCGGCCATCGGGACGAGGATCTCCTTGATGGCCACCGGCCGCTGGAGTAGTTCGTCCTCACCACGCCAGACGACGCCCGCTCCACCACGCCCGATGGGCGTGTCGAGACGGTAGCGCTGAGCTACATACCGAGGCGTGCTGTGCCGAGAGGTGTCCGGGGGCACGCTTGCCGATTTGGCCATCGTGTCAAGTCTGACAGACGGAAGGATCCGCGCGCCCGACGGCCGGCGGGTTTCCGGCCACCGCGAGAGTCGGAAACCCGACCAATGCTGACATCACGGACCGGGCCGGAAGGCGCTGAAGAGCTGGTGCATCAATGCTTGATCCTGCAACCACAGATCCTCCCGGGTATGCCAGTAGAGGGCATATCCGTGGCCGTTGCGAATCGCGCCCCGGTTGAGCACATGCACCATGACCCCGTCCGACCTGCGGTACCCGAACTCCCAGTCGGCCTGCTCGGTGCCATCCCCACCGTCGCTGGGAGCCAGCCGTACGCGCCGATAGTCCTGCACACTCCGAACGAAACCGGCCTCGTTGCGTTGCCAGTCACCGATCGCGGAGGTGTTTGCCCGACTGACGCTACCGACCCGCAGGAACGCCCGGGTAGCCGGGTCCACGAAATCGACGTTTCCGGGGCCGCCGGGGCCCTGCTGGCGCTGCCAGGCCGACGGGTAGGCCACCGACCAGCCGGCATCCGGATCCGCGTAGGAGACCCAACCTGGAGGCGCGGTGGCCGGGGTGGTGTCCCGGGCCACCGGATCGGCGGCTCCGGCCGGCGGGTCGGCCGGGCGGATGCTGGCCGGGCCGCTCGCCGCCACGGACCCCCCCCCCGGAGCGTATACACCCGGTGGGGTCCAAAAAAAAACGCCGCCGCACCCACACGACCGTCCGCATGACAAACTCGAACCCGTCCCTCACCCTCACTTCGGAACCCCA
>NZ_JAMQQF010000745.1 GCF_023716945.1 Frankia sp. AiPs1 | reverse complement strand
GTCCAGGCCTGCCGGCATGGGGCCGGCCGTGGGTGCCGCGGGTCGCGGCGCTGCTCACCCTGACCGTCGGGCTGGCCGACGTGGTGTCCGCGCTGACCCCCGAGTGGCGGTCCCGACTGGCGGACCTGCGGGTTCTGCTGCCAGCGGCGGCGTCCCGACAGGCAGCCGCCTTCACCGTCGTCGTCGGCATGCTGCTGGTCCTGCTCGCCGCCGGGCTGCGTCGGCGCAAGCGGCGGGCGTGGCGGGCCGTCGTCGTCCTGCTCGGATTGAGCGTCCTGCTGCACGTCGCCAAGGGGCTCGACTACGACGAGGCGGCTGCGTCGGCGGCCCTGCTCGGTGCGCTCGTGCTGGTGCGCGGGGAGTTCCGGGCCAAGGGCGACCCGACGACCCGTTGGCGGGCACTCGGCGCCGGGCTGCTGCTCACCGTCGTCTCGATCGCGATCGGTTTCCTGCTGCTGCACCTGCGCGAGCACCGCATCGCCGGCCCGCACGCCTGGTCGGCGCAGCTCGAACAGATCGTGCTGGGGCTCGTCGGCGTCCCGGGCCCGCTGCACTTCACCTCCGACCGGTTCGCCGACCTCGCCGACCGGGTGCTGCTCACCCTGGGTGTGGTGACCATCGGCACCACCGGCTACCTGGCGCTGCGTCCACCCCAGCCGCGGCCGCGGCTGACCGAGCAGGATCGGGCCCGGGTGCGGGCGCTGCTCACCCGGCACGGCGACGCCGACTCGCTCGGCTATTTCGTGCTGCGTTCCGACAAGTCGGTGATCTGGTCGCCGTCCGGGAAGGCCTGCGTGGCCTACCGGGTGGTCTCCGGCGTGATGCTCGCCAGCGGCGATCCGCTCGGCGACCGGGAGGCCTGGCCGGGAGCGATCCGCGAGTTCCTGGGCGAGGCCGCCGACCACGCCTGGACCCCGGCGGTGATCGGCTGCTCGGAGGCCGGTGGCACGGCATGGACCCGCGCCGGACTGACCGCGCTGGAGTTCGGCGACGAGGCCGTGGTCGACACCGCCACCTTCACCCTGGACGGCCGAGCGATGCGCAACGTCAGGCAGGCCGTCGCGCGGGTGGAACGCGCCGGGTACACGGCCGTCGCCCGTCGGGTCCGCGATCTCGCCCCGCCCGATGTCACGCGACTGAAGGCGCAGGCGGCGGCGTGGCGCGGCAGCGAGACCGAACGCGGCTTCTCGATGGCACTCGGCCGGCTGGGCGATGCCGAGGACGGCGACTGCGTCGTCGTCCTCGCCTACGAGAACGTCGTCCCTGCCCACGAGAGCGTCGTTCCCGCCCATGAGCACGTCGTCCCCGCCCACGAGCACACGGTGCGGGACAGCGGCGCCGCGGCTCGGCCCGACGGGTCGGCACCGTCCGGCGGGCCGCCGCCGTCCGACACCGAACCGCGGCTGCGTGCGCTACTGCACTTCGTGCCGTGGGGAGGGGACGGCCTGTCGCTTGACGCCATGCAGCGCGACCGTTCGGCCGACAACGGCCTGAACGAGTTCCTCATCGTCAGCACCCTGCGCCAGGCGCCGCAGCTCGGCGTGTCGCGGGTGTCGTTGAACTTCGCGTTCTTCCGCTCCGCGCTCGAACGCGGCGAGCGCCTGGGCGCGGGGCCGGTGGTCCGCTCCTGGCGCGGCATGCTGATGTTCCTGTCGCGCTGGTTCCAGATCGACAGCCTCTACCGGTTCAACGCCAAGTTCCAGCCCACCTGGCAGCCCCGCTTCGTCTGCTATCCGGCGACCGCCGAACTGCCGCGGATCGCCCTGGCGATACTCGAGGCCGAGGCGTTCCTCGTCTGGCCCCGCTGGCGCGAGCACCTTCCTCGCCCAGGCGCGCTGCTCGCCGCCGCCCGCCGCCCCCGCCCCGAGCGCCACCTGTCCGAGGAGGACCGGACGCAGCCGCCGTCCGCGCCCTGACCGCGGCGGGCGAGCAGACTTGGATGGCGGCCTGACTCGACATCGGACGGCCGTCGCCATCGCGACCTGGTCGAGACGATCATCGAGATGTCCGGCATGGACCGGCCCACCCACGACGGGGCATGGTCGGACTGTTCGGCCACCGCCCCGACCTCGCCCGGGTCGTCGAGGCCAACACCCCCCGCCCGCTATGCCGCCACACTGGCGCCGGATCCGCCGATGCGCATCTGGCTCGACTGCGGCCTCGGTGACCGCGAGGCGCTGAGGGACACCCGGGCGATGGCATCGATCCTGGGCCGGTGGCCGGTGGCCGGTGGCCGGTGGCCGGTGGCCGGTGGCCGGTGGCCGGGGTTCGGCGTCCGGCTGCGGCTTCGTCCTGGCGCGCACGACTTTCGGGGTGTGGCGCCCGGCGCTGCGCGACGGCCTGGCCTGGGC
>NZ_JAMQQF010000744.1 GCF_023716945.1 Frankia sp. AiPs1 | reverse complement strand
CGGCCGCGGCGTCGGCCGATGCCGCCCGGGCGGCCACGGCGTCGGGAGAGACCGTCCAGGGGGCCGCGGCGTCGGAAGAGACCGTCCAGGTCTCCTCGGCCGGCTCGGCCGGCGGGCGTCAGCGCTGGTCGGCGGGCGGGCGGCGCGGGCGCCGGCTGCTGGCGGGCGTGCTGGCTCTGGTCGTGTTCATCGCCGGAAGCGTCACTCTCGGCCTGGTTCTGACCGGCGGCGGCGACGGCACCTCGGTGACCGCCGCGCTGCCCCGCTCGACGGTCGACCAGCATCCCCACCTGCCCGCCGAGGCGATGCGTGCCGCCGAACGGTCGGCCGGGATCGCGGGCGGCGCGGGCGGGACGGGCACGGGCACGGGCCGGGCAGGTACCGGCGAGCCAGGCCCCGGCGGGGCCGTCGACCCCGACGCGGTGATCACGACGGGTTCGGCGGAGGTGGCCGCGATCACCGGAACGGCGTACAACCTGTTCCGCGAGTCGGCGAAGGGCGTCACCGTCCGCGTCGGCAGCACCGACACCGACGACGGCTTCCAGAAGGTCTGCGCCGGCCAGGCAGACATCGTCGGCGCCTCGTACGCGCTGCCCGACAGGGCCTGCGGTGACCGGGTCGCCGGCTTCGAGATCGCCCACCACCTGCTGCCGATCGTGGTGAGCCGGCAGAACACCTGGGTGCAGTGCCTGACCACCGCGCAGGTCGGCCGTATCTGGGCCCGGGACTCGACGGTGACCAGCTGGAACCAGGTCGATCCGAGCTTCCCGAACGTCGCGCTGTCACCCATCGGCCCCGCGCCGTCGACCGTCCACGCCAAGGTGTTCCTCGCCAGCATGACGGGCAGCTCGACGAACACCCGCGCCTACGAGACCCGGGAACTCGACGAGATCCCGGCCCGGGTCGACGGCGACCGCGGCGCCGTCGCCTTCATGGACTACTCGAACTTCCTGACGACGAACCGGGCCGTGCGCGCCATCAAGCTCGACTCCGGCGGCGGCTGCGTCGAGCCGAACGCGCTCACCGCCGGCACCGGCATGTACATGCCGCTGTGCAAGCCGCTGTACCTGTACGCGAACAAGGCCTCGCTGCGCAAGCCGGCGGTAGCCGCCTTCCTGCGGTACTACCTGCAGAACCAGAAGGAGATCACGTCCCAGGCGCACTACATCGCCCGCGACGACGCCACGGTCCGTGACAACATCGCCATCATTCAGAGCCTGACCGCCGATGTTCCGGCGGTGAAACCGGCCTAGCCGTGGCCTTGCCGTCCAGAAGACGTCTCACCGTCGCGAACACGCCAATGTTGGTCTGATCCGGAGACGCTGCACTACATCATCACCTGGTATGAACATGAGGTCAGACGGACGCCGAGGCCGGCGTGCCGTGATTGCGGGGCGGGGCATGCGGGGCCGAGTCGGCCGCGCGGGAGTGGGGCACGGTGACGGGGACGACACCACCGCCGTTGTCCGGGAACACCGCGCGCCCGCTGCAGCTCGAGGATCCCCGCCGCCTCGGCAACTACCAGGTGATCGGCCGACTCGGCCAGGGTGGGATGGGCACGGTGTTCCTCGGCCGGGCCCCCGACGGCACCGCGGTGGCCATCAAGGTGATCCGCCCGGAACTCGCGCAGCGCCCCGAGTTCCGGGCCCGGTTCGCCCGCGAGGCCGAGAGCGCACGCCGGGTGCGCCGGTTCACCACGGCGGCCGTGCTCGACGCCGACCCCCACGGCCCGCAGCCGTACCTCGTGACCGAGTTCGTCGAGGGCCCGACGCTGTCCCGGCACGTGTCGGTCCGGGGGCCGATGCGGCCCGCCGACCTCGAGCAGCTCGCCGTCAGCGTCACCACCGCGTTGAGCGCCATCCACGCCGCCGGGATCGTGCACCGGGACCTCACCCCCGGCAACGTGCTGCTGTCCCCGGTCGGCCCGAAGGTGATCGACTTCGGGCTGGCCCGTGAGTTCAACGCGGACACCGAGCTGAGCCGGAACGTGCGCCAGGCCATCGGGACGCCCGGATACATGTCGCCCGAGCAGATCCTCGACTCGCCGATCACGTCGGCGGTCGACATCTTCTCCTGGGGCGCGGTCATGGTCTTCGCCGCCACCGGGCAGCCGCCGTTCGGCACCGGCCGGATGGAGGCGATCCTTTACCGGATCATCAATGAGCCGCCTCGGCTCGACGGTGTCAGCGGGGAACTGCGCGGCCTCGTCGAGGTCGCGATGGCGAAGGACCCCGGGGCTCGGCCGAGCGCCGAGGAGCTGCGCACGGCGCTGATCGGCGGCGGGGCGCTACCCGCCCGACCGGTGCCGGTGGCGACGCCGGCCGAACCGGCCGAGACCGCCGCCGCCCAGC
>NZ_JAMQQF010000743.1 GCF_023716945.1 Frankia sp. AiPs1 | reverse complement strand
CCAGCCCGGCGGCGGCCGGCGGCCCCCCCGCCCCGTCCTAGGTGTCGGAGTGGATGTCGATGCGCCAGCCGGTCAGCCGCGCCGCCAGCCGCGCGTTCTGCCCCTCCCGACCGATCGCCAGCGACAGCTGGTAGTCGGGGACGACGACCCGCGCCGACCGACTCGCCAGATCCGTCACCTCGACCCGGGCCACTCGGGCCGGCGACAGGGCGCTGCCGACGAAGCTCGCCGGGTCGGCGGACCAGTCGACGATGTCGATCTTCTCGCCGTGCAGCTCGGCCATGACGGCTCGCACCCGGCTACCCATCGGCCCGATGCAGGCACCCTTGGGATTGACCCCGGCCACCTTGGAGCGGACGGCGATCTTGCTACGGTGGCCGGCCTCACGCGCGATCGCAGCGAGCTCGACCGTGCCGTCGGCGACCTCGGGGACCTCCAGCCGGAACAGGCCCTTGACCAGCTCGGGATGGGTTCGCGAGAGGGTCACGGTGGGACCGTGCGCCCCACGGGCGACGTGCACCACGTAGCACTTGATCCGGTCGCCGTGCTCGAGCCGTTCACCGGGAACCTGCTCGGCCGGCGGCAGGACGCCCTCGATCGTGCCGAGGTCGACAAGCACCACCTTCGAGCCGGCCCGCTGCTCGTGATGCTGCACCACGCCCGAGACGACCTCGTGCTCACGGTCGGCGTACTGCCCGTAGGTGACCTCCTGCTGCGCCTCTCGCAGGCGCTGCATGATCACCTGCTTTGCCGTCATCGTCGCGATCCGGCCGAAGTCGGCGGGCGTGTCGTCGTACTCGCGACTGGTCCCGTCGGGACCCTGCTCGCGGGCGAGGACGGACACCTCCCCCGTCGTCCGGTCGATGACCACCCGGGCGTCGGGAGCCGACCCGGCCGTGTGGTGATACGCCGTCAGCAGGGCCGTCTCCATCGCCTGCACCAAGGTGTCGAAGGCGATGTCCTTCTCCCGCTCGATACCGCGCAGCGCGGCCACGTCGAGCTTCACCGGGTCATCTCCTCACCGGCCGCGCCCTGGGCGTCGGCCTGGCGGCCCTCGTCGTTGGATACCGGCCCCGGCGACGCCGGGTGATCGTCCTGCGTCACACCATCACGGGCGTCGTGCGCCTGCGGCGCACCGGCGCTCACGTCGGCGTCCGGGGAGTCCGGGGAGTCCGGCGCCTGTGCCGACGGTTGCGCCGACGATTCGCCGGAAAGATCATCATACCCCTCGGCTGCGAAGTCGACCTCCACGGTCGCCCGCTCGACCTGCGCATAGGTCACCCGCGCGACGCGACGCCGCTGCGGTCGCCCGCGCCGGGCCGGGCCGGTGGCCACGGCCAGATCCGCGCCGGCCTCGTCGGCGGACAGCACCCGGCCGGACAGCACCTCCCCGGCGCTGTCGCGCACGGTCACAAGCCGCCCCACGGCGCGGCGCCAGTGCCGGGGGGCGGTCAGCGGCCGGTCGACCCCCGGAGAGGTGACCTCCAAAACGTAGGGCCCGGCGCTGAGGCCCTCGCCCGCCGCCTCCGCCGCGTCGAGCAGGTCCGAGACCATCCTGCTCGCCTCGGCCACCGCGTCCAGGTCGATGCCGCCCTCGCGGTCCACCGCCACCCTGACCAGGCTGCGCGAACCGGCCCGGCTCACCGTCAAATCCTCAAGATCGAAACCCGCCCCGGCCAGGCCGGACGTCAACCGGTCACGCAACGCCGGCCGGACTGTTCCCGGCCGCCGAGCCGCTCCGGATGAGCCTCGGCCCTGTCCGTGACCGGACTCCCCCGCCCCTGACACCTGGTCCGTCCCTTCTCGTGCCACGCCTACCCTGATCGTCCCGCCGCGCCCTGCCGGCGCCGGCCATCCCGCCCGGCTGCCCGGGCCCCGGGCAGCCACCCGCCGCCCAAAGGCGACCGGCCACCCGCGACCGGCCACCAGGGTCGATACCCAGGTTCAGCCGGGCACCACGGATGCACCGCCGGGTTGGCCGGCGACGACGCGCGGCGGTCTTCCCGCCGGCGGACCACCGCCCACGAGCCCACCGGGCCACGGCAGCGGCGAACAGGATGAGATCCATAGCCTACGTCCGCCGCCGGGCCGGCCGGCCACGGCCCGGGCGCCGAGGTACCGCCGGCGGGCGGACGGATCACCCGGGCAGGTCGGACGGCGCTCAGCCCGGCCGGCGGGATGTGCGAAGCTCGCAACCGTGGACCCGGCGCCCCGCACTCCCGTCTCGCGGCGGCGGATCCTGCTGGGACTCGGCGGGCTCGTCCTCGCCGACGCCGTCGGGGTGGCCGGCTGCACGACCACGGTCTCGTCCTCGACCGCCTCGACCGGCGGGCTCAGCGCGCCGGACACCGC
>NZ_JAMQQF010000742.1 GCF_023716945.1 Frankia sp. AiPs1 | reverse complement strand
CCCCTGGGGGCGGCGGGGGCGGCGGCGTCGCGCCGAGGGGGACGGTGGGCGCCGGGTCGACGACGGGCAGCCACCAGGCGGGCGGGGGTGCTCCGGCGGGCGGTGGAAGCAGGACGGTGCGGTGGAACTCGTGGGCGGTCAGGACGCCACCGGCGGGGGTCAGCGGGCTGGGCGTGGCGGCGACCGCCCGGCGGTAGCCGAGGGTGAGCCGCGGGCCCATCACCGCGTCGACGTCGAGGACGGCGCACATCGGTGCGCCGTCGAGGCTGCGCGCCAGGTAGAGCAGCCCGGCACACTCGGCGGCGACGGGCCCGCCGCGGGCGGCGAACGCGGCGATCTCGGCGCGTAGCCGGGTGTTGGCGGTGAGCGCACCGACGTGTTCCTCGGGGAACCCCCCGCCGATGATCAGTGCGTCGGTGTCGGTGGGCAGCGTGTCGTCACGCAGCGGGTCGATGGCGACGACGTCGGCGCCGGCGGCGGTGAGCAGCTCGACGTGCTCGGCGTAGCCGAAGGTGAACGCCGCCCCGCCGGCCACGGCGATCCGCGGCGGCCGACCGGTCCCGGCGCCTGGCCTCTGCCCGCCGTCCCCGATCGCGGTGGACGTGGCGGGAGCGGTCGTCGACGCGGGGGTGACGGCGGGGGAAGCAGCCGTAAGGGACGTGGCGGGGAGGGCGGAGGTCGCGGGGAGGGCGGAGGTGGTAGAGGTGGTGGAGGCGAGGGCCGCGGCCGGGTCCCAGGCCTCGGTGCGCAGCGGCGGGGCGGCGCGGGCCACCCGCAGCAGGCCGTCGAGGTCGCAGGAGGCGGCGACGAGCGCGCCGAGGCGGTCGACGGCGTCGAGGGCGGCCGGGCGGCGTTCGGCGGCGGGCACCAGGCCCAGGTGACGCGACGGGGTGTGCACGGACTGCTCGCGGGGGACCGCGCCGAACACGGCCATCCCGATGTCGGCCAGAGCCTCGGTGAGCAGCTCGCGGTGACGCGGCGAACCGACCCGGTTGAGGATCACCCCGGCGAGGTGGATGCGCCGGTCGAAGGAACGGAACCCGGCGACGAGCGCGGCGATGGACCGGGCCGCGCCGGAGACGTCGACGACGAGGATGACGGGGGCGTCGAGCAGCCGGGCGACATGCGCGGTGGAGGCGTGGTCGGCGGCCTCGCCGGGCTGCGGGCGGGCGACCCCGTCGAACAGGCCCATCACCCCCTCGACGACGGCGACGTCGGCGCCGCGCGCGCCGTGGGCGAACAGGGGGGCCAGGCGCGCCGCGCCGCACAGGACCGCATCGAGGTTGCGTCCGGGGCGGCCGGTGGCCAGCGCGTGGTAGCCGGGGTCGATGTAGTCGGGGCCGACCTTGTGGGGGGAGACGCGCAGGCCGCGGGCGCGCAGTGCGGCCATCAGCCCGGTGGTCACCGTCGTCTTGCCCGCGCCGCTGGTCGGGGCGGCCAGCACGAGGCGCGGCAGCTCGAGGGCGGCGCTCATCCGGCCACCGGCCGATCCGCCGTCGGCGCCGCGCTCACCATTCGATCCCCCGCTGCCCCTTCTGCCCGGCGTCCATCGGATGACGGATCTTCGTCATCTCGGTGACGAGGTCGGCGGCGTCGAGCAGTTCCTGCGGGGCCCGCCGGCCGGTGATGACGACGTGCTGGCGTCCGGGGCGGGTGCGCAGGGTCTCGACGACCTCGCCGACGTCGAGCCAGCCCCAGCCCAGCGGGTAGGTCATCTCGTCGAGGACGAGGAGCCGGTAGGTCTGCGCGGCCAGGTCGCGGCGGATCTGCGCCCAGCCCTCGGCCGCGGCGGCGGCGGGATCGCCGTCGGGGTCGACGCGGCCCTGCACCCAGCTCCAGCCCGAGCCCATCTTGTGCCAGTCGACGGTGCCGCCGGCGCCGGAGTCGGCGAGCACGCCCAGGGCGCGTTCCTCGCCGATGCGCCACTTGGCGGACTTGACGAACTGGAACACCCCGACCGGCCAGCCCTGCGACCAGGCGCGCAACGCCAGCCCGAACGCGGCGGTCGACTTGCCCTTGCCGTCGCCGGTGTGCACGATCAGCAGCGGCCGGTCGCGGCGTTCGCGGGTACTCAGCCCGTCGTCGGGGACACTGGTCGGCTGACCCTGCGGTGCCACCTCAGGCCACCCTTCCCGCGAGCGGCTGCGTCGGCGGCGGGATTGCCGGCGGCGGAGGCGCTGGTGACGGTGTTGTCGGTGACGGGGGCGGCGGGGTCAGCAGCGGTAGGGCGTCGAGCGGGATGGTGATCCCGCCGAGGGCGTGGGCGAGCCGGCCGGCCAGCCCCAGGCGCAGGAAGCCGCTTTCGCAGTCCACGACCACGCTGGCCAGCCCGCCGCGACCCGCCGCCGCACCCGGGC
>NZ_JAMQQF010000741.1 GCF_023716945.1 Frankia sp. AiPs1 | reverse complement strand
GACGGACGGGCGCCGACGGGCGGACGGGCGCCGACGGGCGGACGGTGGCCGCGAGAGCCGGCGGTGGCCGCGTCCGGATCCGGACGTCGTGCCGGCCGGCGGGCTCGCGGTCAACGCCGCATCAGCAGCGAGCCGCCCAGCAGGTAGGCGCCGACCATCTCGAAGTTCATCGGCGACAGGGTGATGTGCGCGGCCGCGCTGTGGACGTCGCGCAGGCAGCGGTCGAGGCGTCCGCCGGCGCCCAGCGCGCGGGTGCCGGCCATGCTGTGCAGGCTGTCCACGGCCTTGACCGTGTTCTCGCCGACGGTGGCAGCGGCCAGTCTGATCAGCGCGGACAGCTCCTCCCCGCCGATCAGGCAGCGCAGGCTGGCATGGTTGGCGGCGTCCTCCAGCAGCAGCTCGGCGGAGCGGACCAACGCGGCGGCGCGGGCGAGGCCGGCCTGGACGGTGTGGCTCGAGCCCAGGGTCTGCGTCCCCCGCGCGGGGACCGTGCCCACGGCGATGCCGGGGAAGGCGCTCAGCGCATCCTGGGCGATGCCGAGGATCGTCGACGCCGTGGTGAACGGCCCGAAGTCGTAGTAGGCGATGGGGTAGCCGCGGGAGGGGCGGGCGGCCGGTGGCCGACGCAGCAGCCCGCCGTCGACGGTGAACTCCTCGGGCACGAACTGGTCGTCGACGGTGAAGCTGACACTGCCCGTCCCCCGCAGGCCCGTCGTGAACCAGTCGTCGTCGAAGCGGACCGCGTCGGCCGGCACGAACAGCATCCGGGTCCGCGCGGTCGCCGCCAGCACGGGATCGCCTTCCGCGGGATCGCCTTCCGCGGGGGCGCCGGCGGGGGGGTCCAACTCGGTGACCAGGGAGGCACAGACCAGCCAGTCGGCGTGCGTGGATCCGCTCGCGAAGGACCAGCGGCCCCGCAGCCGGTAGCCGCCGGGTACCGGCTCGGCCTGACCGGACGGGTTGATCCCACCGACCACGAGCCCGTCGCTGTCCTGGAAGAGCTGGCCGGCGACCTGCTCGGGCAGGTAGTCCGACATCCGGGAGATGACCCCCTGCACCCCCATCTGCCAGGCGACCGAGGCGTCGACGCGGGCGAGGGCCTGCAGGACGGCGGAGCCGGTCCGGACGCTGACTCCGCCGCCGCCGAAGGACGGGGACACCCACATGCGGTGAATGTTCTGGTCCCTCAGCGCGGCGATGACGGCGGCCGGCGTCACCCTTTCCCGCTCGGCCTGTTCGCGGTGGCGGACCAGGACGGGAGTGACCTTCTCGACTCGCGAGAGCCACTCGGTCGTCTCCTCGTGGGAGTGTGCGGAGCCGCTCCAGGACACGTCAGATACCTACTCTGCTCGGAATTCGCGTCGGACCTGCGGGCAAAGGCCGGGACGGAAGTGCCGGTAGGCTCTTGACCGACAGGTTTCCGGCTCTTTGCGGGGACGGGCGGCCGGTTGTCATTCTTGTTGACAGCTCGATACGCCCCGGCGCCGGGTGGTCCACAGGTGGTGGGCGCCGGGGGGCCGCCCGCGGCCGTGGGACCCGTGACGAGGCGGTGCGCCGCGGTTATAGCGGCGCTGAGCTGCGCGGACATCCGCCGCCCCTTCCTTGCCGGGGGCAGGCGACCGCGGGTTGCGGCCACCCTGCGGCCCGGCGTTCAGCCGCATCTACGGTTAGATACTAGCAATTTGAACGCAGATGCGGACTGGTGCGGGAAGAAGGGTCCGTTAGTGCGGACCGGTTGGCCGGGTCGGACGGTCCGATAGGCCTCGGTGTGACCCGACTGCCCGGGGGTATTCGCCGGTCGCAGCGTTGCTCGAACGGCCGGAAGACGGCCGCGTGACTCGGGTAACACCGTCGTCATGCAACTCGTCCGATACATGAGCTAGATAAGGTCGATTCATGATCCTTAGTATTCGTAACCGATTCACCGGAATTATTACCGAGATAGTCAGCGGCTCGGTCATGGGAACCGTCACCATGGAGATTCCCGGCGGCCAAACGCTCGCGGCCACGGTCACGATGGACGCGATCAAGGATCTCGGTATCGGCATCGGCACCGCCGTGGAGGCGCTCATCAAGTCAACCGACATCGCGGTGGCGACCACCGAGGTGTCGGGACTGAGTATCCGGAACAAGCTGTCGGGCACGCTTGTCGGCCTCGACTCCGGCGGTGCGATGTCAGTCGCGCGGATCAAGGTCGGCAAGGACGTGGAGCTCACGGCAGCGATCACCCGGGCGGCGGCCGAGGAGCTCAAGCTCGAGCCCGGCACGCCGGTCACCGCGCTGATCAAGTCCACCGAGGTCTCCTTCTCCGCGGTCTGACGCACCCGCGGCGCCGACGGGCGCATCCGCCGGTCGGCGCG
>NZ_JAMQQF010000740.1 GCF_023716945.1 Frankia sp. AiPs1 | reverse complement strand
GGTCGGCAGCCCGCGCCGGCCCAGCGGCAGGGCGCGGCAGGACGCGGCGACGCCGATCGCGAGCACCGGCGCCATCGGCAGCAGGTAGCGGGTGAACGACGCCCCACCGGCGGCCACGTACCCCACCAGGGTGGCGACGACGAGCAGGCAGTGCCCGGCCAGCAGCAGCCACCCGACCGCTCCGCCCCTGCCGCCACCGCCGCTGCTACTGCCGCCGCCGCTCGGGCCGGCTCCGGACGCCATGCGGGCATCCCCCCTGGGCCAGCGCCGAGTGGCCGCGCGCAGGGCCGCCGCGGCCAGACCGGCGCCGGTGACCACCGCGACGCCGACGGCGACCTGCTCGGCGTGGCCGGTGACGAGCATCGGTCGACCAAAGAACCCGCGGTAGACGGACCACCACAGATCACCGTCGCGCAGCACCTGCCAGACCGAGAGGTGCGCCCCGCCGACCGGAAACATGTCCGCGATCCGCCCGGCGGCGGTGGGATCGCCGTACCGGCGCTGGTTACGCAGGTAGAACCAGCCGACAGCGGCGACGGTGAGGGCGAGCAGCGCACCGGCGGCGGCCAGGCCCCGGCCGACCCGGCGGGCCCGGCTTCCCGTCGTGTGCAACGCGACGGCGGCAGCTACAGCGGGCACCACGGCGGCGAGTGCCACCGCGCCACTCGCCCGGCTGGCCGCCGCGGCCGGCCCGAGCACCGCGAGACCCGCGAGGAGCCACGGCCACGGGCACGGCCCGCCGCGGGCGAGCGCGACGGTCACCGCGAGCAGCCCGGTCACGGTCGCCATGGCCAGGGTGTCGTTGTAGATCTGCCCGGAGGTGACGACGACGAGCCCGACGGTCCCGATGACCGCCGCCGCCCCGACCGCGACATCCGGCCGTCGCGGCAGCAGTCCACGGCACAATGCCGCCGTCGCGACGACGACCCCCACGCCGAGCAGCACGTTGACGACGCGGGCGGCGCGGAATCCGGCCATCGGATGGCCCGCCGCCTCGCCGGCCCGCAGCGGCACCGCCTCCACCGCGTAGAACAACGGCGGATGGTTGGCGGTGTAGACCAGATCGTAGTTGGACAGTCCCCGGCCCAGACGCACCCCGCACAGCCCGTCGGCGTGCGCGTCGACCGCGGCCCGGGCCTGCGCCGGCGAGGCCCGGCAGCGTGCCGGCAGGCCCGGCATGCCGGGCACCCGAGAGCGCACCGGGGTGTCGAGCTGCGGCAGCGAACCGTGGGCGAGCTCGAACGCGTACGCCGTGTGCTGCGCCTCGTCGGCCCCGGTGAACGGCGGGACCACCGCGGCGACAAGCAGCCCCAGCGAGCTGAAGATCAGACCGGCTGCGGCCACCCCGGCCACGAACCACCGCCGCATCGTCGGACCGCCAACGGCGGCCCCGGCCGGCACATCGTGCGGGTGCCATCCCATCGCGCACCCCCCACGCCGATCAACCGGCGGCGTACGGGCCCCCGTCCGTCCCCGCCGATATGACGGTAACGTCCGGCCCGCGTGCGCTATCCGGCGGTTCGCCCCCGCAGCTCGGCGACGAGGGCGCCCGCACCGAGGACTGCGGCCAGGGCGATCGGCCCGATGACCGCGCCGAGGTAGCGGTAGTCGAAGCCGGAGGTGACCGCGGACAGCACGAGGGTCGACACCCCGGACCCGGCCGCCAGCCAGAACACCCGCCCGACGCCGAGGGCGGCGCAGTCGGGCACCGGCGCCCGCCGTGGGGCCCGCCGGGCCCGAATCGTCCGGGCCGCCGTGAGCAGCGACGCCGCCACGCCCGCCAGCAGGCCCAGGCCGACCAGGGGCATCGGCGCGTAGGAGAGCCGGGACCAGGCGGCGAGCAGACCGGCCGGCGGCGAGTGCACCGCCGTGGCAACGAAGTAGCCGTCGTCGGCATGGGCGTCATCGGGGGGCAGCACGTTGGTGACCCGGGTTGGCAGCTCCCAGGTGTCCGCCCGGGACGCCTGCGACGTCTCGTACGGGACCGGGTCCAGGTAGCCGGCGAGGTAACGGACCGAGGACGTGACGAGCGCCCACGGCTGTTCGCGCACCACCTCGTGCGCGAACGTCCCCGCGAGGTCTTCCCGGCCCGGCGGGATCTGCCGGTGGCCCTGGCGCAGCGGCGAGTCGGCCGGCCACAGGTACCGGACCGGGGCGCCGCGCTGGTTCACCGGCCGCGGGTCGCACAGGGTGCGCAGGTCAGCGCGGGAGATCGTCGAGCAGTCGGCGAACGTCGCCACCCGCCCGTACAGGAAGAAGCCGGAATGAGCGGACACGGCGAAGCCCCTGCCCTCGGCCGCGCTCCAGCCCGCGTAGGCGCCCACCGGCACGGCGGCCGCCACCACGAACGCGACGACGGGGGCGACCGCCCGCAGCGGCGCCCGCCGGCCG
>NZ_JAMQQF010000073.1 GCF_023716945.1 Frankia sp. AiPs1 | reverse complement strand
GCCCGGACGGGCAGCGCGCCGCCAGATCCGGGCGGCGGCCTGCGCCGCAGCAAAGCCCGCCGAAGTCAGTCCGCGGCCGCGGGGCCCGTCGGGCGAGGCGAACCGATCGGCCTGGGGTCGACGGTCGGCGACATAAGGCCCAGACTGTCCGTGAGCGGACATACTTGACCGACCTTGGCGGACGTTGGCCTATCCTCGGATACCGAATGCGACGAAGACTCCCGTGCCGCCGGAGCTCGCCGAGAACATCCGTGGGCCACCCGACAGAGCACCCGGTCAGCTCCTCGCACTAATCTGACGTCTGTCGTGACCCGGATCATCTACCGGGACGGGCGCCATGCGGGACTCCGCCCGAACGACCGACGACGAGACGCTCCATGGGGGAGACGAAAGTGGACGAGCAGACCGCTGGGACCGGTAACCCCCGGCCCACCGCGCGCCTGGTGGTCGACGTGGTCCGTGCGCTGCGTGGATGGGTGGTGGCGGCAGCCGGCGGCGTCCTGCTTCTCGGCTGCTACCTGGGCGTCTCCAAGGAGACGGACGTCGCACTGCAGCTACCGTACGTGGTGTCCGGGGGTTTCGGCGGCCTGGCGCTCGTCCTGATCGGCAGCGCGTTGCTGGTGGCTGACCGCTTCGAAGCGGCACAGGCCGCGCAGGCCCGGACGGTCGGCCAGGTCGACGACCTGCACTCGCTGATCATTGCGGCCGCCACCGTGGGTGAGCAGGTCGGCGGCGAGCTACCGACCGCCCCGGCCCAGGCGACCTACCAGCAGCAGTCCGCGGCCCCACCGCAGAACTCCTACTACAACAACGCGGCCGGTGACACCCCACCGGGCGGCTCGGCCCGCCCGGCGGGCGTCAGCGCCCCCGGCCCGCGCGCCTGACCCGCCGGCGTCTCCCCGCACTGCGACGGCGCCCCGGAAGGCGAACGTTCCCGTGATCACTATTGACCCGGCCGGCGCCGGCTCACGCCGAGGGGGTGGCCGATGACCAGCATCGATCTGGCGCTGGCCGGCCTCTCACTGGGCGCCATCGCCGCCCTGTCCGGCATCGGCCTGCTGGTCACCTATCGCACCAACGGCGTGCTCAACCTCGCCCAGGGCGGGATCGCCACCCTGGTGGCCTACGTCTTCCGCGAGATGGTCGTCGAGTGGGACCTGCCGATCTGGCTGGCCGCCGTGGTAGCCCTCGCCGTGGTGTCCCCCGGCATCGGGCTGCTCCTCGAACGGCTGGTGTTCCGTCCGTTGGCCCGCCGTCGGGCGTCGGCCGCCGAGTCCCTCGTCGCCAGCCTCGGCGTGCTGGTGCTGAGCCTCGGCATCACCGCGGGCATCTGGGGGCTGGGGGCGCGCAGCGACGCGCCCAGCCTCTTCCCGAACTCGTCGGTCCGGCTGTACGGCGATTCCCGGGTCGGGGTCGACGCCCTGGCCGAACTGGTCATGGTCGTGGTGTTCACCGTGGTCATCGGGATCATCGCCGCCCGTACCGCCTTCGGTCGCCAGATCCGGGCCGTCGTCGACGACCGCCAGCTCGCCGAGCTGTCCGGGGTGCCCGCGGACAAGGTGGCGGCCGCCGGCTGGGCCGCCGGCACCACGATGGCGGGCCTGACCGGCATCCTGCTCGCCCCCCGCTTCCAGCTCACCCCCTACGGCCTGACCCTGCTGGTCCTGGAGACCTTTGCGGTGGTCGTGGCCGCCCGGCTGTCGAGCATGCCGGTCGCGGTCCTCACCGCGCTGGGCATCGCCATCGGGCAGAGCGAGCTCAAGCAGTTCACCCTGCACGGCGACGCCGGCCAGATCCTGACCGTGCTCCAGTCGAACCTGTTCATCGTCGCCCTGCTGGTCCTGCTGCTGGCCGTCCCGAAGCTGCGGGAGCTGGGCTCGGGCGACTCGGGTGCGACGGCGAGCTTCTCCAGTCGCGGCGCCCCGCCGTCCGGGCGGGTCAGCGGGGTCCGCCTGCGCCGGGACTACCTCGGCAAACTGGGCGGCGGGGCGCTGCTGCTCGCGCCGCTCACCTTCGCGCCCTCCGACCTGCGCTCGGCGTTCACGGTGCCGGCGCTCGCCCTGATCTTCCTGTCGATGGTGATCGTCACCGGCTACAGCGGGCAGCTCTCCCTCGGGGCGGCGGGCTTCGCGGGCCTCGGCGCACTGCTGTCGCTCAAGCTCGCCAACGGCGACCTGTTCGGCCTGCCGGCCATCCCCGGGATCGCGTCGATGTTCCTCGGCGCGCTGTTCGTCGCCCCCATCGGCCTGATCACCGGCTACCCGGCGATCCGGCGCCGCGGGCTGACCCTGGCCCTGACGACCTTCGCCGTCGGGGCGGTCGTGAGCCGGTTCGTCTTCGAGCAGCCCACCTTCGCCACCGGGCTCTACCTCGACCCGCTGTCGCTGTTCGGCTGGGAGCTGTCCGAGAAGGCCTTCTACGTCTTCGAGCTGATCTGCCTGGGCATCGGCCTGCTCGTGGTGCGCAACCTGCACCACGGCCGGCTCGGCCGAGCCCTGCTCGCCCTGCGTGACCACTCCGAGGGCGCGGCCGCGGTCGGCGTCGACGTGCGCAACCTCAAGCTGCTGGCGTTCACCGTCTCCTCCGTCGTCGCCGGGCTCGGCGGGGCGCTGCTGGTGCACAGCAGCTACTCGTTCTCCGCCGACGACTTCGCCCCGCTGCAGAGCCTGCTGTGGTTCACGGCGGTCGTCGTGTTCGGCGCGGACAGCGCGGCCGGCGCGATCGTGGCCGCCGCCTTCATGGTCACGATCGACGTGCTGGCCCCGGCCGGATCATCGACGCTCGCCATCGGCATCCTCGCGCTCGCCCTGGGATGGATGCCCGGCGGGCTCGCCTCGGCCGTGCGCGGGGGGGTGCGGCTGCTCGCCCAGTACCTCGCCGACAGCTTCGTCGACCCCAACCAGCGGGCCCCGCGGCCGGTGCCGGTGCGCATCTCCGCGGTGGGCCACCTGCCCGCCACCACCGGCATCACCGGCAGCACCGGCATCCCCGGGATCGGTTCGACCCTGGGGGCGGCCCGCGCCGGGCACTACGCCCGCTGGCCGCTGTCCGGCAACCAGCTCGGACTGCCCGCGGACGCCCCCCGGCTCACGCCGTTCGGCGCCAGCCTGGTGGCGATGGTCGAGCAGTACGCCGCCGGCCAGACGGCGGTGGCCCGCCAGCGGCAGGCCACCGCGGGCCCGGACGGCGCCCCGCGCCCGGCGGTGCCGCACTTGTCCCGCGCCGACGCCGGCACCCACCCAGCCGAGGGAGGCCGGGCATGAGCCGGCACGTGCTCCAGGCCGTGGGCCTGGTACGCCGCTACGGCGGCCTCACCGCGGTCGACCATGTCGACCTCGTCGCCCCGCCGGGCATGATCACCGGCCTCATCGGGCCGAACGGCGCCGGCAAGTCGACGCTGTTCAGCCTGCTCACCGGCGTCGAGCAGCCCGACGAGGGCAAGGTGGTGCTCGGCAACACCGACATCACCCGGATGCGGCCGGACATCCGATCGCGGCGCGGCCTGGTGCAGACCTTCCAGGTCCCCTCGCTGTTCCCCACCCTGACCGTCGCGGACAACCTGCTCGTCGGCGCGGAGAACCGGCGCCGGGACTACGCCGGCGGCCTGCTGGGCCTGTCCGCGCAGGGCCGGAGCCGGGTGAGCCACAGCATCGAGCGCGGGCTCGAAAGGCTGGGGCTCGCCCCGAAGGGGCCGGTGACCCAGATCGTCGAGGAGGTCCTGGACTCCCTCGGCCTGTCCGACGTGCGGGACACGATCGCCGGCACGCTGCCCACCGGGGCGCTGCGGCTGGTCGAGTTCGCGCGGGCGCTGTGCGCGCGCCCGGACATCCTGCTCCTCGACGAGCCCGCCAGCGGCCTGGACAGCGAGGAAACCGCCAAGCTGTCGCAGTTGCTGCGCCGGACCGCCGCCGGCGGGGTCGGCATCGTCATCGTCGACCACGACGTCGACCTCGTCTTCTCCGTCGTCGATCAGGTGTATGCGATGGTCGGCGGTCGGGTGGTCGCCTCCGGCGACCCGGAGACGGTCCGCAACGACCCGACCGTGCGGTCGGTGTACCTGGCGCAGGCACCCCTCGCCGTGGCAGGGCAGTCCGGGGAGGCACGATGACGACGGCGACCGCCGAGCTCGCTCTGACGGGGGCCCGCGCCGGCTACGGCACGGTCGAGGTCCTGCACGGCCTCGACCTCACCATCCCGGCCGGGAAGGTGACCGCGCTGCTGGGCGCGAACGGCGCGGGCAAGTCCACCACCCTGCGGGTGCTGTCCGGGCTCATCCCGCTGCGGGCGGGCACCCTGACCTGGCGCGGCGAGGACATCACCCGGCTGTCCACCGTCGATCGAGCGCGCCGTGGCCTGATGCTGGTGCCGGACGAGCGGGCCGTGTTCGCCACCCTGTCGGTCCGGGACAACCTGCAGATCATCGCCGAGGCGAGCGGGCATCCCGACATCACCCCGGCGCTGGAGTCGTTCCCCCGGCTGCGCGAGCGGCTCACCCAGCGCGCCGGTTCGATGTCCGGCGGCGAGCGCCGGATGCTGGCGCTGGCCAGGGCCCTGCTCGCCCGCCCCTCGGTGCTCATGGTCGACGAGCTGTCCCTCGGCCTGTCTCCGAAGGTCGCCGCGGACCTGTTCGGCTGGCTGGCGACCGTGGCCGCCTCCGGCACCACGGTCCTGCTCGCCGATCAGTACACCGAGCAGGCGCTGGCCATGGCCGACCAGGTCTACGTCCTGCACCGCGGGGAACGGTCTTTCGCCGGCACGCCCGCCGAGTTCGCCGGCCCCGCGCCCGCCGGCGCCTCCACCTGACCCGCTCCCCCGCCTGAACCACTCCCCGGTCTGAACCCACCCCCGCCGGAACCGCTCGCCCGCTGCCACGAGTCGGGCCCCGGCCGGGACCACCCGCGGATGCGGGGATCCCGGCCGGGGCCCGAGTCGTTCGGCGGCCGTCACCTGTCGACAGGCTGGGCCGCCGGTCGTCAGCCCGCCGGGTAGGGCAGGTTCGGAACGGTGAAGCAGTTGGTGTTCATGTCCTTGACCTGGGACTCCCAGCCGCCCTTGCCGCCGTTCGCCGAGTCCTTCCAGCGGGCGACGTTCAAGCAGTTCTTGTCCTCGGCGGGTGGCTGCGCGGCCTTCGTGAAGTTGCGGCCGGCCGAGATGAGCAGCCCGTGGCCGTCATAGTCCTTGCCGCTGTTCATGAACGCCTCGACGCAGGTGCGGGTCACGTTGGCGCCGCAGGACCGGATCGCGTCGGTCAGCCACTGGGCAGAGGCGTAGCCCTCCAGCGTCCACAGGTTCTCCTTGGCCACCCGGTCGGGCGCCGCCGCCTGGAGATCCTTCTGGAACTGCGCGACCGCGGGGATCGAGGTGTCCTGGTAGTTGGCCGAGCCGCTGGTCGAGTAGATCGTGTTCCGGCAGTTCGGCGACGCGCTGTAGACCTGGCCGATGTTGTTCGCCCAGCCCTGCGGCGTGGTCACCTTCGCCTGCAGCCCCATCTTCTGGCTCTCGATGGAGTTGCAGAGCTGCGCGTTGCCGCCGTCGTCCATCGCGTCGAAGACGATCTGCACGCCGCGCCGCTTGAGGTCGAGCACAGCGGAGTCCCAGTTCGGCGCCCCGAGGTTGATCTGCTCCTCGACGACGTTGTAGCCCTCCTTGCGCAGGCCGTCGGCCACCGACTTGGCGTAGCGCTGCGACGGGGCCACGTTGTAGTACACGACCCCGGCGACGTTGGTGTGCAGATTCTGCTTGAACCAGCGGTAGATCTCGGTCCCTGCGTACAGCGTGCCGTTGTAGCCGGGGCGGTCACCGTTGCGCGGGTAGTAGCTGCCGTAGATCGAGTACAGGTGCGGGTACTGGTCGTACTCGGTGCCGACGGGCTGGCCGCCGATGTCGGGCACGCTCTTCGAGTTGATGTACTGCGCACCCGCGTAGTTGAAGGCGGTCACACCGGCGAGTGCGAAGACCTTCTCGTCGTCGACGAGCTTGTGCGCACAACTCACGTTGCCGTCGCCGCTGCCCTTGTCGTCGCACTCGACGAGGTTCACGCTGCGGCCGTTCACGCCGCCCGCCGCGTTGAGCGCCTTGAAGTAGGCTCGCGCCCCGTACAGCGAGGCGGAGAACGTGTCTGGACCGAAACCGCTGCTCAGACCGGCGATCGTCCCGATCTTGATCTCGGTGGGCGTGACCCCGACGTCGGAGGCGGTGTTGTTCGAGGCGCCGGCCTGCGTGCTGGGGGCCGTGGTCGACCCGGTGTTGCCCGCAGTGCTGCCCGCACGGCTGCCGCAGGCGACGAGCGCCAGCGACGACAGCACGACGGCGGCGACGAGCGATTTCGCTCGCATGGACATGCTCTCCCCTGGTAGATCGGTGACGCTCGAACGGTACGGCCGGATCGACGCCCTCGCTACGTCAGGCTGACGACGGCCAACCAGCCGCCGCCGACCACGTACCGTTACATCAACCGGCGTTGCGTACAAACATCCGGCGCCACCAGCTTCGACGCACCGCAGGCGCGCTCGCGCGCTCCACCGGTGCCTCCTCCGCGGTCGGGGAGCTGTCCCCGCCCACGCCCTTACCGCCCTCCCCGTCACCCGTTCCCGCGCCCTCTGCCACCACGACGACGCTGTCGGTGGCCAGTTCCGCGGAAGGGAGAACGCCGGTCCCCGTCCGGTCGCCGCCCCCGTCGGTGGCCGGAGCCGCCGCGAGGACCGCCTCCGTCCCGGAGGGCTCGGCTACCGTACCGCCCGCCTGCCCCACCGCCGTCGTGGCATCGCCCGGGGCCGTCGCCGATGCCGGCGGGATCGTGCTCCCCAGCCGGGCCATCGCCTCGTCGAGGGCGGCCAGGACCTGCCCGAGCGTCGCCACCGAGTCCTCTGCCGCGCTGGGGGACGAGGGCACCCCGGCCCCGGCCACGGCTATGGCGGCCAGTACCTCCTGCGCCACCTGGACAGGCTCCGGCGCCGGCACGGCGACCCGCTCCCCGTCCTCGGCCACGACCGGCTCCCCCGCCACGACGAGAACCGGCTCGACCTCCACCACCGGCTCGACCTCCACCATCGGCTCGGCGGCTACCACCGACTCGGCCGCTACTTCCGGCTCGGCAGTTGCCTCCGGCTCGGCGGCTACCTCTGCCTCCGACTCGGCGGCTACCTCCACGACCGGGGCCGGCTCCCCCACTGCCACCGGTTCGACAACCAGTTCAGACCCGACCGGCTCAGGCTCAGTCGCCACCTCAGACCCGACGGCCTGCTCGGACTCAACCACCGGCGCGGACTCAACCACCGGCGCGGACTCAACGGCCTGCCCGCTCTCAACGGCCGGCACAGACACGACAGCCTGCTCGGACACGACAGCCTGCTCGGACACAGCGACCGGCCTGGACACGACGACCTGCTCGGGCACAGCCGCCTGCTCGGGCACAGCCGCCGCCTCGGGCTCGTCGGTCGGCTGGCCTTCCGCGAGCAGCAGCGGGGCGGCCTCGGCGACCGGCTCGGTCGCCGGCTCCGGCTCGACGGCCGGCTGCGGCTGCGGCTGCGGCTGCGGCTGCGGCTGCGGCTGCGGCTGCGCGACGCTAAGCGGCTCGATCTTCTCCGCCGGCTCGGCGCCGGTCTCCGCCGTGGACTGTTCCGGTTCCACCGAGGGGGCCAACCCCGCCGGGCTGGCCGGTGCCACAGCAGCAGGGGCGGACACAGCAGGCGGGTCGGTCACAGCAGGCGGGTCGGCCTGGGCCAGCACCCCGGGGACGGAACCGGTGGGGACGGAGCCACCCGGGATCTCGGGGGCCGGGTCGGCCGGCTGCGACAGGCGGTTGAGGATGAGGCCGCCGGCGCCCTGCGCGCGGCGCAACTGGCCGGTCTGGGCGAGTCGCCGGCAGACCTGGTTCACCGTGCCCCGGTTCGCCCCGATTGCCGTCGCCAGCCTGCCGTCGTCCAATCCTTCGGGAACCTTGGCGAGCTGGTCGAGTATCCGCTCAGCAACAGTAGCCACAAAGCGGGACGCTATACGCTAACTGCCGCCCGGTGGCAAGCGGGGTCGCCCCACGCGGTAATCGTGTCCATACTGCTGCCGTTGGCATCCGGACTGTTGGTCGTACCCGCCGCGCCCCGCTCGGCAGACCCTCACCTGAGATGGGAGTGGGGATCGACCGCGCCATCCCCGCCACGCACAGCGTGTCACCATCAATGACTTGCCGACTACGGATAGCTATATTCCGCCGGAGAGTCGCCGCGCGCGACCAGGACTCGGATCCACTCGCCCGAGACGACGGGCAGCCACCTCCTACCCACCCACCGGAAGGCAGGCGTGTCGTGTTGAGGTTCGCGATTCGCCGGCTCGACCGGGGCCGGACCTGCCCGCGCAGTTACCGCACGTCCAGCGGCGATGTTCCTGGCTGCGTCGCCGTCCACTGCGTCGCCGTCCAGGCCAGGGCATTCACGCCGAACCCGTGGTGACCGGATGAGCCGCCAGCAACCGCGACAGACGCTGGGGTCGGCGTTCGACCCGCGCCGGAACAGTTTCGGATTCCTGCGGATCGGGCTGGCACTGGTCGTCTTCGTCCAGCATGGCCTGGCCGCCGGGGGATTCGCCCCCGCGCCCACCGCCCAGTACGACCCGGCCGTACTCGCCGTCGACTGCTTCTTCGTCATCAGCGGCTTCCTCATCACCCGCAGCCGCGTGCAGGTCAGGTCCACCCCAAGGTTCCTGTGGCACCGGTTCCTTCGCGTCCTGCCCGGATTCTGGGTGTGCCTCGTCGTCGTCGCGATGGTCATCGCTCCGCTCGGTTGGCTGCACGAGCACCGGACGCTGGCCGGCTACTTCGGCTCCCACCCGCACGGCCCCTTCACCTACCTGACCGCGAACAGCCTGTTGGCGATGCGGTTCTACGACATCGCCGGCACCCCGCGGCAGGTGCCCATCGCCAGGATGCCCGGGGGGCCGGTCGCGTGGGACGGCTCGCTGTGGACCCTGTTCTGGGAGGCGCTGTGCTACCTCGGCATCGCCGCCCTGGGTGCGTATGGCCTGCTGCGCCGCCGGCGGGCGGTGGTCGGCGGGCTCACCGTGGCGCTGTGGGTGGTGTGGGTGCTGCGCTGGTCGGCCCTCGAGCGGCTTCCCACGCTGCTCGCCAGCGACCTGGCCGGCGCCGCGGTGCGCCTGGGCTCGCTGTTCCTCGCGGGCGCCCTGCTGTACCTGTACGCCGACCGCGTGCCGTTCTCCTCGCGGCTGGGTCTGCTCGCGGTCGCGCTGACCGCTGCCGGTCTGCTGTGTCCGGACGGGCACACGGTCATCAGCCTTCCGCTGGCTTACGTCTGCGTGTGGGCGGCGCTGCGGCTGCCGCTGTGGAAGGTCGCCGCCCGCGACGACCTGTCCTACGGCACGTACATCTACTCGGCGCCGGTGCAGCAGCTGTTCGCCGTCTACGGCCTGCACCGGCTCGGCCTGGTGCCGTACTTCCTCACCTGCCTGGCCGCCACCACCATGCTGGCGCTGGCGAGCTGGCGGCTTGTCGAACGGCCGGCGCTACGCCTGAAGAACCGTTCCCTGCCCGGGCCGGGTGGCTGGGCGGTCCTCGCGCGGCTGCGGCACCGTCGCCTGGGGGCGGGTGCCGCCGGCGCGGCGGCGATCCCCGCTCAGCGCCGGGGCGGGGGCGAGCGAGCGGCCGGGGCCGACGAGGGGCCGGCTGAGCGGGCCGTCCTCGGCGAACAGCAGCAGAGCGAGCAGGATCCACAGGAAAAGGGCGACGCGGTTGGCGGTCAGCACCGGTAGGCCGAGCGTGCTGGCCAGGCACAGCATGGTCACACAGGTGGCGAAGCGTTGTTCCGCCGGCTCCCGCTGCCGCCGGGTCCGCCACCAGGCGATGGCCACCAGCAGCAGGACACCGGTCAGCAGGGCGACGCCGAGCAGACCGCCGGCGACCACGGCCTCGGCCCAGGCACTGTCGTAGGGGACGGCGAGGCCACCGGCGCCATAGCCGAGCCAGGGCCGGGTGTCGAGGACGAAGTTCCAGGCTCGCGCGGAGGCTCCGAGCGGTTGGAACCGGTCGGCGGTGTACTGCGCGAACAGGCCGTTGGAGCCCGCCCCAGGGATCAGCATCCGCAGCATCCAGGAGCCGTTCCAGCGCGCGAGCCCCAGCTCGCCGGCCAGGACGCCACCCAGGGCGAGCCCACCACCGACGGTCAACAACCGGCGCAGCGGACGCCCGAACCTGGCCGCCTGCCACAGCGCCAGCGGCAGCCCGCACAGCAGGAAGATCTTGGAGACGCAGAGCACCCCGCCGACGAGGATCGGCAGAATCGCGACGGCGAGGACGACCGGCCGATCGCGACCGCGTTCGGGCCGGGCCAACAGGTAGACCGCCGCGAACAGGGCAAGGGAGTAGGCGACTCCCGCCTCCACCGGCTGGTTGAAGATCCCGGACAGTCGGCCGTTGTTCGCCGCCAGCACGGCCACACTCTGCCCGTCTAGGGCGACACCCCCCCAGAAGGCGGCCAGAACGGGCGAGAGGTCGACGAACAAGCCGACCACCGCGATCACGCCGTTCAGCATCATCAGCGCCAGGAAGATCTGGCAGAAACGGTCGAGTGCGGCCTGCCGTGTATAGCCCGCCGCCAACCACCGACCGACCATGAAAAGCACCGCGGCGGGATAGACGTAGTTGTCTACGCCAGCCTGCAGGGAGCCGGGAAAGAAATCCCCCGAAACCGTCACGCCAATCGAGTCCAAGACCACGTAGAGAGCGAAGAATGTCCAGGTCAGCGCCACCAGGAGATGCCTTGGGCCGAGCCCGCGAAAAATCCCTCCGAACGGCAGGAAGAGGAGCAGGCCGCCGTAGACGACCACCTGTTCCGTCCGAATTCCGCTGACCACATACGGCCCGAATCCTGCTACGACGGCCAATCCCAGCCAGATGGTCGCGCTAGGCCTCGGAGCGACTTTTTCAGGTGGAGACACCGTCGCATCATGGCACACGACCAACCCGCTTCCCCGCGATTATCCGGCCGGCCGCAGAGGAAAGAGGACTTTGGCCCCAGCGGTTTTCGCCCCGAGGCCACCGGCGGTCCGGCCCGGCCTCCGTCGAGCCCGTCGACACTGCCCCGGGCCGGCTGCCGGGTCGGCGCGGCCGGCGGTGGCGCGCGCCGACGGACAAAGCGCGGCGCGGTGCGGGCTTAGCACCGCCGGGCCAGGGAAGGTGCAACCTCGAGGCGTGCCGGGAACGGCCCGGGACGCACCGATGTCGACAGCGACCGGACCCGTCGGCGATCCGTCCAGGTGCGCGTCACCGGACGACCGCCGCTCACCGGGAACCGGTCGGGGAGGCCCACGTGACGCAGCCAGCCTCGGATTCCGACTCGTGGAACCGCGAGGACTCGCCCCTGGAACCCGCCGAGACGTTCGACAGCGACGACCTCGGCTCGACGGACGCCGGCCGAGACCCGCTCGATGACAGTTGGGAGGCTCCGGACCGGCCGAGCGCGAGCGTCCGGTACCCGCACACGCCGCGGGAGGAACGCGAGGGCTCGTCCTTCGCGGAGCAGCTCGCGGCCGAGCAGCCGGACACCGACCCCTACCTGGAGGCCGAGCGCCGGGAGTCGGGCCGAATTCTGCGCGCTGACGTCAATGGCGATGACACCACGGCCTTCGAGGACACGGCCCTGGAGGACTCGGCCTTCGAGGGGGACGAGGACGTGGCGACCAGGAACACCGCGGCCGAGGAGATCGCCCTGCATCTGGAGTGACCGTCCGTGACATCCGCAACCAGGGCGTCGAGCGGGAAGCCGGGTGTCGGGAGCTGGGTGTCGGTATGGCCGCCGGCAGGCGCGGGCCCTCGCTGCCCCGGCTACGCTGCTCGGGTGACGGTCGCGATCCCGCATCCGGACCATCCGCCGCCCGTCCCGGTCGTGGCGACGCGGGCACGATCACCGCGGGCACGATCACCGCGGGACTGGTCACCGCGGGACTGGTCACCGCGGGCGCGCCTGGGCGGATTCGCCGCGGTGGGCGCGGTTGCGGCCGCTGCGGCCGTACGGGTCTATCTCGTCGATCCGGCCCAACCAGGCCACTACCCCACCTGTCCGTTCCGCTGGGCGACGTCCCTGGACTGCCCCGGGTGCGGCACGCTGCGCGGACTGCATCAGCTCCTGCACGGGCATCCAGGCGCGGCCGCCGGCTACAACCTCTTCTTCGTCGTCGCCGCGCCGATGCTGGTCCTCGGCTGGGCGGTGGCGGTGGCGCGGGCCGCCGGCTGGCAGCGCCCGCTGCCCCGCGTTCCGGCCCGGCTGCTGCCGATCATCCCGGTGCTGATCATCGCCTTCTGGGTGTTGCGCAATCTGCCGCTACCCGGCTGCACGTGGCTCGCGTCGTAGCGCAGCGGCCCAGAAGCCCTCTCCCGTCCCGACCATCACGTTCCGTGATGTCTGACAGCCCAAGGACGTCGGAAGGCCCAGGGACGGCGGGCGGCCCAGAGGCGGCGGGCGGCCCAGGGACGGCGGGTCGCGATCTGGGTGGCGGTTCGCGCGTGGGCGGCGGATGCAGGGGAGAGCGCCTTCGTGGTTCTTCTGGAGGGTTCGGCGTCCTATTCGTCCCTACAGAGCAACCATGTGGCTCCGCTCCCAGCCGCGCCTCCTCGCGGAGCGGTGCTGGGACCCCAACCGTCGTCAATCTCCAGCAGTGTTCGGCGCGCCAGGCACCGGCAGGCAGCTGGTGCAGTCAGCGCCGGCCCAGCAGGTAGCAGGCGATGGCGGCGGTGGCGGCGACGTTGAGCGAGTCGACGCCGTGCGCCATCGGGATGCGGACCCGCGCGGTCGCCGCCGCCTGCGTCGGTGCGGACAGGCCGGGCCCCTCGGTGCCGAGCAGAAGCGCGACGCGCGCCGGCGCCCCAGCCGACCCGAGGGCGGCCGGACTGGAGCCGGTCGGGCCGGAGTCGGTCGGGCCCGCGGCGGTCGGGTCCGCGGTGTCGAGGTGGGCGGCGAAGGCGCCGAGATCGGCGGCGTCGGCGGCGGGGGTCAGCGCCAGCAGGGTGAAACCGGCGTCGCGGAGCAGGCCCAGCGCGCCCGGCCACGGGTCGAGCCGAGCGTAGGGCACGGCGAAGACCTCGCCCATCGAGACCCGCACGGAACGGCGGTAGAGCGGGTCGGCGCAGCGGGGACTCAGCAGGACCGCGTCCATCCCGAGCCCGGCGGCCGAACGGAAGATCGCCCCCAGGTTGGTGTGGCTCACGATGTCCTCACAGACGAGGACCCGCCTCGCTGCGGCGAGCACGTCCACCGGGGCCAGCGGTGGACGTCGGCACATCGACGCGAGCGCGCCGCGGTGCACCTCGAAGCCGGTGATGGCGGCGAGGACGTCGGCCCCGGCCACGTAGACGGGGACGTCCCCCGGCAGGTCCGCCGGTACCGCGCCCAGCCGGGCCGGGGAGACCAGGACCGAACGGGGCCGGTAGCCAGCCCGCAGCGCCCGGGTGATGACCCGCTCGCCCTCGGCGATGAACAGCCCGTCGGTCGGCTCCCGGCGCCGGCGCAGGGCGACATCGGTGAGTGCGACGAAGTCGTCGACGCGCGGATCCGCCGGGTCATCGATCGCCACGACCTGCGTCGCGACCGGCTTCGAAACCGGCTTCGAAACCGGCTTCGAGACCGGCACCGAGACCGACGCGGCCGCGGCTCCGGGCAGGTCAGCGGGCACGCCGGAACCTCCGGACGCGGCCGGTGACACCCGGGCGTAATGAGCGGGACGCAGAATCGGCGGCCATGACCGAGCCGCACTCCGCGTCCCCAACGGCAGCTGCGCCCACACCGGCAGCTGCGTCCACACCGGCAGCTGCGCCCACACCGGCACCGGCGCCCGCCCCAACAGCTGCGCCCACATCGGGGCCCGCCGTTTCCCGTCCCATCACCGTTCCCGTTCCCGCCGATCTGCTCGTCGTCGGCGCCGAGCTGGTCGCGACCGTGGACGCCGACCGCCGGGAGATCCGCGGCGGGTGGGTCGCGGTGACCGACGGGCTGGTCAGCGCGATCGGCGGGCCGGCCGATTCGCCGCCGCCGGCCGGACGCACCCTGCGCGCCGACGGCGCACTCGTCACGCCCGGCCTGGTGAACACGCACCATCACATTTACCAGAACCTCACCCGCGCCTTCGCGCCGGCCCTGGGCGGCACCCTGTTCACCTGGCTGTCGACGCTGTACCCGCTGTGGTCACGGCTGGACGAGGAGGCGGTGCACGTCTCGGCCTACGTCGGGCTCACGGAACTGGCGCTCGGCGGCTGCACCACGACCACCGACCATCTCTACGTGCATCCGCGCGGCGGCGGGGACCTGATCTCGGCGGAGATCGCCGCGGCGACGGCCCTCGGCGTGCGGTTCCACCCGACCCGCGGGTCGATGTCGCTGTCGGCGAAGGACGGGGGCCTGCCGCCCGACTCGGTGGTCCAGGACGACGACGAGATCCTTGCCGAGTCGGCCCGGCTGGTCGCCCGCCACCACGACCGGTCGTGGGGCGCGATGGTGCGCGTGGCGCTCGCGCCCTGCTCGCCGTTCTCGGTCAGCCCGGCGCTCATGCGCGCCACCGCAGAGCTCGCCGAGCAGCTCGACGTGCGTCTGCACACCCATCTCGCCGAGGATCCCGAGGAGGACGAGTACTGCCTGGCGGTGTTCGGCCGCCGGCCCATCGACCAGTTCGCCGAGGTCGGCTGGGCCGGGGATCGGGCGTGGGTGGCGCACTGCATCTGCCCGAACCCCGAGGAGGTCGCCCGGCTGGGCGCCTGGGGCACCGGGGTGGCGCACTGCCCGAGCAGCAACATGATCCTCGGCGGCGGGCTCGCGCCGATCGCCGAGCTGCGGGCGGCCGGCGTCCCTGTCGGCCTCGGCTGCGACGGTTCGTCATCCGCGGACTCGGCGTCGCTGTGGCTGGAGGCCCGCACGGCGATGCTGCTCGGCCGGCTGCGGCACGGCTCCGCCGCGATGTCGGCCCGCGACGCATTGGAGATCGCCACCCGGGGCGGCGCGGGCTGCCTCGGCCGCACCGGCGAGATCGGCGAGTTGTCCGTCGGGGCGGTCGGCGATCTGGTCGTCTGGCCCCTGGACGGGGTCGCCTTCGCCGGGGCGCTGTCCGATCCCATCGACGCCTGGCTGCGCTGCGGCCCGGTGGCCGCCCGGCACACCGTCGTGGCCGGCCGGCTCGTCGTCGAGGACGGCCGGCCGGTGCATCCCGACCTGCCCGCGATGCTCGACCGGCACCGCACGCTCGCCGCCGGCATCCAACGCGCCTTCGACGACGTCGGCGTCGATCCCGCCGCCATCCCCCAGGCCGGTGCGGGCACCGTGCTCCGATGAGCGGCGGCCGCGCGCCCACCTGCGACACCTGACCGCTGGCCCGCGCCGACGCCCTCGACGTGCCAGGGATGAACCCGAAGGTCGAGCTGCGCATCCGCATCGCCAACGCCTTCCCGGCGCTCCCCGACCATCCCTACCCCGCGATGCGCGCCGCCGGCCTGCTCGCCACCCTCAATACCGATGCCCGGCCCTGACCGACTATCAATCGGGCGCCGACGCCTCCGGACAAGCGGGACGTGCTCAGGCCGGCGACGGGGCAGCGTCGGCGGTGGCCACGGCGAGGCGCTGCGCGGTGTAGAGCGGCTCGCCGAGTCGGTGGTAGAGCGACAGCTCGGTGTCGAGCCAGGCCAGGTGCCGCTCCTCGTCGGCGAGGACGGTCTCGATCAGGATGCGGGTGGTCGCGTCGTGCTCGGCGGCGGCGACCTCCGCCGCCTGGTTCAGGCCGGGACGCGCGCCGCGCTGGGCCGCCAGGTCGTTCTCCAGCACCTCCCGCAGGGTCGTCCCGATGGCCGGCTTGGCCACCACGAAGTCCGGCCGGCCGCCGAGGTCGAGCAGCCGGTTCAGCACCGCGGCGATGGTGACCGGCTCGTCGGCGATCCGCTGGGCCATACCCGCGGCCAGGCCGTGCAGGCCCCAGGACTCGACGAGGACGAGATGGGTGCGGTGCTGGGCGTAGCCCGCCCAGTAGCTGCCGAGCAGCTCGTTGAGCAGCTCGGTGACCGGGGTTGTCTGCGTGTCGGCCATGCGTCCGTCCCTCCCACGGGGCGGGCGGGCCACCGGCACCAGGCGGGCACGGCGCCGCAGGTCGTCCCGCCCAGATCTTCAGCTGTCCAGGTCAACGAATATATGTTGCCAGTCTAGGCACATAAAGCGGGATCGGAGTGAGGACCAGCGGCGGCGCGCTCCCGCCCGCGCCGGACCGAGCCGCCGGACTCGACTGGCCGCCCGTCCCCCGGCGCCGCCTGGGACGCCCCCACGGGACGGCCCCATTCGGCGCCCAGCCGCGGCGAACACCGGCAACACCGGCAACACCGGCAACACCGGCAACAGCAGTGACCGCAGCAACGTCGGCAACACAGCTAACACTCAGTCCGACACCTTGCGAAACCTGGACCGGTCGCGACAAAAGGGCACGATTAGGGCGCGCTACTGGTGAGCCCGCGCGAAGCAAACAATGGGCGGCATTTTTTGTCGAATGACAGCATGGGCGTCCAGTCGGAGACCGTTGTGGAAAACTTTCTTCCCGACAGATTCCGCCGTGTACCTTGCGATCGACTAGCGAAAGGGTAGTTTGGGAAACCTACGCAACGGGGACTACGGCACTACCGGACCACAGAACGAGATGTCATCTCCGCCGAGGTCTGCCAGCCGTATGCATCACCGCGCGGACCATCCAGCAGCGGAGGACAGCCGTGGTTTCCTGCCGACGGGGACCAGATCACCCGAACACGGTCGTGGCCGCGCGCCAGCAGTCGAGAGCGGGCGATCCGGGCTGGGACGAGCCGCAGCCCGGACAACCTCCGTTGCGCGGTTGTGCACGAGACCTACCGGCTACCGACCTGGGAGCACTAACGGTTGATGGGCGCCAGCACGAGCGCGACGAGCAACACCTCCATGCAGATCGCCAGGGCCAGGAAAGCACGCGCCGGCAGGCGCGTCACGAGCGGGAATCCGATCGCGAGAATATGGCGATCCCGCCCCCCGCGCGCGGCGGCGACCTGCCCTCCTTCGCCGCCATGTTCCGGCGGCACTCCCGACCCGTGAGCCACTGCTCCGTCAATCGCCTTGGCCATTGTCGTCCCCCGAACGAATCCGCCGCCCGGCCTCAGGACCGAGCTGGCACTCCCCCGACCAGAAGTGGATCTTAAGCAAAGCTTAGTGTGGCAGAGGAACTGGAGCGCGGCAAGAAGAACTACGAAGAGTTTCTCAACGTCCGGTGCATTCACCAGGTTCCCACGCGGGCCAGAGCGCCATCCAGCGGAGGAGCCTGAAAGCAGGCGCCAAGCAAGAAGTCCGGCCGACACGCAGCGTGTCTATCCGTGCGGCGCCGGGACACCCGGGAGTCAACCCGCCGCCGTCTACGCGCCGCTGCGGGAGTTCCACAGCGCAGATATCGAAGCTGTCAGCTCGGAAGGTGAACTGCAGTGCGCGGTGACAGGCGAGACGACTTCTGGTCGCATATCCGAGAGGTCGTCGCTTTTCTCTTCACGATCGGGGCAAGCGTCACCAGCCTCGGCAACTGGACGGCGGGGACCGCGCAACTGGTACTCCGCGTCGTCGCCGTCGCCTCGGCCGCTTATGCCGCCCTGCTCTTCGGCGGCGGCTACCTCGCTGCCCGCGATCGCGGCCGACTCGCGGGCGACCAGTTGGCCAAGGACCTTGTCGACATCGTCACCCGTCAGTCGGCACCCAACAAGGAGCGGGTCTCCGTCGACATCCTTGTCGGCCGCCGCGACGCCGATGACCTGGTCATGGAGACGGTACGGGTCCAGCCGGACCCGCAGTTCATCCACCGACTGGTGCGGCCGATCATGCCGGACCACTGGAAGATGCCGCGGAAGCTGGCGGACATCGACTTCGAGTGCAGCGTCGACAGCAGCGAGGACGGTCCGGTCCAGGTCCACCATCGGCTCATCCGCACGGCCGAGTTCCTGCAGGTCTGGCTCATCTTCGTGCCGACCGTGACCGGCGAGACGACCTGGAGTTTCCGCTACCGCCCCAAGGGCCTGTGGCGGGTGCTGCGCAAGACCGGCCGCGACCGTCTCGTATGGCACGACACAATGCCGTCCGACAGAACGTCACCGATGATCGATTTTTGCATCCGCTTCGTTTTTGCGGATCCCGATTACCAGCCGCGGGTGAGCGAGCTGAGCGGCCTCGGGACGGTCACGCCGCCCGTCCGGCTGCCTACCGGCGGATGGGAGGTCACCTGGCAGGATCCGAATCCGCAGGGCAGGCGATACGAATGGACGATCACTCTTAGCCCCTGGCGCAACGGCGCGAAGAAGTCGCGTTGGTCCCTGGCTCAGCCGGATTCGACGACCAGCACGCCGAACGAACCGCTACGCACCTGGGATCCCGGGCATCGCCCGGCAAAGGAGATGGATGATGACTGACAGACGATGTGCACCGCCGACCCTCGGCGGCGAGGGCGGCACCCGCCGGGTCTCTGCTCGCGCAGCCAGGCCGTGAAGCCGCCCCGGCGGCTCGCTGCGCGGTCATGACCTAGGGATGTGTGCCGCGTCCGGCTTCGTTCCGGGCAGCCGGACGCGGCATTCACATGGCGGCGCCGCCGGGCGGGCGAGGCCGCCGACTTCCGCTTCGCTGCGGCGCGGGCGCGGTTCGACCTCGGCCGCCTGCCCACCACGATCAGCACCGACCTGGACCTGTTCAACACCGCCGGCCCGGTCTGGTCGCCGCCCGAGACGATGTCGAAGATCTGGATGCTCGGTCGACCTCGTCGATCTCCCACCCGTGGCGGCTGACCCCGGTCGGCTGCCTCCGAGGGGGCGTTTGGTACAAAGCAACAGGGCAGTTCGGACCGGGTTACCCGGTTGACCCCCTCGAGCCCGGCGAGCTGAGCGATGATGGTTCGGGCGCGGGAAGCCGGACCTCCCCACCGAGACCGCCGCCGCCGGTGCCGCGCATCGACCCCCCCGATCGGTGCGCCCAGCACCGGCGGCGGCTTCGTCCCCGGCCGCCGCCGTCACCCCGACCGCCCCGGCTTCCCGGCCGCCACCGGCCGACGGCCTGTCCGACCTGACCGGCACCCCGAGTAGCGCCCCGATCGGCGACTTGAGCGGCGAGGGCCGGAGACTGGGGCTATGCCGACGCTGCCGCCCGATGTCGTCGCCCGACTGACCGCCGCCCTCGACCCCGTCGACGCGGACCTCGCCGCTCGCCAGCCGGGCGGCTCCGGCGCCCGCCAGCCCGTCCACACCTGCTACCTGCCGGCCGATCAGATGGTCCCCGACGTCGTGCCGGCCTGGGGCGCCCGGGCCCGCGCCCTGCTCGCGGCGTACGGCCCGGACCCGGCG
>NZ_JAMQQF010000739.1 GCF_023716945.1 Frankia sp. AiPs1 | reverse complement strand
GGCCACCGCTGCGCCCTCGTCGGCCAGCGCCTCGGCGATCCCCCGGCCCAGGCCCTGGCCCGCACCGGTGACGACGGCGACCCGCCCGGCGAGCCGGCCCGCCTGGCCCAGGCCAGGGGCTGCCGTGGCTGCCGTGGACGGAACGGTTGCCGTGGACGGATCGGATGTTGGCGACGGAACGGAGTTCGTGGCCGGAATGGCTGCTGTGGTCGGTACGGGTCCCGCGGTGGGCTCGGCCATCCCGGTCATGCCGCCGTCGCCGCGAAGCGGGCTAACGGTGCGGAATCGACGTTCCCGGACAGCTCGCTCGCGCCCATCAGACAGCTCCGTCCTCTGTTGCCCTCGGGCCTGGCCAGTCGGCCCAGCCCCGCCCCGACTCCCACGACCCGGCCCGCCTTGCCACGGCCCGGTACCCGCGGCCCAGGTGCGGGTACCACGCAGCGTTTCAGAGTGGCCTCGACCACGTCAACCGGTCGCAACCGGGCCCGGTGAACAGTGTTGACACACCTTCGGTCGGCGCCTAATTTCCGGTACATCGAGCTACCTCACTCGCGCCCGGGAACGGGCCCCGCGAGAAAGGACCGATCATGCCGGATATCGTCATCGAAACGTCGAGCGGCCGGATTCGTGGCACGACGACACCATCGGGCGTGCACGTTTTCAAGGGGATTCCGTACGGTGGATCCGTCGCCGGCGCGAACCGATTCCAACCGGCCCGCCCGCCCGAGCCGTGGACGGGTGTTCGCGACGCCTTAGCCTACGGCCCGACCGCGCCGCAGGCCAGCCCGGCGGAGGCCGGCGGCGGCGCGGGTGATCCGGCCGCGGCCGCGCGCATGGCGCCGTTCCTGGCGTTCCTGCACGGCCTGGCCGGGGACGAACCGGCCCAGGACGAGGACTGCCTGGTGCTCAACGTCTGGACCGGCGGCGTCGACCAGCAACGCGCCCGCGCCGTGCTCGTGTGGCTGCACGGTGGCGCCTTCAGCACGGGCTCGGGCTCCTGGCCGCTCTACGACGGCGCTGCCCTGGCCGCCCGAGGCGACGCCGTGGTCGTCACGATCAACCACCGGCTGGGGCCACTCGGTTTCCTGCACCTGGGCGAGCTGGCCGGGGACCGCTACCGCGACGCGGGCAACGCCGGCATGCTCGACATCGTGCTCGCCCTGCGATGGGTGCGCGAGAACATCGCCGGATTCGGTGGCGATCCGAACCGGGTGCTGGTGTTCGGCGACTCGGGCGGCGCGTCGAAGACCTCCATCCTGCTGGGCATGCCGGCGGCGAAGGGCCTGTTCCACCGGGCGGCGGTGATGAGCGGCCCGCTGATCCGCTCCTGCCCGGCGGACGTGGCGACCGCGAACGCCGAGGAGCTGCTGGACCGCCTCGGGATCGCCCCGGCCGACATCGCGAAGCTGCACGACGTGCCGGCCGAACTGCTGATCGCGCAGGCGGAGTCGATCGGGGTGCCCATCGGCTCCGGGCTCGCCGGGGCGGCCGGCAGCGAGCAGTTCATGCCGTTCCAGGCGGTCGTCGACGGCCACGTCCTGCCCGCCCATCCGATGGATCCGCAGGCCTCGCCGCTGGGCGCCGAGGTCCCCGTTCTCGTCGGGTCGACCCGGGACGACATGAAGATGATCATGTTGGGGATGCCGTGGTTCGGCTCCCTCGACGACGCCGGCCTGGCGGCGCTGGCCGGTGGCATGTTCGGCGCCGCCGGGCCGGAGTTCGTGCGCGCCTATCGGGCGGAGCGGCCGGACGCGACGCCGAGCGAACTGGCGTGCGCATTCGTGACCGACCGGGTGATGTGGTGGGGCGGAATCGACTGGGCCCAGCGGAAGATTGCCGCGGACGCCGCGCCCGTGTATGTCTACCGTTTCGATTTCGCCACACCCGCCCTCGGTGGAATTCTCGGAGCCACCCACGGCGGCGAGATTCCGTTCGCGTTCGACAACTACCCGCTCACCCCGATGGCCGGTGAGCGGCCCGAGAACGCCCAGGTGGCCCAGGTGATCAGTGAGGCGTTCGTGCGATTCGCCCAGGAGGGCGTTCCGGACCACCCCGGGCTCCCCACCTGGCCCGCGTACACACTCGACGGGCGCGCCACCATGATCTTCGACGCCGAGTCCCGGGTGGACGACGATCCCCGCCAGGCGATCCGCGAGCTCCACGCCCGGGTGTCCGCGGGATAGCTCGGCCGGGCGCCGGCGCTTGCGCCCCGATACGGTCCGACCATGAACGACGCGGTCGAAGCGGATGACACGGTGGGGTCGGACCACACGGGCAGCGCCGACCACACGGGCAGCGCGGACGACCCGGGCAGCGCGGACGACACGGGCGGAGCGGACGACACGGGCCGGACGGACCACGCTGCGGAGGCCCACGGCGCGGCGGGGGCGGGC
>NZ_JAMQQF010000738.1 GCF_023716945.1 Frankia sp. AiPs1 | reverse complement strand
GGACGACGCCACCGCGGAGCTCGCCGACCTGGCCGGCTCGGCGCTCGACGCGGCGCTGGCGATCGCCCGCGCCGGCCTCGCCCCGGACCTGCCCGCGGTCCGGCTCGCCGTCATCGGCATGGGCAAGTGCGGGGGCCGGGAACTGAACTACGTCAGCGACGTCGATGTCCTGTTCGTCGCCGAGCCGGCGCCGGCCACGCCACCGACCGCGGCTCAGCCGGGCGGGGCGGCATCTGGCGGGGCGGCATCTGGCGGCGAGGTGGAGCTGCGGGCGGCGACGCGGATGGCCGAGGGACTCGTGCGGGCGGCCGGGCTGGTGACCTCCGCGGGCGCGTTGTTCCAGGTTGACGTCGGCCTGCGCCCGGAGGGCCGCGACGGCGTTCTGGTGCGCACCCTCGACAGTCACCGCACCTACTACCGACGCTGGGCCCGGACCTGGGAGTTCCAGGCACTGCTCAAGGCCCGCCCGATCGCCGGCGACATGGTGCTCGGTGCGGAGTTCTGTGCCATGGTGGCGCCGCTGGTCTGGACCGCCGCGTCCCGGCCTGACTTCGTCGCCGACGTGCGGGCGATGCGCCGCCGGGTCGAGTCGACGTTGTCGTACGCCGAGGCGGAGCGCAACCTCAAGCTCGGCCCGGGCGGGCTGCGCGACGTCGAGTTCGCCGTCCAGCTCCTGCAGCTCGTGCACGGCCGGGTGGACGCGAAGCTGCGGGAGCGTTCGACGCTCGCCGCCCTCGACGGCCTCGCCCGCGGTGGGTACGTGGGCCGGCGCGACGCCGCGGACCTCACCGAGGCGTACCGCTTCCTGCGCAACGCCGAGCACCGGCTCCAGCTCCAGCGCCTGCGCCGGGTGCACAGCCTGCCGCGGGATCCGGGCGAGCTGCGCTGGCTGGCCCGGTCGATGGGGATGCGGACCGCCCAGGACTTCGCCGACGCCCACGCCCGGATCGTGCGCACCGTGCGGTCACTGCACCAGAAGCTGTTCTACGCTCCGCTGCTGGAGGCGGTCGCCCGGCTGTCGACCGAGGAGGTCCGGCTGTCCCACGCCGAGGCGCAGCAGTGGCTCGCCGCGCTGGGATTCGCCGCCCCGGACCGCTCACTGCGCCACATCGAGACGTTGATCAGCGGGGTGAGCCGGACGGCGGTGATCCAGCGGCATCTGCTACCCACGTTGCTGCCGACGCTGGCCGATGCGCCCGATCCCGACGCGGGCCTGCTGGCCTACCGCCGGGTCAGCGAGGCGCTCGGCCGCGCCCCCTGGTACCTGCGGCTGCTACGCGATTCCGCCGGCGCCGCCGACCGACTCGCCCGGGTCCTCGCCACCAGCCGGTACGTCGCGGATCTGATGACGCGGGCGCCCGAATCGGTCCGCCTGCTGCGTACCGAGGCCGACCTCGTCCCGGTGTCGCGCGCGACGCTCAGCCGAACGATGCTGGCGATTGCGCACCGCAACCCCGACTGGGAGGACGCCGTCGGGCGGTGCCGGGCGGTGCGCCGGGAGGAGCTGGTCCGGGTGGCCTGCGCGGATCTGCTCGGCCTGCTCGACGTGGCCGCGGTCGGACGGGCCCTGGCGGACGCCGCCGCCGCCACCGTCGCCGCGACGCTGCTCGTCGCGGAGCGCCGGATCGCCGGGGGAGATCCCGCCGACCTGCCGGCGCGGATCTCCGTCATCGCGATGGGCCGGCTCGGCGGGGCGGAAATGTCCTACGGCAGTGACGCCGACGTCCTGTTCGTGCACGAGGCCCGGCCGGGTCACTCGGCGCAGCAGGCGCACCGGGCCGCCGCCGAGGTGATCGGGGAGCTGCACCGGCTGCTCGCCGTTCCCGGGCCGGATCCGGCGCTTCGGCTGGACACGACGCTGCGCCCGGAGGGCCGCAGCGGTGCCCTGTCGCGTCCCCTCGACGCCTACGACGCCTACTATCGCCGTTGGTCGCAGGACTGGGAGTCGCAGGCGTTGCTGCGGGCGCAGCCGCTGGCGGGGGACTCCGAGCTCGCCTACCGGTTCTGCCGGCTCGCCGACACGGTGCGCTACCCGACGACGCTGCCGGCGACGGCGATCGATGAGATCAGTCGGCTTCGCGGTCGGATGCGGCGCGAGCGGATCCCCCGCGGGGTCGATCCCACCCGTCACCTGAAGTTCGGTCCGGGCGGGCTCACCGACGTGGAGTGGGCGGTGCAACTTCTCCAGCTGCGCCACGGCCGGCAGGTCCCGGTGCTGCGCACCACGTCGACCCTCGACGGCCTGCGGGCCGCGGTGCTCGCCGGGTTGCTGGGCGAGGCGGAGGCGGGTGACCTGCAGGCGGCCTGGCTGGCGGCGTCGCGGCTGCGCAACGCGAGCACGCTCGCGGGCTGGCCGCGGCCGGACGTGGTCCCTGATCGCCCGGCAGCGCTGGAG
>NZ_JAMQQF010000737.1 GCF_023716945.1 Frankia sp. AiPs1 | reverse complement strand
GGCCCGGGGCGTGCGCCCGGCAGCGGTGCTCGGCCAGGGCGTGGGCGTGTTCGCCGCCGCGCACGTGGCCGGGGCGTTGTCCCTGTCGGACGCCACCGCGCTGCTGTCCGGTCCCGGGCCGCAGCCGGGCGAGGGCGCATGCTACGCGGTGGCGGGTGCGGAGGCGGCGGTGGCCGAGGCGCTGGCGCCGACCGAGCAGGCGGGCGTCGTGGTCGCGGTCTACGGGCCGCGTTCGACCGTCATCGCGGTCGATCCCGCGCGGGGTGACGCCGCCTTCGAGGCGCTGAGAGCGCGCGACCTGCGCTGCGTTCCCTTCACGGACCCGCTGGTGGCGCACGGTCCGTTCGCGGGCGGTCCGGCCGAGCACCTGGAATCGACGCTCGCCGCCCTCATGCCTCGACCGCCCACCCTCCGGCTGCCGTCCACCCTGGTTCCAGGAACCGACAGCACCCTGCTCGACGGCGCCCACTGGTCCCGCATGTTCCGCGGTCCCGAACTGCTCTGGCCGGCCCTGGTTGCGCTGTCGGCCGAGGAGGACCGCCCACTGGTCGAGATCGGCCCCCGTCCCGGGCTCCTGAGCACTCTCGCGCGGGCACGCCGGGACGCGGGTCTGCGGGCGCCCGCGCTCACGATCCTCGACGACGACGCACCGGTGGGCGGCATCGCGCCACGCACGCTCGCACGGCTGCACGCCGCCGGTGTCCGGGTGGACTGGTCAGCGGTGACGGGACGCCCGCACCGGTACCGGACCCTGCCCGTCCCGACCTGGGGCGGAGGCCGTTACTGGCTACCGGGCGTGGAACGCGGCGCGCAGGGCACCGCCGCGCCAGCCGCCGCCGTGCCCCCTCCCACCCGTATCCGGCTCAGCCTGCTCGACGAGCACGGACAGGTGACCACCGAGATGTACGCCGAGCGGACCGCGCCGGTCCTGCCGGTGCCGACTACGGCCACCAGCCAGCCCGCTTCCGCCCCGCGCTCCGCGACTCCGTCGGCCGACGCCGTCGGGCCGGTCGCCGTGGCGACGGGCGCTGCCCCGGCGTCCGCACCGGCGCCCGCCGACATCGGGCGGCTCGCGGAACTGGTGAGCGGCCTCGTCCGCGAGCTGCTCGGGCTGCCCGCCGACCACCCGATCGGACGCCGCCGCGGCCTGTTCGAGCAGGGACTCGACTCGGTGACGGCCATCGCGCTGCGCACCCGTCTGGAGGAGCGGCTCGGCGTCGACCTGCCGACGACCGTCGTGTTCGAGCAGCCGACCATCAACGGTCTGGCCGGCCGGCTGGCGGAGCTCGTCGCGGCCTCAGCCCCGCGACAGATCTTCCGCGAAGCCCCGGACCCGGTTCCGCGGCGAACCCAGAACCTGGGCCAGGTGCCTGCTCAGGTCCAGCGGGTGGCCACGAGCGGGCCCCAGCCGCCCGCCGGCGCGCGGACAGAGCCGCTGGCCGCCGACCCGGGCATCGCCGTGATCGGCATGAGCTGTCGGCTGCCGGGAGCCGCCACACCCACGGACTTCTGGGAGCTGCTGTGCGGGCGTCGCGAGACCGCCGGCGAACTCCCCGCCGCCCGGCGCCGGGATCCCGTCTGGGCGCGCCTCGCGGGCCAGGCCGCCCGCCGCGGCTCCTACCTGGACGACATCGCGGCCTTCGACGCGCCGTTCTTCCGGATCTCGCCGCGCGAGGCTCGGCTGCTCGACCCCCAGCAGCGGCTGTTCCTCGAAGCCGCCTGGGAGGCGCTGGAGCACGCCGGGTGCCCCGCGGACACGCTGGACGGCCGGCCGGTCGGTGTCTACGCCGGCCTCTCGATGGCCGACTACCAGTTCCTGGTGGCCGACGACCTCGACGGCGAGTCCCTCACCCTGCACCACGGCACCGGCACGTCCTTCTCCGTGCTCGCGGGGCGGCTGTCCTACATCCTCGGTCTGCGCGGCCCGAGCATGACCGTCGATACCGCCTGCTCGTCCGCCCTCACCGCGGTGCACCTTGCCTGCCAGGCGCTGCGCGCGGGTGACTGCGAGACCGCCGTGGTCGGCGGCGCCAGCGCCATCGTCGCGCCGAGCCCGCTGCTCGCCTCCCTGGTCGGCGGGCACGCCCTGGCCGCGGACGGGCGGTGCAGGTCGTTCGACGAGAACGCCGACGGGTTCGCCTGTGGTGAGGGCGCCGTCGTCTTCGTGCTCAAGCCGCTGGCGGCCGCCGAACGCGACGGCGACGAGGTCCACGCCGTCCTGCGCGCGAGCGCCGTCAACCAGGACGGTGCCACCGGCGGCCTGACCGTTCCCAGCCCGGCCGCGCAGGTCGACGTCGTCCGCACCGCGGTGCGGCGGGCCGGCTGGGCACCCGGCGACGTCGACTACGTTGAGGCGCACGGCACCGGCACGGTCGTCGGGGACCGCACCGAGCTCAGCGCGCTCA
>NZ_JAMQQF010000736.1 GCF_023716945.1 Frankia sp. AiPs1 | reverse complement strand
AGCCGGTTCGCCGCCATCGCGGCAGCCGTGACCGCGGTCAGCGGAATCGGCGGGGCCGCGCTACGCCTCGGCGGCCTCGCGCCGCTGTGGCAGACCCGCTACGGCCTGCTCGTCACGCTCAAGGTGGTGGGTCTGCTCACCGCAGTCGTACTCGGCGGCCTGCTGCGCCGCCGGGTCGTCAACCGGCTCGCCACGGCCGCACCGGCGACGACGGCGGCGGGGACGGGGCTCGTGACGGGGACGGGGCTCGCGGCGGGGACGGGGGCCGAGGCTGGGACGGCCGCAGGGGCTGGGACGGCGGCCGGAGCTGGGACGGCGGCCGGGGCGATCGGCCGGTTCGTCCGCCTGGCGGGCGTCGAACTGACCGTGCTGACGGCGACGCTTGGCCTGGCCGTGGGGCTGTCCCGCACCGCGCCGCCGGTGGATGACGCGCTCGTCCCCGCCGACGCGACCCGGGCGCTGCTCGGCTACCCGATGCCGCCACCGGTGTCGGCCGGCCGGTTGGCCGCCGACTGGCGGATCGACTGGGTGTTCCTCAGCGCCTGTGTGATCGCCGCCGGGCTGTACCTCGCCGGGGTGCTCCGGCTGCGCGCCCGGGGCGTCCGCTGGCCGGTGGGGCGCACCATCGGCTGGCTGTGCGGCCTGGCCGTCGTCGTCGTCGCCACCTCCAGCGGGCTCGGACGCTACGGGCCCGTCCTGCTCAGCGTGCACATGACCCAGCACATGCTGCTGAGCATGCTCGCCCCGATCCCCCTCGTCCTGGGCGCGCCGGTGACCCTGGCGCTGCGGGCGATGCGCCCCGCCCGGGCCCCGCACCGCAGCGGGCCGCGGGAGTGGCTGGTGGCGCTGCTGCACTCCTGGCCGGTGCGGGTGCTGACCCATCCCGCGCTGGTGACGGTGAACTTCATCGGCAGCCTCTACGTGCTGTACCTGACGTCGCTGCTGACCACGCTGATGCACAACCACCTCGGCCACCTGTACATGAACGTGCACTTCCTCGCGGTCGGCGTGCTGTTCTTCGAGCTGATCATCGGAGTCGATCCGCTACCGCGGCGGCTGCCCCACGGGGGACGGATCCTGATGCTGCTCAGTGTCGTGCCGTTCCACACCTTCCTCGGCATCGCGATCATGAACCAGTCGACGCTGCTCGGGGCCGACTGGTACGGCCGGCTGGCGCGGCCGTGGGGCGTCAGCGCGCTCAGCGACCAGCACACCGCCGGCGCCATCGTCTGGGCGTTCGGCGAGCTGCCGACGTTCGTCGTGCTCATCGTGCTGGTCCTGCAGTGGTCGCGGATGGACGACCGGCGCACCCGGGCCCGTGAGCGCCGGATTGCCGCCGCCGGCGACGTCGACGTCGAACTCGACGCCTACAACGCCTACCTCGCCCGGCTCGCCGACGGTCCGAACCGCCGCCGGACCGCGGCGACGGTCGGCCCGGCGGTCACGACGACGACCACGACTCCCGCGCCCCGGGACGCCCCGGACGACGCCGAGGGTCGCGGCGGGCGCCATGCGGCCGAAGGCGACGGCTGACGGCCGCCCACACCGCCAGGATTCTCGCCGTGCGCCAGGCCGGGGAGACATTCGTCTCCATCCCCGCCCCGACATCCGCTTTCCGTCGGCAGTGGCGCGAGACGACGCAGAAGCGTTAGCGTAAGCGTGCACGGAATAGACCATCGCCGGTTCCCGTCGTATTAGCGGCGCATTTTCCCCGCAAATCCCGGGCCGAGGCAGGTCAGCAGCGGAATGTCGGCACGGCTGGTGACCCGTCGAATTGCGGTACGCCCGACCTCGCCACGCCCCCCGGAAAAGCCCTCGACAACGGGTCCGGACGTGGCGTCTTCGCCGTGGACACCGCGCGAGAAGGAATTCCTCGTTACGATCTCCGGGGTGGCCGGGAATCCGCCGCCGATCCGCAGAGGCCGTCGCGCGGCGGCCGCGACGGAGGAGCAGTGACGTGTCGCAACCGCCCGCTGAACCGGGCCCGGTCCGCCGCCGAACTGCGCGGAAACCGGCAATTGTCCCAGGGCAGGAAAAAGGTCCGACCCGAGGCCCGCGCCGGCTGCCCGGCGGCGCCCGCGAGGCATCTCGCGACGGGTTCGCCGCGTTCCTGCGGGCGGAGACCACCGGTGGGCTGCTCCTCGTCGGCGCGACGGTGGCCGCGCTGGTCTGGGCGAACGTCGCACCCGGCGCCTACCACGCGGTGTGGTCCACCCCGGCCGGCCTCGGCCCGGCCTGGCTGCACCTCGCCGACATGCACGTCACCGACTGGGTCGCCGACGCCCTGCTCGCCATCTTCTTCTTCGCCGCGGGCCTGGAACTACGCCACGAACTGACCGACGGCGCCCTGGCCGACCGGCGCAGCGCGGCGCTGCCCGTCGCCGCCGCGGCCGGCGGCATGATCGC
>NZ_JAMQQF010000735.1 GCF_023716945.1 Frankia sp. AiPs1 | reverse complement strand
GCCGTGGCGCTGCGCGCCAGCCCGACGACCTCGTGCCCCTGCGCGAGCGCGCGCGGGACCACCCGGCTGCCCAGGAAGCCCGTCGCGCCGGTGACGAGGATCCTCATGTCAACGCCTCCGGTCCAGGTGCCGTCGCCGTCCGTGGCCCGGCCGCGTCCCGGTCCGGGGCGGGCGTCGCCGCCTGCTGCGCCGGGACGGTCGCGTCCGGTGCAGCGGTGGCTCGCCCGGTGCTGCCGGGGTGAGCCGGTTCGTCGTGGTCGAACAGCAGCCGGCGGTACCGCCGGGCCAGCTCGTCGCGGTCGAAGTGCCGCTCGACGTGGGCCCGGCCGGCCCGCCCCATCCGGGCCCGCCGGTTCGGGTCGGCGGCCAGTTGGACGACGGCGGCAGCCAGCGCCGCGGGATCCTCCGGGGGGACGACGACCTGCCCGGCGGCGGTGAGGATCCGGGCGGCCTCGCCGCGCACCGCACCGATCACCGGCCGACCGGCGGCGAGCAGCTCGAACATCTTCGACGGGATGAACGTGTCGAACATCGGCACGTCTCGTAGCGGCACCACGCAGAGGTCGGCGGCCGCGACGACGCCCGGCACCTGCTCGCGGGGCACGCCGTCGTGCAGCACCGTGTTCGCCAGCCCCAGGCTGTGGACGTGCGCGGCGAGCCGGCGTTTGTCGGCGCCTTCTCCGACGAAGGCGAACCGGATCCGCGCCTCACCGAGTCGGGCCTCACCGAGTCGGGCGTCACCGAGTCGGGCGTCACCGAGTCGGGCGTCACCGAGTCGGGCGGCAGCGTCGGCGACCGAGGTCAGGCCGTGCGAGATGCCGTGGGCGCCGATGTAGAGCACGAGCGTCTCCGTGCCCGGCGCGCCCAGCCGCGCACGCATGCGGGCCGGCGCGACGGTGTCGGGGTGGAACCGGTCGAGGTCGACGCCGTTGCGCACCACGTGTACCTTGTCCGCCGCGATGCCGCGACCGACGATGTCGTCTCGGAAGCCCTCGGTGACCGTGACCACGGCATCGGCGGCCCGGTAGGCGGCCAGTTCGAGGCGTTCGAGCAGGCCGAGGACGCGCGGGTCGGTGATGACGCCGAGCTGTTCGAAGATGGCGGGCCACAGGTCGCGCACCTCCACGATCAGCCGGGCCCGCCGCAGCCGCGCGAGCAACCACGCCGAGCCCAGTGGGAAGAAGGTCGGCGAGGACACCACGACCACGTCGCACGGGCCGGTCCGCCAGCCGCCGAGCAGGACGCTCGAGACCATGAACGACAGGTGTGACAGCGTCTTGCGGACCACGCCCTCGTTGGGGGTGGCGTAGAGCCGGGCGCGCACGACGCGATATCCGTCGACCCGCTCGGTGCGCAGCCAGGCGCCGCGATACTCGGGCGGGATCACTCCGGTGGGATGGTTCGGCATCCCGGTCAGCACGGTGACGTCGAGGCCGTCGGCCGCCCACGCCCGGGCCGTCTCCGACAGCCGCGCCTGCGGCGCGCCGATCTCCGGCGGGAAGTAGTGCGTCACCACCAGGACGCGGCAGCCGGGAAGGGTGGACACGGAGTTCGACCTCCAGCCGTCGACGATCTATAGCTAAAAGTAGCGTAGTCTTCACTTGGAGTGATTAACGTGAGTGCGACCGTCCGCGTGTCGCGGCGGCGACCTCATCCCAGGCGGGCTGGCCGAGCGGCAGCCGGAAGCCCCGCGCGTCGAGCCAGCCCCGCTCCTGCCCCTGGCCGAACAGCAGCAGCTCCGCCCGGCGGCATACCGCGCTCAGCGGCGGCAGCCACTGCCCGGTCGGCTCGGCGGCGCGCAGCAGCCCCTGGACCGTCCTCGCCGGCAGCGGGTGCACCGGCCGACCCGGCGCGAACGTCTCGTAGAGGCTGCGCACGGTGTGCCCCTCGTAGGGGTGGGACACCACCAGGGGCGCGCCGTTCGCCGCCAGGATCGCGGCGACCGCCGCGCCGATGTTGCCGATCAGCGCGACCGGCACGGGTTGACTGCCGTCCCCGCACGTCACCAGGGGCCAGCGCCGGCAGAACGCGGCGAAGGCGGTCGTCATCCGACGCCCCAGGCCGTGCACGGAGGGGGGTCGGTAGAGGGTCACCTCAACGCTGCCGGCGGCCGCCGCGTCGCGCAGGAGCTGCTCGCCGAGGGTCTTCGACCGGGCGTAGGGGTTCACCGGCGCGTAGCGCAGGCTCTCGTCGAGCCGGTCGACCCGGCCCTGCACCGCCGCGGTGCTGACATGGACGAGCCGGGGCACCCCCGCCCGCTCGCAGGCGTCCGCGAGCAGTCGCGGCCAGGCGGCGTTGCCCCCGACGAGCCCGGGTGACAGCCGGGCCGCCGACACCGCCACCCCCGCGGCGTTGACGACCGCCCCGACGCCGTCGAGCTCGGCGGCGAGCCCCCCCAGGTGGGATCGGTACGCG
>NZ_JAMQQF010000734.1 GCF_023716945.1 Frankia sp. AiPs1 | reverse complement strand
GGCCCACGGTGCCCCCGGCCGCGGCCCACGGTCCGGTGAGATCAGGCGGTTCCGCCGCCGCCGGCTGCTGCCCCGCCCACCGGGACGGCGGTCGGGCTGGTGACGAGCCGGCCGCAGGCGGCCGAGTTGGAGACCTCCTCGGGCAGCTCGGGCTGCACGTCGCTGCGGGCCGCCCCGTCGTAGCGGCCGGTGTGGTTCGCGTCGACACCGTGCTGCTCGATCACGCCCTCGCCGCCGCGCAGCTCCGCGGCGACCTTCGGGGAGACGGTGATGGTGCGCCGGTAGCCGGCGTCGCCGACGGGGAATCGGTCCAGGGCGTAGGAGCTGCCCGGTCCGGTGTCGCCGGTCGTGGTGAGCGACACCGCGATGGCGCCAATCGACTTCTTCGCGTCGCCCGAACGGACCTGGCCACCCGCGCCGGTGCCCGCCGCGTCCGGGCTGGGACAGGAATGATTGCCGCCGATGTGGATGTGCTGGGGGTGCGGCAGTCCCGGCGCCAGACCGTGGGTCGAGATCCGGATGCTCAGCAGGTTCCCCCGCAGGGTCGCGGTGACCGTGCCGCTCGCACCGGATCGGTTCACGGGTCCGAGGTCGGCGACCAGGTAGGTCGGCTCGCCGCCGGGCGCGTCACGTCGTCCGCGCGGCGTCGAGGCCGCGTCGGCGGGCGGTGCGAGCGGATGGCCGACCGGCGGCGCCGGGGCTCCGACGGTGTCCGTCCCGGAGGCACCGGGCCTGATTGCACCGGGCCTGATTGCACCGGGCCTGATTGCACCGGGCCTGATTGCACCGGGCCTGATTGCACCGGGCCTGATTGCACCGGGCCCGATCGCGCCTGGCCCAATGGCGCCGGGCGGGATCGGGTCTGCCGCGATCGTGTCTGCTCCGGTCGCCTCCGGACCTGTCCTGTCCGCGCCGACCGGAGTTGCCCTGTCCGGGCCGGACACGGCCAGAACAGGAAGGACGGCGAGGGGAAGCAGACCAACGCCGATTCCCGGGACGATCCCCCGGAGACCTCGTCGCATCCGCGGACTCCTTTCGGGCGGTGGACCGTGGCTACCTCGTGATCGATCAGGTGCGTAGGGTGGCGGCATCAGCCAAGGCCACGGGTGCCCATCCGTCAACGCGATGATGAGCCGGCGCAGGGAGCCCGCCGCACCGCCGCCCGGATCGGGGGGCACGGGCGGGGATCGGCCGCGTAGCCGGTACACCACCCGATCGGGCCAGCCACGGCGGCGAATAGCGCGCGATGTGGTGGGAGGTCCGTTGGCAGCCGGTCGAGATGCTTTACCGGCAGGTCAACGGGTATTCGGCCCACCCGGACGGGGGACAGCTTCATGATGACGGACGGCCTGGGGAGGCGCGGGATGGCGCTCGGTGGCCGCATCGACCGGGCCCAGCAACGCAATCGCGGGGTCGGCTTCGTCATCGCCGTCATCTACAAGTTCGCCGACGATCAGGGCGGCTACCTCGCCGCCCTGATCACCTTCTACGCCTTCCTGTCGCTGTTCCCGCTGTTGCTGCTGCTCACGACCGGGCTCGGCTTTGTCCTGCACGGTCATCCCGACCTGCAGGAACAGGTCGTTACCTCAACGCTGAGCCAGTTCCCGATCATCGGTGATCAGCTCCGCGACGACGTGCAGGCGCTCAAGGGCAGCGGGATCGCCGTCGCGGTTGGCGTGCTCGGCGCCATCTCCGGCAGCCTCGGCGTCGCCCGGGCGATCGGCAACGCCCTCGACACCGTCTGGGCGGTGCCGCGCCGGGCCCGACCGAACCCGTTCTTCGCCCGCCTGCGCAGCCTCAGCCTCATCGGCCTGCTCGGCCTCGGTGTGCTGATGACGACGGTGCTCTCCAGCGTCACGACCGGGGCGTCGGCGTTCGGCCGGTTGGCCGCCGGGTTCCAGGTGCTCGCGGTGGCGATTTCCACGGCGGGCAACGCCGGCCTGGTCCTCGTCGCCTTCAAGGTCCTGACCGCCCGGTCCGTCCGGATGCGTGAGATCCTGCCCGGGGCGGTCTTCGCGGCGCTCGGCTGGCAACTGGTGCAGACGCTGGGCAGCTACTACATCGCCCATCAGCTCAAGGGTTCCACCCAGGTCTACGGGCTGTTCGGGCTCGTTCTCGGGCTGATGACCTGGTTGTACTTCCTCGCCGTCGTCGTGGTTCTCGCCATGGAGATCAACGCGGTGCGGGCGGGCCGGCTCTACCCGCGGGCGCTGTTGACCCCGTTCACCGACGACGTCGAGCTGACCGATTCCGACCGGCGGGCCTACACCTCGTATGCCAAGGCGGAGCAGTTCAAGAGCTTCCAGCAGGTGGACGTCACCTTCACCGATCTCCCCGACCAGCAGCGTCCGGCGGGCGGCCCACCGTCGGCGGCCCCAGGCGCGGGTCGGGACCCGGCCGCCGCCGCGGACCCCG
>NZ_JAMQQF010000733.1 GCF_023716945.1 Frankia sp. AiPs1 | reverse complement strand
GCGGCGACCTCAGCGACCCCGACCTGGCCCTCGCGGCCGAGGCGTTCGCCGCCGCCGGGGTCCTCGCCACCCGGGTCCCCGCCGCCGAGGTCCCCGCCACCGGAGTCCCCGTCACTGACGTCCCCGCCACTGACGTCCTCGCCACCGAGGTGCCCGGCCGGTGACGCTGCTGGTGGTCACCGGGACCGGCACCGAGGTCGGTAAGACGGTGGTGACCGCGGCGCTGGCCGCGCTCGCCCAGGACCGCGGCCATGCCGTCGCGGTGGTCAAGCCGGCGCAGACCGGGCTGCGGCCCGACGAGTTGGGCGACGTTGATCTGGTCGCCGGTCTCGCGGGCATCCGCGACGTCCACGAGCTGACCCGTTACCCCGACCCGCTCGCGCCGGCGGCCGCCGCCCGCCGAGCCGGCCGACCCGCCGTCGACCTCGGCGACGTGGCGGCCCGGATCGGCAAGCTCGCCGCCGACCACGACCTCGTCCTCGTCGAGGGGGCCGGCGGGCTGTTGGTGCGCTACGACGACAACGGCGCCACCCTGGCCGATCTCGCCCGGCTGCTCTCGGCGCCGGTGCTCGTCGTGACGCCGGCGGGTCTCGGCGCGCTGAACGCCACCGCGCTGACCCTGGAGGCGTTGGCCCACCGCGGCCTCGAACTCGCCGGCGTCGTGATCGGATCCTGGCCGCGCGAGCCGGACCTGGCCTGCCGCAGCAATCTGGCCGACCTCAGCGACCTGGCGGGCCGACCGTTGGCCGGGGCCCTGCCGGCGGGCGCCGCCCTGCTGAGCCGGCCCGAGTTCCTGGCGGCGGCCCGGCAGTCACTCGAACCCGCCCTCGGCGGTACCTTCCGTGCACGGCAGTTCCGTGCACGCCACCCCCTATAGGGCGATTCCCTTACCTTTGCGCAGCCCTGCTCGTCCGGCCTGTCGCGGTAGAAAGGCACGGGAGTGCAGAAGGCAGTAGCCGCAACGGAGACGGAGGCTGGCGCAGGCGCAGGCAGCGCAGGCACTTGCCGGCGCGGGCGGGGCCGGCTGCCGGCCTGCTCACTGCGACGGAGGGCGGACAGGTGACGAACGTGCCCGACGTCGCGCGGGAAAACCGGGCGGCGCAGTGGGCGCGGGTTCGACAATGGAGCGCGCACTCCGACCGATCGGACGACAAGCCGACCCGAGAAGACCGGCAAAGGCCGACGCAATACGCAAAACCGGACAAGAAGGACCACTAAGCCGGTTCGACCAGCCCGCCCGACGCCGAGCCGACCCCATCATCGAACGCATCTCCGCTGCCCACGTCCCGCCTGGAGGCCCCCGTGACCGCACCCGTGACCGTGCACACCGCTCCGCCGACGGTGCCACCGTCGGCGCCGGCCGCCGCCGGGCTGGACCCGGCCGCACTGCTCGCCCACGCCCGGCGTGAGGTGCTCGAGGCCGGGCGTGGGCTCGACGAGGCCGGTGTCCTCGCCGTCCTGCGACTGCCCGACGAGTACCTGGGCGACGCCCTCGCGCTCGCCCACGAGGTCCGGATGCGCTGGTGCGGACCGGAGGTCGAGGTCGAGGGCATCATCAGCCTGAAGACGGGCGGCTGCCCGGAGGACTGCCACTTCTGCTCGCAGTCGGGCAAGTTCGACTCGCCGGTGCGCTCGGCGTGGCTCGACGTGCCCTCGCTGGTCGAGGCGGCCCGCCAGACCGCGGCCACCGGCGCCACCGAGTTCTGCATCGTCGCGGCCGTTCGCGGACCCGACGCCCGGCTGATGTCCCAGGTCCGCGAGGGAGTCGCGGCCATCCGTGCGGCCGTCGAGATCAACGTCGCCTGCTCGCTGGGGATGCTGACCCAGGAACAGGTCGACGAGCTCACCTCGATCGGCGTGCACCGCTACAACCACAATCTCGAGACGTCCCGCTCGCACTTCCCCAAGGTCGTCACCACCCATAGCTGGGAGGAGCGCTGGGAGACCTGCGAGATGGTGCGCGCGGCCGGCATGGAACTGTGCTGCGGCGCGATCCTGGGGGTCGGGGAGTCGCTGGAACAGCGGGCCGAGCTCGCCGCCCAGCTCGCCGTGCTCGAGCCCGACGAGGTGCCGCTGAACTTCCTCAACCCGCGGCCGGGTACCCCCTTCGGCGACTACCCGCCGGTGCAGCCCCGCGACGCGCTGCGCGCCATCGCCGCGTTCCGGCTCGCCCTGCCTCGGACGATCCTGCGCTACTCGGGCGGCCGGGAGATCACCCTGGGCGACCTGGAGTCACAGGGGATGCTCGGCGGCATCAACGCCGTGATCGTCGGCAACTACCTGACGACGCTGGGCCGGCCCGCCGAGTCCGATCTGAAGATGCTCGCCGACCTGAGCATGCCGATCAAGTCGCTGCAGGCCACGCTGTAGGACTGCGCCCGTCTCCGGCCGGCCGGCTCGCGCGCGTGGCGCGAGCC
>NZ_JAMQQF010000732.1 GCF_023716945.1 Frankia sp. AiPs1 | reverse complement strand
GAGCTGGGGGCCTGCGCCGGCGTGGGCGGCGTGTTCGTCGACGGGGTGCCCCCGGCGCTGCGGGAGACCCTCAGCCCCGCGGAGGCCCTGTTCGTCGACGGCTGGCTGGCTCGCCGCGGCGCCAAGAACCGACCCGCCGAGGGACTCCCCTGGGACGCCCCCGGCGCTTCGCCCCCTGACCCGCCGCCGCCCCCCGACCCGCCGCCAACTGGCCCGCCGGTCGCCGACCCGCCGCAGGCTGACTCCCCGTCCGCCGACGATCTGTCGCCCTCGGACTCCCCATCCCGTGGGGGACCTGCCGAGCCCGCCTGCTGATCCTCCCGCCGGCCACCGGCCGCGCCTGCCACCGGGCCCCGTAGCCAGGCACGTCGCCGCCGCACTAGTCGGCCCTGCCCGCCACCTGGACCGACGATCGGTGGCCCGCTACCTGCGGCAGGCCCGGGCGCGGGCCGGCCGGTCAGAACACGCGGCGGGGGGCCGACCAGGTCGCCCCGGCTCCGGAGGTGCGCCACACCATGTGCAGCTCGTCGCCGACGCGAGCGAGGACCTCCAGATGGCCGTCGAAGTTACTCTGGATCATCGAGACGGCGTCGACGTTGCCCAGGGCCGGGGCGAACGGGCGGGGCCCGCTCCAGAACGGCGTCGGCGCGCCGTTGTTGCGGTAGTAGTGGATGAGTCCGCCGCTGGCGGCGGGGACGACGACTTCGAAGTTGCGCGCCCCGTCGGCGAAGGAGCTCTGGATCAGCGCCGGGTTGCCCGAGACCCCTTCGCCGAAGACGGGTCCGGTCCGCCACACCGCCGAGTTGTCGCGGGTCAGGTGCACCAGCCGGCTGCCGACCCGGGCGACGGCCTCGAGCATGCCCGCGCCGCCGCCGAGGGTGCCGTGGATGAGGCTGACCGCGTCGACCCGGCCGAGGTTCGCACCGAACAGCTTCGGGGCGCTCCAGGGGTAGCCGTAGACGTCGTGGTTGCGCCACAGGTGCAGGATGCCGACGTCCGCGGCCGGAATGAGCAGCTCGAAGTTGCCCTTCGTGCCCAGGCGACTCTGGACGAGCGACGGCACCCCGCCGACGCCCTGGATGAGCTGCTTGGGGTCGTGCCAGGCGAACGCCCCGGTGCTGTCACGCCACAGGAAGTACAGCGCCGAACCGACCCGGACGGCGACCTCCAGCGGCCCGGGGTTGGCCAGGGTGCTCTGCACCATGGTGAGCGCGTCGACGCGGCCGAGGGACTGGGCGGTCTGCCACGGGTCGCGCCAGGGATAGCCGGCGGCGTCGTTGTCCCGCCACACGTGGGTGATCCCCGCGAACGCCGAGGGCACGACGACGTCGAAGTTGCCGGTGCGGCCGAGCCCCTTCGACTGGACCAGCGCCGGGTTGCCGCCGACGCCGTGGCCCCACCCGATCTGGCCGGGGGTGTAGCGGCACAGCGCGAAGCTGTTCGAGCGCATCAGGCAGTCCGCCGGCGCCGGGGCGCAGGTGTCGCAGTTGCCGTTCGGGACACCGAACGCCCCCCACGCGCCGCCGCAGTCGCAGCCCGCGCCGCCGTACTCGTCCGGGGCGCCGAAGATGTGCCCGGTCTCGTGGGTGAAGACGCGGTCGATGTTGTCGGGGCCCCAGCCGTCGTTGGCGTACGACATGACGATCCGGGGGCCGCCGACCGACGAGTAGGCGAAGTAGCCCAGCGGGTACTTGGTGAAGAACGCGCAGTAGGCCCATCGGGTGCCGAGGCGGGCGCGCAGCGCGTCGACGTAGTCGTAGACGCCGTCGAAGCTGGCGGCGTGGCCGAGCCGGCTCATCGCCGGGTCCCGCCACAGGGCTTCCAGATCGGTCGCCTTCGGGTCCGCCGGCACGGGCAGGCGCACGAGTTGGATGTCGTAGTAGAAGGTGAGGTCGGCCGCCGGGTTGGTGGTGGCGTACCAGGACAGCCCGTTCTGCACCTCGGCCACGACCTTGGTCCGCTCGGCCGCCGTGAACTGCAGGTCGGCGGTCGGCCCCTCGACGAGGATCAGGCCGATGGCGACGGAGCCCTCCAGCTTCGAGCTGGTCGGAGAGCCGGCGGCGCCGGCGGCGGAGCCCGTGCTGGGACCGGTGGCGGGGCCGGTGTCGCCGGCGGCGCCCGCGGTGGTCAGCGTCATCAGCGGGCTCTGCAGGAGCGACTGGCCGTTGGCGAAGGCACGGGGCGCCGGGCGGTCCGGGTCCGGCCCGGCGGACCCCCGCGGGGGCGGGACGTCGGTGCAGGGCCGGTCCATGTCCCACGGATGGCCGTCGCGCGGGCGGTCCTGCTTCAGTCGGCGATAGGCGGTGCTGGCGCGCAGCCGGAAGGCGTCCAGGCCCAGCGTTTCGGAGCGGTTCAGGCCGGGGGACACGCCCGTGGTCGACACGACGCTGCCGTCGGCCGGGGGCAGCAGGCCCGCGCC
>NZ_JAMQQF010000731.1 GCF_023716945.1 Frankia sp. AiPs1 | reverse complement strand
GGCGCCCGGCGGCGGCGCTGGCTGCTGCCGGTCACCGCGGGCCTGGGCCTGTTCGTCGTCGTGGTGGCCGTCGTGCTGCTCATGACGAGCCCGTCGGGGGACGGCACCAGCGACACCGCGGCGCCCGCGCCACAGCCGGCCTCGCCGCCCGCCACCGGCGTGCCCGGCCGGGACCCGACCGCCTCCCCGGTGGCGAACCAGTCACCCGAGCAGATTTGGCGCGCCGTGCTCGGCGGCCTCAACACCGCCCGCAGCCAGGCCTTCGAGCGCGCCGACGAGTCCCTGTTGGGGCAGTCCGACGCCGCCGCCAGCCCCGCCTACAACGCCGACGTCACCCTCATGCGGCAGGTCGTCGCCCAGGGGGCGCACGCCTCGCCCCTGCACAGTGAGATCGTCGCCCTACAGGTCCGCGACGAGCAGCCGAGCCGCACGGTGCTGCGGGTGACCGAACGCCTGGCCGCCTACGACTACCTCGACGCCCACGGCCAGCTCCTCGCCCACCAGCCGGAGAAGGCTCCCCAGCGCCACGATCTCGTGCTGATCCGCACGGGCTCGGGCTGGCGGGTCTCGGAGAGCATCCCCGTCGAGGGCACCTAGATCGCGGCTGGCGGAGGCGGCTCAGGCGCCCTCGGTCAGGATCGCGCGCAGCGCGGTGTCGATGTCGGGGTGGGCGAAGCGGAAGCCGGCGCCGGTCAGCACGGCGGGGGTCAGCCGCTGGGAGGCGAGGACGCCCTCGTCGGCGAACTCGCCGAGGGCGACGCGCAGGGCGAGGCGGGGTACCGCGGCGAACGCCGGGCGGTGCAGCGCCGACGCGAGCGCCGCGGTGAAGGCGGCGTTGGTGACGGGTTCGGGCGCGACCAGGTTCACCGGCCCGGCCACCGAGTCGTCGGCGAGCAGCAGGCGCAACGCCGCCACGTGGTCGGTGCGGCTGATCCAGCTCAGCCACTGGCGGCCGGATCCCAGCCGGCCCCCGAGGCCCAGCCGGAACAGCGGGAGCTGGCGACCGAGGCTGCCCCCGTGACCGGAGAGCACGACCCCGGTCCGCAGGGTGGTGACCCGGATGCCGGCCTCGCGGGCGGGCGTGGCCGCGGCCTCCCAGTCCTCGACGAGTCGGGCGAGGAACCCCGCGCCGGCGGGGGCGTTCTCGTCGAGCGGGCCGGCGTTGCCGCCTGCCGAGGTGCCGTACCAGCCGACGGCGCTGCCGGCGAGGAGCACCCGCGGGGGCGGCGTGAGGCTGGCGAGGGTGCGGGCGAGCAGATCGGTGCCGGCGATCCGGCTGTCGCGCAGCAGGCGCTTGTAGTCGTCGGTCCAGCGGCGGTCGCCGATGCCCGCGCCGGCGAGGTGGACGGCGGCGTCGGTGCCGGCGAGCGATGCCGGGTCGAGCCGACCGGCGGCGGGATCCCACTGGATCTCGCCGCCGGTGCGGGGTGTTCGCCGGACCAGGGTGGTCACGGTGTGGCCGTCCCCACGCAGGGCGGGGACGAGCGCCGAACCGATCAGTCCCGAGGCCCCGGTCACCACGATGCGCATGGTGACCATCGTGGCCGGTCGCCGTCCCGAATGCGAGGCGGCGACCGGCCCGTGTCCGCTGGCGGTGCCTGCCGGCTGGCTGTGCCGGCAGGCTGACGGGGCCTAGAGGCCCAGGTCGGACTCGAAGGCGCCCTCTTCGAGCCGCCGCTTGATGAAGGTCAGGAAGCGGGCGGCGTCGGCCCCGTCGACGATGCGGTGGTCGTAGGTCAGCGACAGGTACACCGCCGACCGGACGGCGATGATCTCGCCCAGGTCGGGATCGTCGATGACGGCGGGCTTCTTCGTCACGATCCCCGTGCCGAGGATGCCGACCTGCGGCTGGTTGATGATCGGCGTGTCGAACAGGGCGCCCCGGCTGCCGGTGTTCGTGAGGGTGAAGGTCCCCCCGCCGAGCTCGTCCGGGGAGATCTTGTTGGCCCGGGTTCGGCTGGCCAGATCGTCGATCTTGCGGGCGAGGCCGGTGATGTTGAGGTCACCGGCGCTGTGGATGACCGGCACGACCAGGCCGCGCTCGGAGTCCACGGCGATGCCGAGGTTCTCCTCGCCGTGGTAGGTGACCGTCCCCGCTTCGACGTCGAGGCTGGCGTTGAGCTGCGGGAACTCGCGCAGCGCCTCGCAGGTCGCCAGCGCGAAGAACGGCAGGAACGACAGCTTCAGGCCCTCGCGGGCCTGGAAGCCTGCCTTGGCCCGGTCCCGCAGCCGCGCGATGCGGGTGACGTCCACCTCGACGACGGTGGTGAGCTGGGCGCTGATCTGCAGCGACTCGACCATGCGCCGGGCGACCAGGGCACGCAGCCGGGAGAGCTTCTCGGTGCGCCCGCGAACCGGAGCGGGGGTGGTGCTGCCCGTGCCGGTGCTCGCCGGGGCGGCGGGGGCCGCGGCGCGGCCCCCCCCCCCCCC
>NZ_JAMQQF010000730.1 GCF_023716945.1 Frankia sp. AiPs1 | reverse complement strand
GGCTCGCCGAGGGCACCCTTCGCAGGCCGGCGCCGACGGACCGGCGGCGTGACGCCGTCGGCGAGGCGGCGCGCGGTGACCAGGAAGCCCGTGTGGCCGACCATGCGGTGGCCGGGGCGGACGGCAAGTCCCTCGACATGCCAGTCCCGCATCATCGTCTCCCACGCGGCGGGCTCGGCGAACGTGCCGTGGGCCCGCAGCGTCTCCACGACCCGCGAAAGCTGCGTCGTCGTGGCGACATAGGCGCAGACCACCCCGCCGGGAACGAGCGCCGCGCTGACGGCGTCCACGACGTCCCAGGGCGCGAGCATGTCGAGGACGACCCGGTCGACGTCCCGCTCGGTCGTCTCGGCCAGATCGCCGACGATCACCGTGTGCGCCGGATGCGGGCCGCCGAAGAACGTCTCGATGTTGCGCTGGGCGATGGCGGCGAAGTCCTCCCGCCGCTCGTAGGAGATCAGCCGGCCGGCGTCCCCGATGGTGCGCAGCAGGGAACAGGACAGCGCGCCCGAGCCGACGCCGGCCTCAAGCACCCGCGCGCCCGGGAAGATGTCCGCGTAGGTGACGATCTGGGCCGCGTCCTTGGGGTAGACGACGGTCGCTCCGCGGGGCATCGAGAGCACGAAGTCCACGAGCAGGGGACGCAACGCCAGGTAGTCGGTGCCGCCGGTGCTGGTGACGACGATGCCCTCGGGCCGACCCAGCAGCGCGTCGTGTTCGACGGCGCCGCGGTGGGTGTGGAACTGCTTGCCCGGTTCCAGCACGACGGTGTGCTTTCGCCCCTTGGGGTCGGTGAGCTGCACCCGGTCACCCTTGGTGAAGGGCCCACGGCGGTGTGCCGCACCGGTGGGACCGGGACGGAGATCGGGGCTACGGAGATCGGGGCCACGGAGATCGGGACTGAGGTCGGAATCGCTCACCGCTGCGCCACCATGCGTGCGGCGGCGGCCGGGTCGAGGCGGGCGACCAGGTCGACCATCGCGAGCACGCCGACCGGCCGGCCCTGTTGCAGAACCAGGTACTCCGAGGCGGGCATGCTCTGCACGGCGGCGAGCAGGTCCTCGCCCTCCAGGTCGGCGTCGAGCACCATCCCGGGCGAGATCGCCCGGCTCACCTCGTCCACGGACATCCACGGCCTCCGATGCTCGGGCAGCGCGTCGACCGCCGAGCCATTCATGATCTTGATGGGATTACCGTCCCGGTCTATCACCGCGACGGCGGTGGCCCCGACCTCCTGCGCCCGCCGCAGCGCCTCGGCCAGCGGCACGGCGCCCTCGACGGGCAGCGTCCGGCGGACCAGCCGGCCGGCGGACAGCCCCGGCAGCCGCCCACGCAGCTGGGCCGCCCGCAGTGACTGGAAGGCCGCGAAGGCCAGGAACGCCGCCAGAGCATACGTGTAGAACAGGCCAAAGGTGTCGCCGGAGATCGTCGTGCCCCAGACGACCATGCCCGCGGCCACCACGAAGCCGCCGTAGGCGCCGGCCCGCAGCCCGCGCAGCTTGTCCCCGGTCACCGCCCACACGGCGGCGATGACCACCCGCCCACCGTCCAACGGCACGCCGGGGGCCAGGTTGAACACGAACAGCGCCAGGTTGATGACCCCGAGATCGCGCAGCACCACCCCGACGTGGGTGTCGTCGCCGATGCCGAGCAGGCCGAGGAAGCACAGCCCGGCGAGCACACCGTTGGCCGCCGGACCGACGAAGGCGATGAGGAACTCGCGGCCGGGGCTACGGGGCTCGGGCTCGAACTCGGTGAATCCGGCGAACCCGTGCAGCGTCACCGACCGGACGGTATGGCCGAAGGCGAGGGCGGCCAGGCAGTGACCGATCTCGTGAACCAGCAGGGACGCCAGGAAGCCGACGGAGATCACCGTGGCCATCGCGAGGACCTGGCCGTCCGACGCCGTCGGCAGCCGGTCCCGGATCGAACCGGAGAGCAGATAGGCCACCAGGAGGGCGAAGACCAGCGCCAGTGGCGACACCATGATCGGGACGCCGCGGATGCGCCCGATGATGACCCCCGACGGGCGTTCTCCCGGATGCCGCGATGCACCGCCCGTGCCGCCATGGGCATCCGAGTCGGTCCCACCGCGCTGATCCGTCATGGAACCGATGCTACGGACCAGATCCGGCCGCGTCTGCCGGCCCTGTCCGTGCCTGTGACCAGCGGGGGCGCCGGGGGTCTGCGGCCAGGACCGCCTCCGCGCGCCGAGGCCCACCCGGACGTCTCGCGACGCCGGTCAGCCGAGCCGGCCCCCGCCCGCCGGACCGTCGCCGTGGACGTCCCTCGGTGCCGGCCGGGACCGACCCGCGGGAGTGTCGGTGGCGGGTTCTAGGGTCGGGTCATGACCACGACGCCGCCGCCCGGTTCCGCGGCATCCAGCGAAGCCCCGGTGCCGGCGGCCGGCGCCGACAGGTCGATCACCCGCAGTCCGGCGAG
>NZ_JAMQQF010000072.1 GCF_023716945.1 Frankia sp. AiPs1 | reverse complement strand
GGTCACGGCAGTCGGCGCCAGCCCTCCCGCGGCGGTCGTCCGCCCGCCCGTCGCCGTGGTGGCGGGCCTCGCGCTCGTCGAGGAGGCCGCCCGCGCTGAGGCCGCCCACGCTGAGGCCGGCTGTGCCTTGGCCGGCTGTGCCGGGCTCGGCTCTGCCGTCGGCACCGGCGGGTCTGCCAGACCCGCCGGGTCCGCTAGCTCCGCCTGGTCCGCGCTGCGAGCCTCCAGCCAGGCCAGGACGCCGTTGGCCTCCACGGACCAGTCGTGCCCGGGGACGAGCGCGGCGCCCAGCTCCATGTGGGTGGCCAGGGAGGGCGCGGGGACGAGCAGGGTCCGCCGCCGCCGTTCGGGCCGGGCCAGCGCCACCGCGTTCAGGGTGGCCCGCAGCCCGGTCAGCGCCGCCCGGCGGGCGATGCGCGCGGCGGTCGTCGAGGGCGCCACCAATGGTGGCTCACCGCCCAGCTCCGGCAGCTGGAAGGGTTGGAAACCCTGCAGCGTCAGGCATGTCGCGCGGTCGAAGGCGCCGCCGACGAAGGGGATCGAACGCAGCAGCAGCTCGTCCTCGACGAGAGTGCCGACGCGCAGACCGAAGGTACTGGTCGTGGTGGCGGTGCGCGCCCAGGTCACTCCGTCGATCATCGGAGCGTGCTCGTGGAGGCGGCCGTCGTCGGTGACCTGCGGGCGGCGCCGGGTGGAGGTGGCGGACAGCCGCGAGGTGCCGTACAGGGTGAAGTACTCGACGTTCGGGCGGGCGGTGGCGGCGGAGACCAGGGCGGACAGCGAGTTCTCCGTGTACAGATAGTCGTCTTCCGCGAGCCACACCAGATCGTCGGCGGCCCAGCGGCGGAGCCTTGGCATGCGTAGGACGTGGCGGTACGACGCGCGATTGCTGCCACACGTGACCGGGATCACCTCGCCGGCCTCCGCCATCATCGAAAGGCGATCCGCCGGCATCGGACCGTCGTTGACGAAGACGATCCTCGTCGGGATCTCGACCTTCTCGACGGCGCGCAGGAGGGACGCGAGCGCCAGCCGCTTGCTGTAGAACGCTGGTCGGTTCTTCGCGTTCTCCGAACCAACGGATCGATACAGGATGCGCAGAATCATCTCAACCCCCCCGCCTGACCCCGGGCCAGGCGGCTTTCACCGGAACGGTCTCGACGCCGGTCGAGATCCTACCCATATGGTCGCCGCCCCCCGATGGGCCGGTCGTGGTCTGAAAATCTTCCTGACCCCCGTCGGCGGGGGCGGACACGATGCGGCTCATCCGGGCTCGTTCGATCCGGCGGGTTCGGCTCCGGCCGGCTCGGCTCCGCCCGGTTCGGGACCGGCTGATCCGGGACCGGCCGGTTCGGGACCGGTTGACCCCGGATCGGCGACGCTCGTGCCACCACCCAGTTCCGCCTCGCGGGCGACTCGGCGGACCAGCATGAACCAGAACGGCACCGTGATCCAGAACGCCGCGATATAGCCGACGACCGCCCCGGTCGCGCCGCCGAGTTCCAACCCGATGATCGGGTAGAGCAGGAGCTGCGGGGCCAGCACGGCATTCGCGCGGAAGGTGAGTTTGGCCTGCCCCATCGCGTAGAGCATGCACGCCGGCCCGACCGTTGCCGCCGGTCCCGCCTGCTGCACGATCGACAGCGCCAGCAGATGGTGCGTCTGCTCCCAGGTGTCGCCGAGCAGGGAGTGACCGATGCTCGGCGGTAGGAACAGGAAGACCGTTCCCCAGACCGCACCGACGGCGACGATCACCCCGGACAGGGCGTAGGCGGCGCGCAGCCGCGCCGCGGCCGACATGTCCTTACGGCGGGAGAACTCCGGGATCGCCCAGCTCACGATCCCGACGGCGAGGATCGTCGTCGGTCCGAGCAGCGTCTGCACGCCGCGCAGCGCACCAACGAGGTCGATCGCCCCCAGGGTGCCAAGCAGGAGCGTGGACGCCTGCTGGGCGCCCTGGACGGTGAGGTACTCCGCGCTCATGTAGCCGTTGATGTCGCGGTGCTCGACGATCCAGGACCGAACCTGGTCCGTCGCGGGCCGGAAGCCGGCCTGATAGATCCCGAGGATGGCCGCGACGGCCGCCGCCCCGCCCCAGGCCAGCAGCATCGCCCAGGAGGTCGACACATCGCGGACGATCAGCAGGAAGATGGCCCCGAACTGGACGATCGCCCAGACGCCGTCGTTGGCCGCGGCGGCGGCCGGCCGGCCCTCGGCGAAGAACACCTGCCGCCAGGCGTCCTGGAGCAACAGAGCCGGAAACACCAGCCCCATGGCGATCAGGGAGTCGCCGACGCCGCCGCCGAGCGCGAGGCCGACGACCAGCGTCACCACTCCGGAGAACAGGCCGATGGCGAAGGCGGTGCCGGTGCCGGCGGCACCCGCCGCCCGGAACACCCGGGGCGACACGTCGGCGAACTTGATGCCCAGCGGCGCGGTGCCCGCGGCCTTCGAGAAGCCGATCATCAATGAGAAGATCGCGAACGCCACGCCGAACGCGCCGAACTCCGACGAGCTCACGCTGCGGGCGATGATGAACGACATCACGGCGTTCGTGCCGCTGGAGAGCACCTGGTCGACGAGTGTCCAGATGGCCCGGGACCGGCTCGATCCGCGGGTCGTCCGCTCGACGCGGTGGCGCCCGCCTGCGCCGGCATCCTCGCTGAGGTCCGCGAGGCCGTAGTCGATCGGTTCGGGACGGTCCGCGACGGCTGTCCCGGCGGGCACGTCCAGCGTTGCGCCGGCCGCTCCGCCTGTGCCGACACCGCTCGCGCCGACACCGCCCGGGCCGTCGATCGCCGGATACGGCCGGTTGCGGCCACCGAGGAAGAACTCGCCGGTCATCGTGCCGGACATCGGAATCAGGCCCTCGGCGGTGGGCGCGTGGGTGGAACGAAAACTTTCCGCTCCGGGCACCCGACGCACGCGCAGCCCGCGGATGATCTGTGTCCGCTCGTGGTCGAACGACTCGACTCGGCGCGCCGGGTCCGACTGGCCGCCGCTGCGCTCGTCCACAGGTGGCTCGCCGCGTGGGCCCAGGTCCCGCCCGGCGGTTCCGTCTCGACCGGGGCTCCGGCCCGGCCGGTAGCCGTTGCCGTAGCCGAACTCGCGGCCGTGGCCGTAGCCGTGCCCCTGACGGTGCCCGGCGGGGCTCTCCGGCTGCTCGAGGCGCCCACGCTGCGGCCCGCTCTCGCGCCCTCGACCGCCTGCAGCCTCTCGACTGCCAGCAGCCCCTTGATCGCTCTCGGCCCCTCGACCGCCTGCAGCTCCTCGACCGCGGTCGGCGTCCCGGCTGCGGTCGGAGGGCGCTGGACGCTCCTGGGCCCGCTGCGCCCGGCCGGTGGGATACAGCGCCGGATCCCGGTCCAGATCGCGGCCACGGTGGCGATCTGGACCGGGGCCGGTGCCCTCGGCCCGGCCGCTGTGCCGCCGGCCCGAAGCGTCGTCGTGCCGACCTGAGGCGTCGTCGTGCGGGCGGGCGCTGTCGTCGTGCCGGCCCGAGGCGTCGTCGCGCGCGGCCCGGCGTTCGCGTTCGGCCCGGCGGGCCTCGGCGACGTCGGGCATGCCGAGACGGCGGCGCAACGCCGCCAGCTCGGTCGTCGACGTGAGCTCGGCCGAACTCGCCAAACTGGACGGGGGCGGCGGGCCGGAGCGTCGCCGCTCCGTCTGCCGGTCGCGCTCCGTCTGCCGGTGCTGGTCTGCTGGCCGCTCCTGGTTGGTCGGTCGCCCCTGATCTGCCGGTCGGCCCTGATCTGCCGGCCGTTCCTGGTGCGCCGGCCGTTCCTGGCCTGTCCGCCGCTCCTGGTTGGGCGGCTGCGCCTGACCGGCGGGCAGGTCCTGGTCGGCGGGCTGGTCCTGCTCGCGGGGTGCGGCGTTCGGGTCCGAGGGGGGCGTGCCCGAGCGGCGCGGGCGCGGCGCGGTGAGGCGCTGGGTCGTCTGCGTGGTCGAGGGACCCGGCTCGACGCGGGTCACCGAGGGTCGCTCGCTCGGCCGCCGTGGTGGGCGGGCGCCGGGCGGGCGGCCCTGATCGTCTTCGGATGGGAATCCGTGGCCGGACTCATCCATCCACCGCCGACCGTCCTCTCATGCCGCACCAGCCCGACCTTGGCCGGCGCATCCCGCCGGGGGCCACCGGGGCCCTCGCCCGGCGAACCCCGCCGGGGTCACCGAGGCGCCGCACGCCCGGCAGCCAGCAAGTCGATGGTAGCCCGATATGGGTGGCTCCTCCGGGCCGGGCGGGCTGGATGTGCCGGACCCGACCGTTGCCGGGGCCGATCGATCCGACCTACCACGACGGGCCGCGGTGACCGGCGGCGGTCTCGCCGCCCGGTGCCGGCCAGGTGGACGGTCTGCGAGCCTTGCCGACACATCCGCGCATCGACGACGGCCCTGCGCATCGACGACGGCGTCGGACCTTGAGGACGGACGGTGCTGATCGTAACAACGAGGGATCCACCGGCATGGTATTGACGACATCGTCCGCGAGCCCGATCCGGATCTACGGGTGCCGGCGGCGCAGCGTCACCGCGGCGAGGCCGAGGGAGGCCAGGGTACAGCCGGTGACGATCAGGATGTCCCGGGACAGCCACTGGTCGATGTGCCGCGACGTCGACAGCCGGGCCATGGCGTCGACGACGTAGGTCATCGGCATGACGGTGCTGATCACGTCGAGCGTTGGCAGCATGTCGTGTCGCGGCACCAGGATGCCGCACAACATGAACTGCGGGATCAGCGCCGCCGGGATGAGCTGCACGGCCTCGAACTCGGTGCGGGCGAACACGCTCATCCACAGGCCGAGCGCGGTGCCGAGGAAGGAACTGAGGATGGCCGCCACGAAGAGCATGGGAGCAGATCCCCGCACGGTGAGGCCGAGCGCGCCGACGGTCAGCGCGGTGGCGAACGCGGCCTGGGCCGCGGCGAGCACGGCGAACGCCAGCCCGTAACCGACGAGCAGGTCCCCGCGGCCGACCGGGCTTGTCAGCAGCCGCTCCAGCGTGCCGGACGTGCGTTCGCGCAGCATCGCGACGGAGGTGACGAAGAACATCGTCATCAGCGGGAAGATCCCGAGCAGCGCGGGGCCCACCCGGTCGAAGGTGTCGGGGGATCGGTGGAACAGCAGCCGCAACGTCAGCAGCAGCACCGGCGGCAGCAACAGGACCAGGGCGAGGGTGCGCCGGTCCCGGCCGAGCTGGCGAAGCACCCGGACGGCCGTGGCGCCGGTGCGCAGCTCGTCGATGGGCTTGCGGCGCGGGCAGGCCGCGACGCCGGGAGGATGGGCCGGCCCGCGGGGCGCGGGGCGAACCCGCGCCGGCCTGAGCACCGGCCTGAGCACCGTTGGGCGGTCCCGGGGGTCGTCGGCCTCCGGTGTCGTCGAGGACGGGGGAGCCGCCGGGCGGCCGCGGACCGGCGAGGGAATCGGAGTGGGCGGCGCCTCGGCGGCGCCACCGGTGGGGGTGGCCGGCGCGGGTCGGACCGGCGGACCGGCCCGGTCGCCGGTCCCGTCCTGCCGGTCCGGCGCCTCGACGAGGCGTAGGAAGCCCTCCTCCAGGTCGGCGCAGTCGGTGGCGGCGAGCAGGTCCGTCGGTGTGCCCTGCGCGAGCAGCGTCCCCTCGTAGATCAGTAGCAGGCGGTCGCAGCGGATCGCCTCGTCCATCACGTGCGAGCTGACCAGGATCGTGGTGCCGCGCTCGGCGAGGAGGCGGAAGTCGGCCCACAGCCGCTGGCGCAGCCGCGGGTCGGCCCCGACGGTGGGTTCGTCGAGGACGAGCAGGTCGGTGCCGCCGATCATCGCGACGGCCAGCGACACCCGCGATCGCTGGCCGCCCGAGAGGTGGTTGACCAGCCTCGGCGCCTGCTCGGTGAGGCCGACGTGGGCCAGCAGCGCGTCGAGGTAGCCGGGCGCGCGGGTGGGGTCGTCGGGGTCGTCGGCCTGGGCGAGCGCGGCGAAGTAGCGCAGGTTCTCCCGCACCGTCAGGTCGCCGTACACCGACGCGGCCTGGGTGGCGTAGCCGACCCGCCGGCGCAGGCAGGCGTCGCCGGCGGCGTAGCCGAGGACGCGCAGGTCCCCGTCCACCCCACCCTGTACCCCGACGATCGCCCGCATCAGCGTGGTCTTGCCGCCGCCGCTCGGCCCGATCACCCCGGTCACACTGCCGCGAGGCACGGTGAACGTGACGCCGCGGATGACCAGGTGACCGCCGCGCCCGCGCCGGCGGGCCCCGCGCCGGATCCGCACGTCGGTCGCGGCGACCGCCGCCACGTCCAGGTGCGCGCCGGGCGGGGCGCGCCAGGCGGCGACCCCGGCCGTATTGGTCACTCTCGGCGTCGGTTCCAGTCCGGGGTGCACTCGCCGCATCCTGCCAACGCCGCGCCCCGATCCGCGCGACCGTGCATCCCGGCGAGTTCCGCGGCGGTCCCCCGCGCATCGTCGCGTCCGGCCCGGCCTGGGCGTCCGGTGTGGCCTGGGCGTTCGGTGTGGCACGGGTGTCCGGTGTGGCACGGGTGTCCGGCGTGGCCTGGGTGTCCGGCGTCGGATGTTTGGCGGCTCGCGGTGGCGGCACCCCAAGGACGGACGAGCAGGGATGTCGACAAGCAGAGATGCCCCCAAGCTGGAATGCCGAGGTGAGGATGATGTCGTTCGTCGGGTACGCGCTGTCCTGCGAGGAGCACGGCGCCCGGGCGTTGGTCGAGCAGGCGCAGGCCGCGGAGCAGGCCGGTTTCGACGGCCTGTGGATCTCCGACCACTTCCATCCCTGGAACGACGCGCAGGGGCAGGCACCGTTCGTCTGGTCGGTCATCGGCGCCATCGCGCAGGTCACCGAGCGACTTCCGCTGACCACGGCGGTGACCTGCCCGACCGTGCGGATCCATCCGGCGATCATCGCCCAGGCCGCGGCGACCTCCGCGACGATGCTGCCCGGCCGCTTCCAGCTCGGCGTGGGTTCCGGGGAGGCGCTCAACGAGCACGTGCTCGGCGACGGCTGGCCGGCCACCGAGGTCCGCCTGGAGATGCTGGCGGAGGCCGTCGCCGTCATCCGCGAGCTGTGGCGCGGCGGGATGGTCAACCACCGCGGCCGGCACTACACCGTCGACCGGGCGCGGCTGTACTCGCTGCCCGCCGACCCGCCGCCGGTGTACGTGTCCGGGTTCGGCCCGGCCGCGGTCCGCCTGGCGGCGCGGATCGGCGACGGCTACTGCGGGGTCGCCCCGGACGCCGACCTGCTGCGCCTGTTCGACGAGGCGGGCGGCGCCGGCCGGCCCAAGCAGGGCTCGCTGAAGGTCTGCTGGGCCGAGGACGAGGCCGACGCCCGCAAGACCGTCCACGCGCTGTGGCCGAACAGCGCGCTGCCGGGCGAACTGTCCCAGGAACTGCCCACCCCGGCGCACTTCGAGCAGGCCAGCGCGCTTGTCACCGAGGAGATGGCCGCGGCGTCGGCGGTCTGCGGGCCGGACGTCGAACGGCACGTCCGCGCGGTCCAGGAGTACTTCGACGCCGGTTACACCGAGGTCTACGTGACCCAGATCGGCTCCGACCAGGCCGGCTTCTTCGACTTCTACCGCCGCGAGGTCCTGCCCCGCTTCCGCTGATCCGCCTGCCCGCCGGCGGCCGACTCGGCGGTGTAGACGTCGCGACGGTGATCGATGTCCACGACCGTCGCGATTCTGGCCGCGTCATCGAGCGGTAGATGATCCGGTAGGTGCCGCGGCGGGCGCTGAACCGATCGTCCAGCGGCGGCATCAGCCGTTTCCCACGCGGTAGGGCGCCTGCACGAGCGGTCCGGTGATGAATTCGTAGGCCGCCGCGGCAACCGCCTGGGGGAGGCGTTCGCCGAGCGCGCGGCGAACCGTCGGCGGCACGGTCCGCGGCGAGGATCCATCTCCCTCACCGAGGCAGAACCCATCGACGTCTGCTACTCCGTCTGATGTCTGCTACTCCGCCTTCGGTATGCGCAGTGCCCCACCCGCATCCGGCGGCCAGAACCGGCGCCGCTGCCGCCCGGCCGAACGCGGGCGGGCGGGACGGTGGCCGCGGGGATCCGGGCGGTTCTGTCGGTGCCCGGTCATAGGCTGCGCCGGAGCGCGAACGGCCGTCGCGCGGCTGGAGCGGCCCGTCCTGTCCCTTGCCGTGAGGAGTAGCGATGTCGGAGTTCACCGGTTTCCCGCCGGAGGCCCTGGTCTTCTACGACGGGTTGGAGGCCGACAACAGCAAGGCGTACTGGACGGACCATCGCGAGATGTACGCCAAGGCCGTGCGCGGCCCGATGGTCGCCCTGCTCGACGCCCTGGAACCGGAGTTCGGCGAACCGCACCTGTTCCGGCCGAACCGCGACGTCCGCTTCTCGAAGGACAAGTCGCCGTACAAGACGGCGATCGGCGCCCACAACGAGCGCGGCGGCTACGTCGAGGTGTCCGCAGCCGGGCTGATGGTGGCCACCGGCTACTGGCAGACCGCGCCGGACCAGGTGGAGCGGCTACGGGCGGCGGTCGCCGACGATGTCACCGGGCCCAAACTCGAAGCCCTCGTCGAGGGGCTCCGCAAGGACGGGTACGGCGTCTCGGGCAACCGGCTGAAGACCCGCCCGCGTGGCTACGACGCCGACCATCCCCGCATCGACCTGCTGCGCCACCGTACGCTCACCGTCCACCGAGAGTTCGGCGAACCGCCCTGGCTCGCCGAGCCCGAATGCGCCGAGCAGGTCGCCACGGCCTGGCGCGAGATGCGGGTGCTGCGCGACTGGCTCGACCGCCACGTCGGTCCCACCCGCCTCCCCCAGACCCGCCGCCGCTGACCCGCGGGTCGCAGCGACCGGGCTCCGCTCGGTCGGACGAGACGGGCCGCGAAATGCGCGAACTCGACTGTCTCTTGTTTCTCACTGGCGATCTCAGCCCTCCTGTGGAGGCCGCCGCGAAACACGGTTCCGCGCCGGCTGCTGTTCAGCAGGCGACAGTTCTCCCGCTGTGTCGCGGCCATGACCTTGAATTCTGGAAGGAGTCGTTCAAACACCCGAAAGAGTGGCGGAATTGTCAAGGACAGCGAAAGCGCGAACTGTCGGATCGATGACTTTGCTCGTCGCGCTGGTTGCCGCGGGACTGGCCGGGTGCGGCTCGGACACAGTCGGCGCATCCGGCCGGCCGTCGGCGACCACCAGACCATCGAGCACCTCGAGCGTGCCTTCGGCCAAGTCGACCGTGCCACCGGCCAGGCCGACCGCGCCCGCCGGCGACCGGCCGTCCGCCACCCCGGGCCGGCCCACCGGTCCCGCGCCCGACGGGGACGTCGACGGCGACGGCCGTCCCGACCGAATGCTCCTCTCGCCCCAGGGCGAACTCACTGTCGCCTACTCGGGTGGCGGCAGGGACAGCGTCACCCTGAGCTCTGGCTCCCCGGGCGACCTGAAACTGCTCGGCGCGGTGGACGCGGACGCGGACGGCCACGCCGAGGTGTTCGCCCGGGTGGTCCAGGGTGCCAATGCGCAGAGCGCCACCGTGCTGCGCTACGTCCACGGGCACCTCGTACAGGTCACGATGGGCGGCGACCACGCGTCACTCAACCTCGGTGGCGGACTCACAAACCAGTTCGCCTGGTCGTGCGACACCCGCAGCGGCGAGATCGTGCAGTGGCAACGGCGGTCCGGCGAGAACGACCAGACGTTCCAGGGCGAGGTGCGCCGCTATCGGTTCGAGGGCCGGACGCTCGTGCTGACCTCGCGCACCCCCTTCGCGACCAGCGGCGACAAGCCTGTTCCCGGCGTGCCCACCAAGGCCGGATGCGGTTCGCTCGATGTGAGCCTTTAAGGCGCCCCAGGGGCTCGGCCTACGCCGGTTTGGCCGCCGTGCGGCGTCTGTTTCGGTGAAGAGTCGATGTCACCGGAGACGCCGGAGTGGAAGAACATGCAGGCGCTGCGGGTCCCGCCCGGCCCGGCAACCGAGGCGGGGCCGGGCCGGGCGGGAGGTCACTGCGCGGGGAGCTCGTCGGCGAGAAGATCCTGCAGCTCGCGCAGCGCAATCGTGAGCTGCTCGGCGAAGGCGTGCAGGCCGTCGGCGACCGTGCGCGGGGTGCTCAGGTAGAGGTTGAACCGGTCCGGCAGCAGCACGTAGGCGACGCCGATGCACTGGCTGCTCGTCGAGCCGAAGCCGAAGAACTCGACGTTGACCGACGGCGCCGAGCTGGTGCTCAGGAAGTCGTCGCGCGTCTTCAGCCAGCCGGGGGTGTCGTAGAGGGCGATCGGCTCGCTCACCCCGAGCTCGGCGCCCTGGCGGCGGGCGATGAACTGCAGCTCCCACAGATGCTGCTCGGGGGCGCGCCCGGCCTGGCAGTCCTTCGCTCGGCGCACGTGCGCGTCGGCGGCGGCGCGGAACGCGGCCCGCTTCGTCGTCGGGTCGGCGGCCGGGTCCTGCATCGTGGCGACGAACTGGTGGATCTGCGGGGTGACGACCCGCATCGCCTCGGTGCGTCCGCGGCGCCACTGCCGGGTCGCGATCGACTCGTAGGTGGCGCCCACGTGCCCCTTGGCCCGGACATGGGCGAGCTGGTAGGCCAGCTGAACGAAGGCATCCGGCGAGGTCTTCAGCGCCTTGGCCTGGTTCTGGCCAAAGTCGTCGAAGGACAGCACGCTCGAGGCGGTCGCCGCGGCGAAGTCGGTGAACGACGCGCCGGCATCGGCGATGTCCGTGCGCAGGCCGGCGTCGAGGACGAACTCGACGGGCTCGACGGCGGGCAGGCCCTGCGGCCGGGCGCCGGAGCTCGCCGAGTGCTCCTGCGGCGAGGTGGACAGCAGGTCGTCGACGAAGCTGAGGATCGTCGTGCCGTCCAGGCCACAGTGCTCGACGTTGATGCCCGCCCGACCGTCCGGGAAGACGATCAACGAGACCGCCTTGTCGAACCAGCGGTTGCCGGCGTCGCCGTGCAGGAGCTGGTCGCAGGCGGCGAGGTTGTCGGCCGGCGTGGCCTCCTCCAGGCAGAGGCAGAACAACGCGGTCTCGATGGTGTCGAGCGCGGCGGCGTTGGTCGGGTCGAGCGTGGCCAGCTGCTCCCGGCTCTGCGCCCAGGCGGCGCGTGCCTTCGTGGTGAGCTGGCCGACCGCGGCATCGGCCGGCGCCCGGGTCGGTGCCGCCTTGAGCACGGCGGTGAGGCCGGCGGCGAGATCGTCGAGCGTGTACGGGTGGCCGTCCGGGCCGACCACGTCGAGGCGGATGATGTTCCCCCGGTGGAGAACCACGATGTGGCGGGCCGGGGAGGGACCGGGCCAGGCCTCGCTGTACGGGGTGCGCACGGTGTCCTGCACCGCGCCGGGGATCCGGGTGGTGGAGAACAGGTAGGTGTTCTGCGCCATCGACAGCACCTGACCGCGCTGGCGGACCGGTTCGATCCGCTCGTCGTCGAGGCGCAGCTTGTAGTCGACGGCCGCGGCGATCAGCCCGGCTGCCCGCTCGACCTGCGGCTGCTCCGCCGCGCGGGCGGCGTCGTCGTCGGCGAACAGGAAGATGTAGTTCGCGTTGAGCGCGATGCGGTCCCGCCGGCCGAGGTAACGGGAGTCCCAGAAGTCGTCCAGCCAGCTCTGCACGCCCGCGGTCGCCTCGTAGCGCTCCAGCGCGGCGTGCAGGACCGGGCCGGGGCCGTCGGAGCCCTGGAAGGCGGTCACGGCCGCCGCGGTCGTCGCACGCTCGGCCGGGGTGAGCAGGGGGGCGGACCACTCGAGGAAACGCTCGCAGCTCGCCGCGAGCGTGGGCAGCGGCACCCGGGGCAACAGGTCGTCGTAGGCGAAGGTTCCGGTGGTGCGCTGGTCGGCTGGGGTCGCGTTCATCCTGGGCCTCGGCTTGTCTCAGGGGGGCTCGGTGGTTCTCGGTGTCTCTACTACTGGGCGCGGTGTCTCGGCGGTTCTCGGTGTCTCGGCTGGGCGCGGTGTCTCGGCTGGGCGCGGCCCCCCGGCCTCGTTCGGGCGCGCCGCCGGGTGCGGTCGCGTTGCGTCGGGTCCGGCGTCGCCAGGTCGGCCGGAGCTCGAGGGTCCCATGAGACGACCGGATCGTGCGGGTCGTCGCCACCCCTGGGCGGTGCCGACTGGCTCACCACGGCTCCCGGACGCGCCGCCGCCATCCTCGGGTCTGCCGTCTCGGTTGTCGGGTTCGCCGGCATGGTCGTCGGGTTCGCCGGCATGGTCGTCAGACTCGCCGTCACGGTCGTCAGGCTCGCCGCCCGGTCAGGGTGCCGGCCGGCTGCTGGCCGAAGACGGGCCGGTTCGCCCCCCGGCCAGGGGCGCTGCGCGGCCTGGAGACGTGCAACTGGGCGTAGAGCCAGCCTTCGGTCTCCAGCCCGCGGGGGTCCACGCCCACCGAGGCCAGCGTGTCGAGGACCTGCTCCTGCTCCTGGGCGGAGGCGAAGCGCCGCTGCGGGAACACCCCGTCGACATGGACGGTCTCGTAGCCGAGTTCGTCGAGGGTCTCGGTGAACGGCGCGAAGGGGAACATCCGCAGCACGAAGTGGGCCATCCAGGGCCGCCGGTCGCCGGCCGCGCGGGCCACCCGGGCGAGCGTCCGTTCGCTGACGTAACCGATGCAGCCCGTGGAGATGACGAGGTCGGCGCCGTCGAGGCGGGCGCGTTCGGCCTCGGTGGGGTCCCGCTGCTCCAGGTCGGCGCAGACGGCCTCGTCCAGGAAACCCGCGGCCAGCGCGTAGGAGATCGCCGGCTCGGAGGTGTCCAGGCCGACGAAGCGGGCCCCGCTCGGCCGGCGGTGGGCGCGGACGAGGTCGCGGTCGCGGTCCAGCAGGGCATCCCGGCTCGCACTGGGCTGGCCACCGTAACGCTCGAACAGGTCGTCCATCGTCAGGTCGCAGCGCAGCAGCGCGGCGTTGATCCCGTAGGAGCAGCCGATGTCCAGCACGGTCGGGGGGAGCCGACGCTGTGCCCGGCACTCGTCGATGAGCCGGCTGAAGAACGGCTTGGCGAGCTGGGGGATGTGGTAACCGAGCGTCCGCAGGGTGTTGAAATAGGCCTGCGGGTCGGGCTGCGTGTAGATGTGGTCGAGGGCGACCTTGCCGGTGTCGTCGAACCGCAGGCCGTCGTCGGGCTGGCCGGCCGCCTCGACACCGACGCCGATGGTGCGCACGGCGATGGTGCGGACGTCGATGGGCTGAGCGCCGACCGGCTGGGCATCGGCCGGATGGGCGTCGACGGTGCTGGCGTCGACGGTGCTGGCGTCGATGTGATGGGCGTCGGTGGGGTCGGCGTCGGAATGCACGCGGGACGCTCCTCCTCGAACGGGGTGTGGCTGTCGGACCGGCGGGGGCCCGACGGGGGGCGATTTCAGTCCAGCAGTGCGTCGACGCGCACGGCGCTCGCCTCGGCGGCCAGGTGGCCGGGCAGGACGCGACCGAACAGCTGTTGGGTGCGGGCGACGCTGCCGACTACTCCCGGCCGCTCGGTGTAGGCGAAGATCGCCGAATGTCGGGCAGTGTCGCCCTGGACGGGGCTGACTCGGTGCATGGAATAGCGCCCGAGGAAGAGCTGCAGATCGCCGGGGCGAAGAACCAGGCGCCGGACAAGGTGCGCGCCGTCCCCGGCCAGTACCGCCCGGACGGCGGGAAAGTTCTCCGTCCGCGCCGAGCGGATGTTCGGGCAGTACTCGAACTCGCCGCCGCACTCCGGCTCCTGGGTCAGCATGCTGACGGCAAATTCGTTGGTGTCGAAGTGCCAGGGATGTGCCAGTCCCGGGGTGATCACATTCAGGCAGAGCCCGGCCAGCGGATCGGCGAGTTCGTGTACCTGCACCAGCCCGAAGCAGGCAGCGACGAAGCGCTGGAACGGCTCGCTGCGGTAGAGCCGATGGATGGCGAAGTCCGTGGGAATCTGGTCCCGGGCGACGAAGGAGTTACCCCGGCGCATGGCGATTCGGCCGGGGTGATCGGCCGGCAGCGCGGAGTCGATCGCAATGTTGTAGGCGTTGACGGTCTCGATCTCGTCGTAGGCCAGCGGGGCCACGGTGGCGCATTCTCGGGCCAGGGCGGGGAACACGGTGGGATGGACGAATCCAGGTAGCACGCAACAACCGTCTGTACGCAGGTCGTGCCGCGCGCGGGAGACAGCGGTCCACCACAGCGGGTTGGTCGGGTCGGCGAGGGGATAACTCGCTGTGTCGACCAACTCGCTGATTGATCGAGCGTCCGCCGCACTCATGACACTCCTCTCCACCACCCGTTCACGGCTGTTCCCGGCAACGTGAACCTCTCGTGACCGGAACGGGAATTACCCCATGTTGACCCGGAAGTCACGATGGTGAAGGTTAGTGTGAGATGCAGCACGATCGGTGGTATGCCCGGTCGGAACTGTTGGCGTGCGGCGTTGTCCGGCTGCTAGGACCAGGCTCGATCTGGCCTTTCCGTCGGGCCCGCAAAGGCCGGTGACCTGCAGGTTCACGGTCGTCGGCGGCCGGTGGGTCAACACCCGGCCACACCCTGCCCGCCCGGGTGGATCGGGCTCACCTACCCGAACGTGCCAACGGATCCGGCGGATCATTGCGCGCCTGGCCGCACGGCTGGAGCACGTCGACCAGCACTGAACCGGCCTTCGCCGATGTCGCCTGCCCGAAGGCATCGAGCCGCGGCTCGGCGGCGGCGACCGCGGTCCGACGATCGGACCTCCGGTGTTCCGGTGCGCTCCGGCGTGACCCGGCGCGAACGGCGCGAACGGCGCGAACCAACGCGACCCGGAGTGACCTCCGGTGCGGGCCGACCCGCACCGGCGCGGCTCCCCACCCGGTCGTCTGCCGAGTGCCGCGAGTGCGGATCGAGATTCTCCGAACAGGCGAACTGGCGCGCGGATCTGAATACCATCTGTGCCAGCCCGATTCCGATTCCGCTTTCGGTGACGGCCGCGCAATCGCGGCCGGGGGAGAATCGAGAGGACGCCACCAGTGGCCGCGGCCCCGCATGCGGACCATGTCGTCGCCGTCGTCTTCGCGGACGCGGCGCTCATCATCGCCCTCAGCGCGGTGTTCGCTCAGGTGGCTCGCCGATGCCGGCAGCCCGTCGTGATCGGCGAGATCCTCGCCGGCCTCGCGCTCGGCCCGAGCCTGCTCGGCCTGCTGCCGGGAGACCTGCCGCGGACGCTGTTCCCGCCGGACATCCGGCCGTATCTGAACATCCTGTCCCAGCTCGGCCTGGTGTTGTTCATGTTCGTCGTCGGATACGACCACGACCTCGGTGACATCCGCCGTCGAGGAGGGTTGACGACCGCCCTGACGGCCGCGTCGATCCTGGTGCCGTTCGGCAGCGGTATCGGCGCCGCCGCGATCCTGCATCCGTGGCATCGCAGCGTCGACGGGAAGGCGGTCGACCTCCTGCCGTTCGCGCTGTTCCTCGGCACCGCCATGTCCATCACCGCGTTGCCGGTGCTCGCCCGCATTCTCACCGAGCGGCAGATGGCCGGCGACGCTGTCGGGAGAATGGCGCTGACCTGTGCGGTGATCGGCGATGCTATCGGCTGGTGCACGCTCGCAGTGGTCGTCGCCGTGGTGAATGCGAGCGGCCCGTGGGGATTCCTGCGCATGGTCGGCGAGCTCGCCGGCCTCGTCGCCGTGCTGGCAGTCGTCGTGGCGCCGCTGGCCCGAGTGCTGGCGCAGCGGGCGGCGGCGCGGGCGGACCCGCGCAGCGTCGGCCCGGCCCTGCTCACCTTCGCCGTCGTCGGCCTACTGATCTGCTCGTGGGCGACCGCCGAGATCGGGCTGCACCCGGTGTTCGGGGCGTTCGCGTTCGGCACGGCACTGCCCCGGTCGAGCCTCGGCCGGCTCGCGCCGGACCTGGGTCTGAACATCGAGCGGTTCGGGGTGATCCTGCTGCCGGTCTTCTTCGTCGCGGCCGGCCTGTCGGTGGATCTCGGCGCCGTGGACGGGCGCGGCCTGCTGGAGATTCTGCTGATCGTGGCCGTGGCGTTCGTGGCGAAGCTCATCGGAGCGGGTGGTGCCGCCGCGCTGTCCGGGTTGGGCCGCCGAGGGGCAACGACCTTCGCCGTGCTGATGAACACCCGCGGGCTCACCGAGATCGTCGTGGCCCAGATCGGCCTGGACATGGGCGTGCTCGACGAGACGACCTTCACCGCGCTCGTCGTGATGGCGCTGCTCACCACCGCGGCCACCAGCCCGCTGCTCGACCGCCTGGGCATCCCCGTGCCGCCCCCGGTCACCGTCCGGTTCCCGCGCGGCGAGGCGCCGGGCGGTGTGGCCGCGGCCCGAGCCGGTGGCGGCCCGGGGGATGACATCGCCGCCGCCGGCCACGCCGGGCCGCCGAGCTAGCCGAACAGATCCGGTCGGGTCGTTCGTCGGCAACGGCCGGACGCGGTGCGCGGGCGCAACTGCGGTGCGGTGCGGTGGGTACGGTCCTCGGGCTCAGACCGTACAGAACGCACCGCAATCGGGCCCGCCCGAGTTCGGCGACGGGCCGGCAGCCTCGGCGGGTGATTCGGGTGATTCGGGTGATTCGGGTGAGGTCAGAACGCGGCGAGGTAGGTGGCGGTCTTCGCCGGGTCGAGGAACCAGTGCTGGTAGTCGCTGGGGTCGTCGAAGCCGTTGACGAAGCGTCGGGCGACGGCGTCGTGCGCCCCCGCCGCGCCGAGGATCTGCTGGACGTGCTCCGGCGGCGGGGCGAGCAGCGCGTTGGTCCAGGTGGTGACGTGCTGGGCGTAGTCCCAGTACTGGTCGAAGGCGCCCTGCATCCAGGCGCGGTCGAACGGCTTGTCGCCGTGGGCGAGGATGCTGTCCAGGTAGGAGGCGGCACACTTCGCGGCGTTGTTCGCGCCCTGCCCGGTGATCGGGTCGTTGGCGACGACGACGTCGGCCATCCCCAGCACCGCCCGGCCCGACGGCAGCTCGCCGACCGGTCGGCGCACGACCGGGGTGTAGCCGCCGGCGAGCGTTGCCTGGGTGTCGGTGAGCTCCACGTCGGCGCAGCGCTCGAACTCCCACGGCACGTACGTCCGGGTCAGGTCGAGGATGCGGCGCAGGTGCTCGGCGGGCTCGGGGTGGTCGTCCCAGCAGTCCAGCGGGCCGCCGGGGATTCCCTCGAAGAACAGGATGTCGCAGTTCCCGCTGAGCGTGTACGACGGGATGACGAACAGTTCCCCGGCCCCGGGGGCGATGTTGAAACGGACGCCGGGGGCATCGGGGTGCTCGGGGCGCGGCGCGAGCCCGTGCACGTACGCCAGCGACAGCACCCGCTGCGGCGCGGTGTACGGCGAGCGGGTGGCGTCCCGGTCGAACAGACCGACCAGCTCGCCCTTGCCCGCCGCCACGATGACGAGGTCGTACAGCTCGGCGAGGGAGTTCAGGTCGGAGGTGGTGACCCCGGAGACGATGAACTTGCCGCCGCGCTCCTCGAACAGCTCCGACCAGCCGGCCATCTTCACCCGCTGGTCGATGGACTGGGCGGGATGATCGAGCCGGCCGAACCAGTCCAGCGCCCGGGTGCTGTCCGGCGCGGCCAGCGACACACCCAGCCCCTCGATCCCGACCGCGTCGGCCTCCCACAGGTTCAGCCCGTGGTCGCGCTCGTGCTGCAGCGCCGTGTGGAACATGGCCTGGGTGGACATCACCCGGCCGGCGCGGATCTCCTCGGGGGTACGCGCCGACATCATCGTGACGTCGTAGTCGTGCTCCCGCAGGGTGAGAGCGAGCTGCAGGCCCGACTGGCCGGCGCCGACGATCAGGATCTTGCGCATTGGTGCGTCCTCCTCGGGGTCAGGCCAGGTGACGGTCAGGCCAGCGACGGTGGATCAGGCCAGGGACATGGCGTAGCGGACCAGCTCGCGCAGGGCCTCGGCGCTCGACGCCGGGTCCCGCGCGTCACAGGTGATCAGCGGGGTGCCCGGCCGCAACGCGAGGGCGTCCCGCACCTCGTCGAGGTCGTGCCACAGCCGGCCGTCGAACAGGTTCACCGCGACAAGGAACGGCACCGTCGAATCATGCTCGAAGTAGTTGACCGCGGCGAAGGACTGGTCGAGCCGGCGGGTGTCGGCCAGGACGATCGCGCCCAGCGCGCCGCGGGACAGGTCGTCCCACAGGAACCAGAACCGCGCCTGGCCCGGCGTGCCGAACAGGTAGAGCACCAGGTCGGAGTCCAGCGAGATCCGGCCGAAGTCCATGGCGACCGTCGTGGTGGTCTTCTCACCGTGCGGGGGCAGGTCGTCGACGCCCTCGCTGGCCTCGGTCATCCACGCCTCGGTGTTGATCGGCGGCACTTCCGACACCGAGCCGACCAGCGTCGTCTTACCGACGCCGAACCCGCCGGCGATCACGATCTTTGCCGAGATCATCAACTGGTCCGGGTCGGCGTCGGCGACTTGCCCCGCCGCGTCCCCGCTCAGACCGGCAGCTCCCGCAGGCCGCTGAGGATCCGCTCCAGCACCCCGCGGTCGTGGGAGTAGGCGTGCGCCGTCGGATGGATGAACACCGCGCCCTGGGCGGCGAGATCGCTGATGAGCACGCGGACGACCCCGAGGGGAATCGACAGCAGCGCCGACAGCTCGGCGATCGACAACTGCGCGCGGGCCCGCTCGTAGAGTGCCTTCGACTCGGGCATCAGCGACTCGCTCAGCGCCGGGTCGTAACTGGGGACCGAGACCAGCGTCTCCACCAGCAGGTGGTGGCGGGTCCTGGTGCGCCCCCCGGTGAGCGTGTACGGACGGATGCGCCGGCTGCGCCGCCCCGGCATCGGCATGCGTGCCGGCGTCACAGTTGCCGGCCGGCGAGGACGCGACGCAGGTCCGCGCGGGTCTGCGGGGTCAGCGCGTGGCCGGCGTGCAGCACGAACTGGGTCATCTCGTAGGCCACGACCTTCATGTCACAGTCGGCGTCGGTGAGCACCGCGAGGCCCGCACCCGCGTCGATGCCCATGAACAGCAGGTATCCCGACGACAGCCGGACAATGATCTGCTCGCAGGTCCCCTTGTCGAACAGCGCGGCGCTGTTGCGGGCGAGGCTCAGCATCCCGCTGGCGATCGCGGCGAGCTGCTCACCCTCGACGGTGCCGACGGTGTCCGAGGAGGTGAGCGACAGCCCGTCGGACGACAGGATCAGGGCGTGGGAGACCCCGTGCACCCTGGCGACGAAGTCGTTGATGAGCCAGGTGAAGTCGTTGTGTCCCTGGCGGTTGGTCGTGTCCGTCACGGCTTCTCTCAGGCCCCTCGCTGCTCGTCACGGGCGGCACGTTCCCCCTCGGCGAACGCACCGAGATCGGCGAGCAGCCGCTCGTGGTCCGCCACCTGGGCCGCCCCTGCCGCGGGCGGGGCCGGCGGCAGGGTGGCCGCGTGCGGGCCGGTGCCGCTCTTCAGACTGCGTGACACCCGACGGGGCAGGCCGCTGGCGGTGGTCTCGACAGTGGCCTCGACGGTGTTCTCCGCGGTCGCCGCGGTGGTCGCGGTGGCGGCCGGGTTCGGTGGCGGACTCGCTGGCGGGTTCGGCACGGGCCGCAGAGCCGGGGAGGCGGTCGGCCGCGCGGAGTGGCCC
>NZ_JAMQQF010000729.1 GCF_023716945.1 Frankia sp. AiPs1 | reverse complement strand
CGACTTCTACGACCTGTTCCCCGGGCCGCGGAACATCGGCGGCCCCCGCCCCCTCACGAACAGAGGACCCCGGCCCCGGGCCCGGCCGGGGGGGGGGGGGGGGGGCGGGCCGCGAGGGCGCGCGGCGCGGCCGGGCCGCCTGCACCCCGCCGGACGCCACCCACCGCCCGGGATCAGACCGCTCGGCGCCGTTGTTTGCGTCGCTCCCGTTCGGACATCCCGCCCCAGATCCCGAACCGTTCGTCGTTCTCCAGGGCGTACTCGAGGCACTCGGCCCGGACCTCGCAGCCCGAACAGATGCGCTTGGCCTCCCGGGTCGAGCCGCCCTTCTCGGGGAAGAACGCCTCGGGGTCGGTCTGCGCGCACAGCGCGCGCTCCTGCCACTCCATCGCCTCGCCGAGCAGGTCACCCAGCCCCAGATCGATCACTGGGGCGAGGGTGTCCGACCCGTCGCCGGTGGAGTCGTCGACGGCATCGACGGCCGGGTCGTCGGCGTCGAGATCGTCGACGGCCGAGTCGTCGGCATCGGCGTCGGCGTCGTCGCCCGCGCGCACGAGGACGTCGCCGTCCGCCTCAGCCCGCGGGCCGGGGGCGAACGGGGTGGCACCGGTGCCCAGGTCGGGCGAGCCCGACCGGGCCGGTGGGACGCCGGCCGCGGCCAGCGCCGGCCGCGGCTCAGGTGTGGCCTGGGTGGGCCGTTCGGTAAGCACCCGCTCGGAGTGGTCACCGAACGGGTCATGCTCAGCGGGACGCTCGACGTCCGCGAGGACGGTGTGGACGCCCGCGTCGGTGTGCTCCATGGGGACTCCTCCAGACCCGTCGCGGTGCGGTCGGCCACCCCCTGGGCGCCGGCGCGCAGGTGACTGGTTCCACACCGGTCAGGCGACGCACTACCGCACGAACCCCGCCAGCGAGGGGAATGACACGCCGGTAATTACACGCTTCCGAGTCGGTCGCGTCAACCCCACCAGCGCAACATCTTCTACAACCAGCGATGAGACCATAGCTCACAGTCACTGCACACCATCGCCGAGGGTCTGGGCGGCCTTCCAATCAGTAACTGTGTGCAATCGGTCCGACGGCGATGACCGCATTATGCCGCCCGAAGCTAACGGACATAAAGGGCCTAAACGGGCAGTGACGCAATCAGACAACCGTCTTAAACCTATACCGACCCGGCATCGCATCCGGCCAAGCCGACTCTCACGACTACTAAGAGTAGTTTTTGGTGGCGCCGACTTGGCGGGTGTCAGGACACCACCGGCAGCATGGTCCGGACGGGGCCGCCCCGGGCAGCGTGAAAGCGCTCGTCCGGCACCCGCCCATACGACGTGGTCCGTTGCCGAGCGGGACGACCCGCCCCGGCGGCCACCTCCTCCAGCTCGGCCACGGATCGCCGCGAGCCGTGCTGGGAACCGGCCATCCGGCTGATCGTCTCCTCCATCAACGTCCCGCCGATGTCGTTCACCCCGCCGGCGAGCACCGAGCGACAGCCGTCGACGCCGAGTTTCACCCAGGAGCACTGGATGTTGTCGATCGAGCCGTGCAGCAGGATGCGCGCCATCGCGTGCACCGCCCGGTTCTCCTGCACCGTGGGACCCGGCCGGGCCACGCCGGCCAGGTAGATCGGCGAGCTGTGGTGGACGAACGGCAGCGCGACGAACTCGGTGAAGCCCCCGGTGGAGTCCTGGATGCGGCGCAGCAGCCGCAGGTGCGCGACCCAGTGCGCCGGGGTGTCCACGTGGCCGTACATCATCGTGGCCGTCGAGCGCAGGCCCACCCGGTGCGCGGTGCTGACCACCTCGACCCAGCTCGACGTGGGCAGCTTGCCCTTGGTCAGCACCCAGCGGACCTCGTCGTCGAGGATCTCCGCCGCCGTGCCCGGGATCGAGTCGACGCCGGCCTCTCGCGCCGCCACCAGCCAGTCCTCGACGGACATCCCCGTCCGGGTGACCCCGTTGAGGACCTCCATCGGGGAGTACGCGTGCAGGTGCAGCCCCGGAGCCGCCCGCTTGATCTCGCGGGCGAGCTCGAAGTAGGCCGTACCGGGCAGGTCCGGGTGGATGCCGCCCTGCACGCAGACCTCGGTGGCGCCGACCGACCACGCCTCGGCGGCCCGGCTGCCCACCTCCGACAGCGACAGCGTGTACGCGTCGGCGTCGCCGCGCCGCTGGGCGAACGCGCAGAACCGGCAGCCGGTGTAGCAGACATTCGTGAAGTTGATGTTGCGGTTGACGATGTAGGTGACGTCGTCGCCCACCGCGTCGCGGCGCAACCCGTCCGCAAGCGAGCAGAGCTCCTCCAGCGCCGCCCCCTCGGCCCCGAACAGGGTCAGCGCCTCGGCGTCGGTGATCGCGGCCGGGTCGGTGCCGGCGCGGCGCAACGCGGCCCGCACCTCGGGGTCGATCCGCTCCGGCGCGCCGGCACCGGTGGCACCGATCGCAT
>NZ_JAMQQF010000728.1 GCF_023716945.1 Frankia sp. AiPs1 | reverse complement strand
GACCTGGCTCGACGACCTGCACGCCGACGGCGACCTGGCGCTGCTCGGCCGTCAGCTCGGCGACGCCACCGAGCAGGCCCGCCGGCTCGTGCTCGACACCGCGCGCCGGGCCGCCCGCCTCGGTCTCGCCACCCGGCTCGGGGACCCGCAGCGCCGCGCCCTCACCGGCTGGGTGCAGGCCCTCGACCGGCTGGGCAAGGGCACCGGGAAGTACGCCCCGCACTGGCGGGCACAGGCCCGCGTGCACATGCGGGCCGCGATGGGCGCCGTGCCCGTGTGGATCATGCCGACGTACCGGGTGATGGAGAGCTTCGACCCGGGATCCGACGACCTCTTCGACGTCGTCATCGTCGACGAGTCCAGCCAGTGCGACATCCTGTCCCTCGGCGTGCTCAGCCTGGGGCGACGCGCCGTGGTAGTCGGCGACGACGCCCAGACGAGCCCGGAGGCCGTCGGGATCGACCGGGCCAGGGTCGGGGCGCTGATCGACGCCCACCTGCCCGACGTGGCCCAGCGCTCGCTGCTCGACGTGGAGGCGAGCCTCTACGACACCGCCACCCGGGTGTTCCCGCGGACCGTGGTACTCAAGGAACACTTCCGCTGCCTGCCCGACATCATCGGCTTCTCCAACCGCTTCTACGACCATCAGATCCTGCCGCTGCGGGAGGACCCGGAGCTGGCGATCGGCGCCGCGCTACGCCCGGTGCGCGTCGCCGACGGTGCCCGGACGCAGACCCGGTTCGGCGACGCCAACCCGGCGGAGGCGGGGGCGATCGTCGATCAGGTCGTCGCCTGCTGCGCCGACCCCGCGTACGACGGGATGACGATGGGCGTGGTGACCCTGCTCGGCGCCGGGCAACCCAGGCTCATCGAGCACGCCCTGGTCGAGCGGCTCGGCGAGCGCGAGTTCTCCCGGCGGGCGCTGCGCGTCGGCGACCCGTACCAGTTCCAGGGCGACGAGCGTGACGTCGTGTTCGTCTCCGTCGTCGCCGATGACAACCGCTCCGCCGCCACCCGCCGTCGAGACCTGCAACGCGTCAACGTCGCCGCCAGCCGCGCCCGCAACCAGATGTGGGTGTTCCACACCGTCGACCCGGCGACGCTGCGCGACGATGACATCCGTCGTCAGCTCATCGAATACGCCTACGCCGGTGCGACCCCACAGGCCGAGGGCCGGCTCGCCGACCGGTGCGACAGCGAGTTCGAACGCGCCGTCCTGCGCGAGATCCTCGCCCGCGGCTACCGGGTCCGCCCCCAGCATCCCGTCGGCCGCTACCGCATCGACCTCGTCGTCGAAGGCTCATCCCGCCGGGCCGCGCCCGGCGCCAGCGGGACCGACCCGGCCGGGACGGGCGGGACAGGCGGGACGGGCGGGACAGGCGGCGCGCAGGGCGGTTCGGCCGGCGGACGCGTCCGCGGTCCCCGGCTCGCCGTCGAGTGCGACGGCGACCGGTTCCACGGCCCGGACCAGTGGGAGGCGGACCTGCGCCGCCAACGGATCCTGGAGCGGCTCGGCTGGACGTTCCTGCGCATCCGCGGCTCGGAGTTCTACCGCCATCCCACCAGCACGCTCGACGGCCTGTGGCGTCGGCTGGACGAACTCGGCATCCACCCGGACCTGGCCGGCTGACCGCGCTCCCGCCCGGCGCGCACGCACTGGGGCAGCCGAAGCCGGCCGGCTGCTGTCCCACGGCCGGCCGGGGTCCGGGGCGGGTCAGCCAACGGGTCGGGCGGCGGCTCGGTCAGCGGCTCGGTCAGCGGCTCGCGCCGGGCATGGCCAGCCGCGGGGCGATCTCGTCGACGAGCCCCCAGGCCAACGCCTGCTCGGCGTCGATGGGAAGCCCGCTGAGGATCAGATAGGCGGCCCGCTGCGGACCGATCCGCCGCGGGATGCTCGCGGTCCCCCCAGCGCCGGGGACCAGCCCCATCGCCACCTCCGGCAACCGGAAGGTGGTGTCGGGGGCGGCGACGACCCGGCCGCAGAACGCGGGCAGCTCCGCCCCCGCGCCGATGCAGAGCCCGTGCACGTAGGCGGTCACCGGCAGCCCGGTGGCCAGCAGGCCCAGCGGGATGCTGCGGGTGGTTCGCACGGCGTGGGCGCCGACCGGATCGAGCATCGTGCCGAACTCGGTCAGGTCGCCGCCGCTGGAGAACGACGGCCCCGTGCCGGCGAGCCGGATCTCGGCGAGCTCGCTGTCGGCGGCGGCGAGTCCGAAGGCAGCGACCAACCCGTCCCGCAGGCTGATGCTCACGGCGTTGTGCACCCGCGGTCGGTTGAGGATGACCGTGAGCACCGCACCGTCCCGCTCCACCAGGACGGCCGGTGCCGCCGGTGCTGCTGGCGCTGCTGGCGCGGTCGATACCGCTGGTACCGCGGCCCTGGCCGCCGCGGTCGGGGCCGGGGTCGGGTCCGTCGCCACGTCGGCCGCGAGCGCACTGTCGGCGGG
>NZ_JAMQQF010000727.1 GCF_023716945.1 Frankia sp. AiPs1 | reverse complement strand
GGCCACGCCGGCGCGCACCTGCTCGGGCCCGACGCCCACCGGCGTCCAACCATCGCCGAGACGGGCGATGCGGCGGGCGTTCGCCGCCGTCGCGGCCACGCCGTAGTAGAGCGGGATGCGGCGCTGGACAGGCCCGGGCCGGGCGGTCAGGCCCTCGAGGCGGCCGGCGCCAAGACCGTCGGCGTCACCGCGGACAGCGTCACCATGGGCGCCGTCACCACGGGCAGCGTCAGGGCCGTCGGCGTCACCGCGGGCAGCATGGGGGCCGTCGGCGTCACCGCGAGCGGCGTCGAGCGGCAGGGAGAACGGCTGCTCGCCCCAGGCCAGCCGGCAGGTCTCGATCACCTCGTCGAAGCGGCGCCGGCGCTCGGCCCAGGCCAGCCCGACGCCGGCATACTCCTCGGGCTGCCAGCCGGTCCCGACGCCGAGCTCGACCCGCCCGTGGGAGATCACGTCGAGCGTCGCGACCTCCTTGGCGAGCACGAGACCGGCCCGCAGCGGGGCGAGCAGCACCGCGGTCGACAGCCGGATCCGCTCGGTGACCGCGGCGACCGCGGCCAGCGACATCAGCGGATCGGGCCAGGCGGTGTCGGGCGGGTGGCCCCAGGGCCCGTACGGGTAGCGCGAGGTGTCGGGCGCCATCACGAGGTGCTCGCCGAAGCACAGCGAGTGCAGGCCGGCCGCGTCGGCGTGGCGGGCCATCGTGAGGAAGGCGTCGAAGTCGCCGCCGGGAGCCAGGCCGGGCCGGGCGAACAGGCAGAGGTCCACGGGGGTGATCTCCCTCCAGCACCGGCTCGGCCGGTCCCCCCGGCACCGTCGCCGCGAGGATTCGCCGACCGTAAGATCGCCCCCAATTTTTGTCAACCCACCAGTCGACTGAACGGTACGGACGAAGCTGCCCTCGCCGCCACCCCACCGCTCGCGCCAGCCCACCGCTCGCGCCACCCCCTGATCAGACCCAGGCACGCACTCCACGTTCCCTGCTTGACGTTCTAAAGCAGTTGGCTTAGAAATCGACGTCATGGCGTGGGACTTCGAGACAGACCGGGCGTTCGCCGAGCAGCTCGAGTGGGTCGACGCGTTCGTGCGGGAGGAGGTCGAGCCGCTGGATCATGTCCTGCGGGAGCCGTTCGACAAGACCGACGAGGTGGCGAACGCGATCGTGCACCCGCTGCAACAGGCCGTGCGGGAGCGCGGGCTGTGGGCCGCCCACCTCGGTCCCGAGCTCGGCGGATCCGGCTACGGGCAGGTGCATCTCGCGCTGCTCAACGAAATCCTCGGCCGCTCCCGCTGGGCGCCGTCGGTGTTCGGCTGTCAGGCCCCGGACTCCGGCAACGCCGAGATCCTCGCCCACTTCGGCACGCCCGAGCAGCGGGCCCGCTACCTTCAGCCGCTGCTCGACGGCCGGATCAGCTCGTGCTACTCGATGACCGAGCCGCAGGCCGGCGCCGACCCGACCCTGTTCCGCGCCACCGCCCACCTCGACGGCGACGAGTGGGTCCTGCGCGGCGAGAAGTGGTTCTCCACCAACGCCCGCTATGCCAGCTTCTTCCTGGTCATGGCGATCACCGATCCGGACGCCGGCCCGTACGAGCGCGCCAGCATGTTCATCGTGCCGGCGGGCACCCCCGGCCTGGAGATCATCCGTAACGTGGCGCTCGGCCACGAGGCGGCCGAGCTCGGCGCGCACGGGTACGTCCGCTACGACGACGTGCGCATCCCGGCCGATCATCTGCTCGGCCAGCGCGGCCGGGCGTTCGCCATCGCCCAGACCCGCCTCGGTGGCGGCCGCATCCACCACGCCATGCGGACCATCGCCATGGCGCGCCGGGTCTTCGACGCGATGTGCGAACGGGCCCTGTCGCGCCAGGTGCGCTCCGGCTCGCTGGCCTCGCTCGGCGTGGTGCAGGAGCAGATCGCCGACAGCTGGATCGAGATCGAGCAGTTCCGCCTGCTGGTGCTGCGCACGGCCTGGCTGATCGACAAGTACAACGACTACCGCCGGGTCCGCCGCGACATCGCCGCGGTGAAGGTGGCGATGCCGAAGGTGCTGCACGACATCTCCCGTCGCGCGCTGCACCTGCACGGCGCCCTCGGCATCTCCAACGAGATGAACTTCGTCGAGATGCTGGTCGCCGCGGAGCTGCTCGGCCTCGCCGACGGTCCGACCGAGGTGCACCGGGTCACGATCGCCCGCGAGGTCCTCAAGGATCACCGCGCGGTCGACACGCTGTTCCCGAGCGACCACCTGCCGACCCTGCGGGAGGCAGCCACCCGCCGGTTTGCCGACCGCCTCGCCAGCCTCGGTGCCGACGGCAATCTCGGCGACGGCGCCAGCCGCCCCGGCGACGGCAGCCGAGCAGACGACGACGGCCGAGCAGACGACGACGGCGGGCTCGGCGACGGCGCCAGCCTCGGCGACGGCGTCGCCTCCGCGTCGGCATGACCGGCGC
>NZ_JAMQQF010000726.1 GCF_023716945.1 Frankia sp. AiPs1 | reverse complement strand
GCGTCGGCCTGCTCGCCGGCGGCTGCGTCCCGGCCCGGCGGGGTAGGAGTGCCGGCGCGCGGGCCGCCCACATCCGCATTCATGGTGCGGGACTCTCCCAGACTCCGGCCGTCGAGGGATCGCATCCGGGCGGTTCGGGCCGGATGGCCCGATCGGGCCATCCGAGGGCAGGCGACCTGGTGCGGGAGCTGCGACGGCGACGGATCGGACTCCGGTCCGGCGCGCCGCCGCGCCGACCATCCCGAGAGCGGCTAGGCACGCAGCCAGTGAACCCCGGCCAGCGGTCACCGGACCGCCCGGCCCGAAGACGAAGGGCAGCATAATGCCGACCAAACTGGACAGCGCCGAGGTCGCGGACGCGTTGGCGTCGCTTCCCGGCTGGCTCGGCGACGCCGACCGCATCCAACTGCAGATCATGGTCGACGGCGACGAGTCCGATGCGATCACCGCCGAGGTGGCACGCGCCGCCGACGAGATGGATCACCACCCGGTGATCGACCGCGGCCCCGGGACCACGACGTTCACGGTCTGGACGCACTCCGTCGGCGGCGTCACCGAGCTCGACCTCACCCTGGCCCGCCGGATCTCCCAGATCCTCTACTCGGCGGGCGTGTCGTACTGACCGATCAGTTCTGCGCCACGATCCACCCCGGGCGGACGACTGAGGTGATCGTGGCGGGTGAGTAGATCACCAGAGCGTGGACGGAACGCTGAACGTCCCGTCCGGCCCCGGCGGGAACGGGACGACCGCCGCAACCGCCCCGGCGTCGATCGGCCCGTACAGATGCGGGAAGAGCTCGCCGGCCACCGACTCGTCCGCACTGCCGGGCATGATCCCCGACGGCGGCATGATCCCCGACGGCGGCACGGTGCCCGCCGAGGGCGCGGTGCCCGCCGGCGGGGCGGGAGGCTCCCAGCGCAGCGGGCCGGTGAGCCGCTTCGGGTCGACCACGACGAGAAGCAGGTCTTCGCGGCCGGCGTAGAACCGGTTGGCGGTGGCGGCGACCTGCGCCGGGGTGGAGAAGTGGATGAACCCCTCGGTGCCGAGACTGGCCGGCCGATACCCGGCCGCCCCGACCGACCACGCGGACCGCCCGACCAGGTGACAGATCACCCGTTCGTCCCGCGCCTGCTCGCCGTCGTCCGCCACGTCCATCCGCCCTTCCCCCATCCAGCCACAACCGGACAGCCACAACCGGAGTTCGACCGAGCCGACCACACCGGTCCTGCCGGCCCGGTCAGCCCGGCCGGCCCGGACCGGTCGGCGTCACGCCGCGGCAGGACCGACCGGTCAGACGTTGAAGCGGAATTCGACGACGTCGCCGTCGGCCATGACGTAGTCCTTGCCCTCCATCCGGACCTTGCCGGCGGCGCGGGCGGCGACCATCGAGCCGGCGGCGATGAGCTCGCCGAAGGAGACGATCTCGGCCTTGATGAAGCCGCGCTGGAAGTCGGTGTGGATGGCGCCGGCGGCCTCGGGAGCGGTCGCTCCGGCCTTGATCGTCCAGGCGCGTGATTCCTTCGGGCCGGCGGTGAGGAACGTCTGCAGGCCGAGGGTGTGGAAGCCGATCCGGGCCAGTTGGGTCAGGCCGCTGACCTCCTGGCCGAGGGAGGCGAGCAGCTCGGCGGCATCGGCGTCGTCGAGCTCGGCGAGCTCGGCCTCGACCTTGGCGCACAGCACGATCGCGTCGGCGGGAGCCACCGATTCGACGAGTTCCTTGTGTCGGCCCGGGTCGGCCAGGACGTCCTCGTCGACGTTGAACACGTACAGGAACGGCTTCGCGGTGAGCAGGAACAGTTCGCGCAGCGCGTCGGTGTCGATCTTCGGATCGGAGGAGAGGGTGCGGCCGGCGTCGAGGACCTCGCGGGCGGCCTTCACGGCGGCGAGCAGCGGCTGCTTCGCCTTGTCCGCGCGGGCCTCCTTCTCCAGCTTGGGCAGCCGGGCGTCGACGGTCTGCAGGTCCGCGAGGATGAGCTCGGTGTTGATCGTCTCGATGTCGTCGGCCGGGTCGACCTTGCCCTCGACGTGCACGACGTCGGGGTCGGAGAACACCCGGACGACCTGGCAGACCGCGTCGGACTCGCGGATGTTGGCGAGGAAGCGGTTGCCCAGGCCCTGGCCCTCGGACGCGCCGCGAACGAGCCCGGCGATGTCGACGAAGCTGACCGTCGCCGCCACCACCCGGGCGCTGTCGTACAGCTTCGCCAGCTCGTCGAGCCGCGGATCGGGGACGCCGACGACGCCCACGTTCGGCTCGATCGTCGCGAACGGGTAGTTCGCGGCGAGCACATCATTGCGCGTCAGGGCGTTGAACAACGTGGACTTGCCGACGTTGGGCAGCCCGACGATACCGATCGACAAGCCCATGGCGGATCAGTCTACGGGCCGGCGGGCAGCGCACCGGCGGGGTCCGGGCGGGCGGGAGGCGGGCGGGAGGCGGGCGGGAGGTGGGCGGGAGGGAGCGGGCC
>NZ_JAMQQF010000725.1 GCF_023716945.1 Frankia sp. AiPs1 | reverse complement strand
GGCCGAGGGCACGCCCGACGCGGCGACGCTGCTGCGGGCGAGCCTGGCAGTGCTGCGCCGATGACCGCGTCGGCGGAGCTTGGGCTGGTCGCCGCTGCGGCGTCCGGGAGCGGCGGATGAGCGCCGACGGGCTCGTCTCGGCCGCGGCCAGTCCTGAGGAGCAGGCGTTCGAGGCCGGGCTGCGCCCGCGCACGCTCACCGAGTTCGTCGGTCAACGCAAGGTCCGGGAGCAGCTCTCGATCATGCTGGAGGGGGCGCAGGCCCGCGGGCGTCCGCCGGACCACGTCCTGCTGTCCGGCCCGCCGGGCCTGGGCAAGACCAGCCTCGCGATGATCATCGCGGAGGAGTTGGCGGTACCGCTGCGGATGACCAGCGGCCCGGCGATAGAACGGGCCGGCGACCTCGTCGCGATCCTCACCGCGCTGTCCCCCGGGGAGGTGCTGTTCCTCGACGAGATCCACCGGATCGCGCGTCCCGCCGAGGAGCTCCTCTACGCCGCGATGGAGGACTTCCGGGTCGACGTGATCCTCGGCAAGGGCCCCGGCGCGACCGCCATCCCCCTCGACGTGGCCCCGTTCACGCTGGTGGGCGCCACGACCCGGTCGGGGCTGCTCACCGGGCCGCTGCGCGACCGTTTCGGGTTCACCGCCCACCTGGACTTCTACGCCCCCGACGAGCTCGTCCGGGTGCTGACCCGGTCGGCGAGCCTGCTCGGCGTCAGCCTCACCGAGGACGGCGCGGCCGAGGTCGCCGGACGCTCCCGGGGCACCCCGCGGATCGCCAACCGGCTGCTGCGCCGGGTGCGCGACTACGCCGAGGTGCGCGCCGACGGCGTGGTCACCCGGGACGTCGCCCGAGCGGCGCTGCGGATCTACGACGTGGACGGGCTCGGGCTCGACCGCCTCGACCGAGCCGTGCTGGAGGCGCTCGTGGGTCGCTTCGGCGGCGGCCCGGTCGGGCTCACCACCCTGGCCGTCTCGGTGGGGGAGGAGCCGGAGACGGTCGAGGACGTGGCCGAGCCGTTCCTGCTGCGGGCCGGCCTGCTGATCCGCACCTCCCGCGGCCGGGTCGCCACCCCCGCCGCCTTCGAGCACCTGGGGCTCGAACCGATCGTCGAGCCGCTCGCCCGCAGCCAGGCCCTGCTCTTCCCGGATACCGGCCTGCTCCCCGAGGGCGGCCTGCGCTCCGAGGGCGGCCTACTCCCCGAGGGTGGTCTGCGCTCCGACGAAGGCTGAGCGGCGGCCCACCGGGCGGCCCACCGCCGCCCACCGCGCGACGCCACGGTGCCGGTATAAAGCGGACACCGCAGCCCTGCCCACCGGCGGCATCCGCTCGATACGTACGATCGCCGCAACACATCAGGAGGGCAGGACGTGCGCGGACTTGTGACGGCGGCGACGGCAGCCGACGGTAACGGCGGCAGTTCCATCGGCGGTTTCCTGATTCCGCTTCTTCTCGTTCTGGCGGTCGTCTACATCTTCTCGATGCAGCGTCGCCGCACCAAGGCTCAGCAGCAGCAGGTGTCCCAGATCCTGCCCGGCACCCTGGTGGTCACCACCGCCGGGCTCTACGCGACCGTCGTGGAGCTGGTGGACGGCGACGTCCTGCTCGAGATCGCTCCCGACGTGGTCTGCCGGTTCACCCGCAGTGCCATCGCCCGGGTGATCAGTTCACCGGACACCGACGAGGAGCACGACGACGGGTCGGCGGACGGCGACGCGCACGACGGGCCGGTCGATCCTGCGACCTCCGCCGACCACCCGCCTGCGCCCGGCGCGGGCAGCGCCGTCGGCGAGGCGGACGCCGAAGGGCCGGCCGCGACCGACGGTTCCGAGAGTGAGGGCAAAGGCGTGCCCCGCCCGCCACGCAAGGAGCTGTAGCAGGTCGACGGACCGCCGGAGCGTCACCGGTGGGGTTTTGGAACGTACCCTCGGTGACATTCGTTCGGGTACGTTGGGCACCGCCGGTCCGGGCAACGGCGAGACGAACGAGCGCCGGCCTCCGGCGCGTGAGGAAGGGACTCGCACGTGGCACGCGGCTCGGCACGGGCATCCACGGGAAGCTCCGCCTGGACCCTGCTGGGGGTCCTCGGCGGTCTGCTCGTCGTCCTCTACAGCCTGATGGCCGCCACCGGGAACTGGACCCCACGGCTGGGGCTGGACCTGCAGGGCGGCACGAGCGTGATTCTCACGCCACGGGCGACCACCGGCAGCACCGTCGACTCCGGCGCGGTCGACCAGGCGGTGGACATCATCCGCCAGCGCGTCGACGGTCTGGGCGTCGCCGAGTCCGAGGTGCACCGCACCGGCAACCAGATCGAGATCTCGGTCCCCGGCCGTGGCCGCGGCGACGTGGTCGACCTGGTGGGGCAGACCGCGGAGCTGCGCTTCCGGGAGGTCTACCAGGCCGCCGCGGGGACCGCCGCGAAGGCGGTCCCCGCCCCCACCCCCGCCAACCCGGCCGCGCCGACTCCCGCGCCCGGCG
>NZ_JAMQQF010000724.1 GCF_023716945.1 Frankia sp. AiPs1 | reverse complement strand
GCGGTAGCCGGCCGGTTGCGCGCGCTGACCGCGCTCGCCCCGCTGCACCAGCCGGCGGCACTCGACGCGCTCGACGCCGTGCGGGCGGCGCTGCCCGGGGTCGACCAGATCGCCTGCTTCGACACGGCGTTCCACAGCCGGCTGCCCGCGGCGGCGGTGACCTACGCCCTGCCGGCCCGGTGGCGGGAGCGGTACGGCATCCGTCGCTATGGCTTTCACGGGCTCTCCCACGCCCACGCCTCCCGCCGCGCGGCCCGGCTCACCGGCGCCCGGCGCATCGTGACCTGCCATCTCGGCTCGGGCGCCTCGCTCGCCGCCGTGCTCGACGGGGTCGGCGTCGACACGACGATGGGCTTCACCCCGCTGGAGGGCCTGGTGATGGGCACCCGTTCGGGCAGCGTCGACCCGGGTGCCCTGCTGTGGCTGCAGACCGAGGCCGGGGTGAGCGCCGCGGAGCTCACCGACGGTCTGTTCCGCTCGGCCGGGCTGCTGGGCCTCGCCGGCACCGCGGACCTGCGCGCAGTCGAGGCCGGCGCCGCCGGTGGTGACCCGGCCTGCGTGCTCGCCCTGGACGTCTACCTGCACCGCCTGCGGGCGCAGATCGCGGCGATGACCGCGGCACTCGGCGGGCTGGACGCCCTGGTGTTCACCGGCGGGGTCGGGGAGGGCTCGGCGACGGTCCGGGCCGGCGCCGCGGCTGGCCTCGGGTATCTGGGGGTGGCGGTCGACCCGGCGCGCAACACCGGACCCGCCGACGGCACGGTCGACCGCGAGATCGGCGTGCCGGGGGCGGTGGTGCGCACGCTGGTCGTCACCGCCCGGGAGGATCTGGAGATCGCTCGCGGGGTCCGGAGCGTCCTTGCCGGTGGCGCTGGGTGAGCGGTACCGGGTAAGCCGGTAATGTCCTGATTCGTGACGGGGACTGTCGGCGCGGCCGGAGCCGGTGCGTTCGTCCGGCTGCGGCGGTGGAGCCGGCGCGACGAGGCCGAGCACGCCCCCGTCCTCGACCTCACCGACGTCGACGAGGTCACGATGACCCTGCTCGCCCCGCCGGCGCCCTTCCTGGGACTGCGGCGGCGGGTGGTCGACCAGTTCACGATCCTCAGCGCCAACCGGTGCCGGCTGGCCCGATCGGTCAACTGGGGTCCGCTGGACGACGTGCTCAACCAGGTCGTGCCGCTGACGGGGGCGGGCCGGGTGAACACCGTCGGCAGGCTGCCGCCCGAGGTACTGGTGCTGTTGCCGGTCTCGACGCTGTCCAAGCGGGCCCTGGTGGCCTTCGACCTGACCGGCCCCGGGGGTTCGGATGCGCATCTGATGCCCTACGGCACGTCGGTGGCCCTCCAGGGCAACCTGATCGCCAGGCTCGCCGATCCGCTCGGGGTGCCGCTGGAGGAGCCGGCCCGCCGCATGGTCGACGCCATCTCCCGCTTCCGCCCCGGCCGGCTGTCCGGCAACTATCCACGGCTGGCACCGGGGCGGGGGCGCCCGCTGCGCCTCGACGCGATCCGCACCTACCTGGAACGCGAGGCTGAGCTCGCCGTGCCGGCGTCCCGGCTGCGCCGGTGGCAGGACCAGGTCGTCGACGCCGAACGGGTGCTGGCCGCCACCCTCGCCGAGCCGTTCGATCCGCTCAGCAGCGCCGAGACGCTGCTGCTCGCCGTCGGGGAGCTCTGGCGGGACCCGGATGTCCCCGACGGGCGTGACCTGGCCGCCGTCGAGCGGTACCTGACCGGGTTCACCGTCTGGATCGATGCGCTGGTCGGCGTCGGGGCGGCGGCTGAACCGGTGCTGACGACCGTGGCCGAGTACGGGCGGCGCTGGGAGGCGCTCGCCGCCGTCACCCTGGACCCCTACCGGCCGTTTCTGATCAAGACGAGCGAGGAGCTGCGCACCGTGCTCGTCCGCGGCCGGCCGGTGCTCGGCCGGTCCGGGCCGCCGTGGCGCCAGCTCCTGCACCCCGCGGCGCTGGTCGACGTCGACTCGGGGGGCACGGGCAGCTACCACGTCAGCATCGGCACCGACGACACGAGCATCGAGCTCGACACCCCGATGATGATCGACCTGTTCGGCGATCCGGTGCCGCGCACCTACATCGAAGACGTCCAGCGTAATCGGGAGGTGTACGCCTTCTACACCACCGACGCCCGCCGCCCGCCACGGTCCCGGCTGGTCGTGGGGCTCAGCGTCTCCGCGGACGTCTCCCGCATCACCGGCGCGATCGGCGTGCTGATGCTGCTCACCGTGGGCCTGTCCGCCGTCCCCCTCGAGCTGACCCCGGATGCCGTCGCCGTGATCACGCTGCCCTCCTCGTTCGCGGCGACGGTGCTGCTCACCCGGGAGCGCAGCAGCCTGGCCGCCTGGGTCCTCGGTCCGGCGAAGACGACCCTGCTTGCCCTGCTCGTGGCGCTGGCGGTCCTCGCCGGGCTGCGGGCCGCCGGCTGGCACGCCCCGCCCGATCCGGCGCCGCCCGCACCCGCCGCCGCCGTGACGGATC
>NZ_JAMQQF010000723.1 GCF_023716945.1 Frankia sp. AiPs1 | reverse complement strand
GTCCCACGCTGGCGGCGCCATGCCTGCCGGGCTCGACCGCCGGCTCGCGCGAGGCCTGCGGACCCACCCCGTTGCCCTGCCTCTCGCCGGCCCCCGGCGTCCCCGCCGGAAGCTGCCACGCTCCGCCGCTGTCCTGCAGCGCGGCACCCGCACCCGCGGGCGCCGCCGTCGTCGAGGACGAGCTGTCCGACGATGCATGTTCCATCCCGTGCGCCGTCGGACCGTCGCCGGCACCGGGCTGCGACGAGCAGACATCCTGCGTGAGCTCGGCCCCCGCCCGCCCCCACGGGCGGGCAGCGGCGGCCACTGCTTGCCCGGGGCCGACCGCCACCCGAACCGACCCGGCCGGGCCCACGCCGACCAGCGGTTCGCCATCGCCCCACGCCGCCTCGGTGACCTGCCCGGACGGGTCGGTGCGAGCCACCGCCGATCAGTGCCCGCTGACGCAGCGGTTCTGCGCCGGCTCGCCGGTCGGCGTGCCGGTGGGCGAGGCATGCCCGGCGCCGACGCCGTCACCGCCGGTACCGGTCGTCTGCTGGGACGGTTCGGTGCGGGCGGCGACACTGGACTGCCCGGCCGGGCGGCGGCTGTGCCCGGGAGGCGTCGCGGTGCCGCTCGACGAGCAGTGTGCCGTCCCGGCGCCGCCGCGCTGCGCCAAGGGCACGGTCCGGGTGCTGGGAACGTGCACCTCGGTGCTCCCTCCCGGGGCGCCGGAACCACCCGTCGGCACCCCGGTGGCGCGGGAGGCGCAACCCGGTGAGCTGCTGTTCGACCGGACCGTCGTCACCGCGGGGGACACCCTGTTCGCCCGCGGCGCCGGCTGCCGACCCGGGGCGCCGGCCGTGCTCACGGCCGGCGGCGAACTCGTCGGGCGGGCCGTCGCCGACCAGGCCGGTACCTTCGAGACGGTGGTCCAGTTCGCCAGCTTCAGGCCGGGTTACCGCGCGGTCAGGGCGGACTGCGGCAAGGACCTCGACGCCGGCATCGACATGGTGCTCGTCTCCGCGGACACCAGCGCGACGGCGTCCTCGGTCCTGCTGCCGCTGTTCCTCGCGCTGTCCTTCCTGGCCGTGCACTACCAGCTCGCGGCTCGGGGGCGGCGGCGGGCCAGGGCGCAGCGCCGCTAGCCGCTAGCCGCCGGCCGAGCCTTGGCCGGCTTCCTCGACGACCAGGGCGGGAGTGACGCACCGATGCCCCACCCATCCGGTCACGGCGCCGCCGCCGACGGCGCGCACGACCACCGTTCCGGGCCGGGGTCCGGGGAGCCGACCCAGGTCGGCCCCTACCGCCTGCTGCGCCGGCTCGGGGCGGGCGGCATGGGCACGGTCTACCTGGGGTTGAACCCCGACGGCGGGCAGGTGGCCGTCAAGCTGATCCGGCCGGACCTCGCCCGCCTCGCCGAGTTCCGGGCACGGCTGAAGCAGGAGGCCGACAACGCCCGCCGGGTGGCTCGGTTCTGCACCGCCGCGGTCCTCGACGTCGACATCACCGCCGAGCAGCCGTACCTGATCACCGAGTTCGTCGACGGTCCGACGCTCGCCGAGGCGGTGGTGGGACGCGGCCCGCTGAACACGGCGGAGCTGCACCAGCTCGCCGTGAGCATGACGACCGCCCTGATGGCCATCCACCGGGCCGGCATCGTGCACCGCGACCTCAAGCCGTCGAACATCCTGCTGTCCCGGCTCGGCCCCAAGGTCATCGACTTCGGCATCGCCCGGGCCCTGGACACCGCCACCAGGCTCGATCTCGACCATGGCGGGGACCGCCAGCTCGGGACGCCCGCCTTCATGGCGCCCGAGCAGGCCAAGGGCGAGCCCATCACCTCGGCGGCGGACGTCTTCGCCTGGGGCGGCGTCCTCATCTACGCCGGCACCGGCCGTTACCCGTTCGGCGGCGGCCCGACGCCCGGGCTGCTGTTCCGGACCGTGAACGACCCGCCCACGCTCGACGGGTTCGAGGACAGCCTGCGCCCGCTCGTCGAGGAGGCGATGCGCAAGGTCGCCGCGGACCGGCCGCGCGCCGAGGAGCTCTACGCCCGGCTGCTCGACCTGCGTGCCGACGCGCCGGTCGCGGTGCCGCAGCCGCCGCTGTCGCTGTCCGAGGTGACCGCGCTCATCCGGCCGCTGAACACCACCCCGCGGGGCACCCGGCCGCCCCCCACTTCGGTCGCCGCGGACCCCCTCACCCCCGTCACCCCCATCACGGATCATCCGCCTGTCGGGCCGCCGCCCGACTTCCCGCCGACGCCCGCGCGCGCCGACTTCTCCGGCTCCCTGACGCCCGCCGACCGGGGCGACCGCGGTGCTCGGTCCGGCCCGCCGGCCGCGAGGACGGGGCCCGCATCGTCCGGGCCGTCCGGGGAGGCGTCCCCGTCGGGCCAGCATCCCGTCTGGCAGCCGGCCGAGCGGTGGCAGACGACGCCGGCGGATGTCACCGACGGCCTCGTCACGGTCTGGACCGAGGCCGAGTCCCGCGGCGGCGTGGGCGCGCGCCAGGCGGG
>NZ_JAMQQF010000722.1 GCF_023716945.1 Frankia sp. AiPs1 | reverse complement strand
GCGGCACGCCCGGCGCCGGGACCGCGGCGCCGCCGGCGGGCGGTGGCGGGCTCGCAGGGCGGGTGTAGTCGATCCTCTTGCCCGGCTGGTCGGATCCCGCCATCTTTGCCCCATCCATCATGATCGCCCGGACGGCCGTGCCCCGTGCCGTCCAGCTACGTCCCCTGTGCCCAGGGATTCTAGGCGGGCGCGTGCCCTATGCTGAAGATGCGGACGAGGTGGCCGGGCGGCCGCGTCGGCACCGGTTCACGCCGGTGCCGCCGAGGAAAGTCCGGGCTCCACAGGGCAGGGCGGTGGGTAACACCCACCCGGGGCAACCCGCGGGACAGTGCCACAGAAAACAGACCGCCGGTGCCGGAGACGGCGTCGGTAAGGGTGAAACGGTGCGGTAAGAGCGCACCAGCGCCCAGGGTGACCTGGGCGGCTCGGTAAACCCCGCCCGGAGCAAGGTCAGAAGGCCCGCGGCCGTAACCGGTCGCGAGCCGCGCAGGCGTTCGAGGGCTGCCCGCCCGAGTCTGCGGGTAGACCGCTGGAGGCTGCCGGCAACGGCAGCCCGAGAGAGATGGTCGCCACCGGCGAGCCGCAAGGCGACCCGGCCACAGGACCCGGCTTACAGGCCACCTCGTCCGCACGACCAGCACGTTCTCGCGGATCACACCGGCGCCGGATGTTCAGCGACCGGCCAGGGTGAGCGCGGCGACCAGACCCGAGATCTCCTCCGGTTGGAACCGCACCACCCGACGCTCCCAGGTCAACCGCGCGGCCAGGTCGGCCGGGAGCATGGTGGACAGGCGGCGGCCCGCCGAGGCGTCTTCGAAGGCCACATAGCCGGCCGTCCCCTGCTGACCCCACAGCGGATTGAGCCCGCCCTGGCATGAGTAGTCCGTATCGATGCCGGCCACCCACAACGCGCGAATTAGGTCCGCGAGACCCTCGTCGACGAACGCCACGCGGCGTCGGTAGCTGATCCCGACCTGCCGGTGCACCGATGGGTTCATGCCTGCGAGCCGCAACAGCGGCGGCGTGGTCACGGCCGGTCCGGCGTCCCGAGCGCTGGGGGGGCGCTTGGACAGGCGCCGCATCTGAGGACTCATGCCTGCCCAGTCTGCTAGTCGGCCCCGCGCGGCCGATGGAGGGGACGGTGACCGAGGCGAACGGCCTCACCGCGGAACATCCGCCCGCGCGCCGCCGACTGAGCGGCCCGCGCGCCGCCCGGTTCGCCGTCGCCGCCGGGCGTCGAACCGAGAGCGGCGTCACGGCGGCCCAGATCGAACTTGTGAACGGCCTCGCCAAGGCGTCGGACATAGTGGGATTACGTGAGTGCATCGCTGGGGACGTGCACGCAGGATGCGGCAGCGAGCGCACGTCGCTCGCGCGCGTCGACAGGAATGTGGGCATCGTGGCGACGCCCCACGCGAGCACGCCGCGATCTGACAGCTCATCGATGACGATGGGCCACGAGCAGGAGGTCCATGCCGGTGAGGCCGTTGCGCGCCATCGATCCGCGGACTGTGGGGCCGTACCGGCTGACCGCACGCCTGGGCAGCGGCGGCATGGGGATGGTCTACCTCGGCGAGGACGCCGCCGGCCGGCGCAGCGCGGTGAAGGTGCTGCGCGACGAGCATGCCGGCGACCAGCTCTTCCTGCGCCGGTTCGGCCGGGAGGTCCGGGCCGCCGCGGCGGTCGACAGTCCCCGGGTCGCGCGGCTGGTGGACGCCGCCCCGGAGGCGGAGACTCCGTGGCTGGCGACCGAGTACATCGAGGGCCCGACCCTGACGGCCGAGGTGGCGCGCAACGGCCCGCTGTCGGCTGCTGCGCTGCAGACGCTCGCGGTAGAGCTGGCGTTGGCCCTGGTCGCCATTCACGGCGCCGGTGTGGTGCATCGCGACCTCAAGCCCGGCAACGTGATGCTGGCCGAGGACGGCGCCAAGGTGATCGACTTTGGGATCGCCGCCGGGGTGCCCGGCACCGTCACGGTCACCGGCGTGGTCCTCGGCAGCGTCGGCTACATGGCACCCGAACTGCTCACCACGACCGGTATGCCCGGACCGCCCGCCGACATCTTCTCCTGGGCCCTGACCCTGTCGTTCGCGGCCAGCGGGCGGCCGCCGTTCGGGGAGGGTCCGCTCGAGGCCCTGCTCCTGCGGACCCTGCACGACAACGCCGCGGTCGACGGTTTGCCCGCCCGACTCGGGAAGATCGTCTCCAAGGCCCTCGACAAGAGGCCCGACCGCCGGCCCACCGCCCGCCAACTCCTCGACCGGCTCCCCGCGGCCCCGCCTTCGCGGGCGGCGACCCTCGGCCCTGCGACGACGGCAACGGCAACGGCAACGGCAGCAATCACAGCAACGACAGCAACGACAGCAACGACAGCAATCACGGCAACGACGACGACCGCAACGACCGCAGCAGGAGCGACGGCCGACGCCGGGCAGCACGTCTGGCGGACAGCGGCGTCCCCGGTGCCGGCGTCCCCGACGCCGCCCGCCGGGGCGGCGGC
>NZ_JAMQQF010000721.1 GCF_023716945.1 Frankia sp. AiPs1 | reverse complement strand
CTGTGGATGTGGCCGAACGCGCGGATCTCGGTGATGGGTGGGGAGCAGGCGGCGGCGGTGCTCGCCACCGTCCGCCGGGACCAGATCGCGGCAGCCGGCGTCGACTGGAGCGACGCGGACGAGGCCGCGTTCCGCGGGCCCGTCCTGGACCGTTACGCGGAGCAGGGCAGCCCCTACTACTCGACCGCCCGGCTCTGGGATGACGGGGTCATCGACCCGGCCGACACCCGTATGGTGCTGGGTCTGGGACTGTCGGTGGCCGCGAACGCCCCCCTGGAGCCGGTGCGCTACGGCGTGTTTCGGATGTGAGCGGGTAGGCGAAGTCGCGGTCGGCCGGTGGTGAGGGGAGTAGAGACGTGAGGATCAAGGGTGTCAGCCGCTGACCCGTCGACCTGGAACCACGTGGGAGCCGTCGCGACCGGTCCGGCCCCCGCCCAGCGCCGCACCGGACCGGGCCTGTCCACTCGGGGCGCCGGGTTGCCGGGTCTGGCGTTCTCGTCCGTGCTCGTCGCCAACCGCGGCGAGATCGCCGTGCGGATCATTCGTACCCTGCGCGAACTCGGCATCCGCTCGATCGCCGTCTACTCCGACGCGGACGCCGGCGCCCGCCACGTCCGCGAGGCCGACATCGCCGTGCGCCTGGGGCCCACGCCGGCCCGGGAAAGCTACCTGGACATCGACGCGATCGTCGAGGCCGCGCAGGCCTGCGGGGCCCAGGCCGTCCATCCCGGCTACGGCTTCCTCGCCGAGAACGCCGCCTTCGTCCGGGCCTGCGAGGCCGCCGGGCTGTTCTTCATCGGCCCGTCGGTCGCCGCCGTCGAGGTGATGGGCGACAAGATCGTGGCGCGGCGGACCGTTGCCGAGGTCGGCGTGGCCGTGGTGCCCGGGCGGTCGTCGCCCGCGATGACCGACGCCGCCATCACCGACGCCGCGGGCCAGCTCGGCTACCCGGTCCTGGTCAAGCCGTCGGTCGGCGGCGGCGGCAAGGGCATGCAGGTCGTGCGCGCGCCGGGGGAGATGGCCGCCGCCCTCGCCTCGGCCCGCCGGCAGGCCGCCGCCGCCTTCGGCGACGACACCCTGTTCGTGGAGCGGCTCATCGCCCGTCCCCGCCACGTCGAGGTGCAGATCCTCGCCGACACCCACGGCACCGTGCTGCACCTGGGGGAACGCGAGTGCAGCCTGCAGCGGCGCCACCAGAAGATCATCGAGGAGGCGCCCTCGCCGCTGCTCGACGCGCGCACCCGGGAACGGCTCGGCGCCGCGGCGGTCGCGGTGGCCGGCGCCGTCGGCTACGTCGGAGCCGGCACGGTCGAGTTCATCCTGTCCGCCGACGCGCCCGACGAGTTCTACTTCATGGAGATGAACACCCGCCTGCAGGTGGAGCACGCGGTAACCGAGCTGGTCACCGGGGTGGACCTGGTCGCCGAGCAGATCCGGATCGCGGCCGGCGAGCCGCTGCGCTTCGGTCAGGCCGACGTCCGCCTCACCGGCCACGCGGTGGAGGCCCGCGTCTACGCGGAGGACCCCGTGCGCGGTTTCCTGCCGACCGGCGGGCAGGTCCTCGCCTTCCGCGAGCCCACGGGCCCCGCCGTACGCGTCGACGCCGGCATCGCCGCCGGCGACATCGTCGGCACCGCCTACGACCCGATGCTCGCCAAGATCGTCGCCTGGGGGCCCGACCGGCAGGCTGCGATCGCCCGGCTCGACGCGGCGCTCGCCGCCACCGTGCTGCTCGGTGTGACCACCAACATCGGTTTCCTGCGCGCGCTGCTCGGCCATCCCGACGTCGTCGCCGGCCGGCTCGACACCGATCTGGTCGAACGCGACCTCGCCGCGCTCACCGCCGACGAACTGCCCGGCGAGGCCATCCTCGGCTATGCCCTGGCCCGACTGCTCGCGCTGCAACCGGTCGGCCCGCTCGTCGACCCCTGGGACATCCCCTCCGGTTGGCGTCCCGGCGAGCCCGCGTGGCTGAGCTGGGACGTGCTCATTCCGGGCGGCGGTTCCGAGGCAGGCGACGGGTCGGGCCCGGGCGACGGATCGGGCCCGGGCGACGGGTCGGGCCCGGTGGGGGGCGCCGACCCTGGCGGCTCCGGCCCGGCTGGCAGCGCCGCTGCTGGCGGCGACCGCGGCGACGTCCTGGCGGGCGGTGGCTCCGTCGAACGAGGGCCCGCCGGAGGTGGCTCCGCCGGCAGCGGGTCGGCTGGCGGCGGGTCGGCTGGCAATGGGATGTCTGGCAATGGGGTGGCTGGCGGCGGGTCGGCTGGCATCGGGGTGGCTGGTGGTGGCTTCGCTGGAGTCGGTGCCGCCGACGGTATCGGCGCCGCCGCCATCGCCGGCGTCGGCGATGGCGGCGGTCGCGGTGGCGGCATCGTCGTCGACGGCGTCGCGCTGGGGCCCGGCGCAGGCCCGGTTCCAGGTGGGGCCGGGCTGGCCGTCCCGGTGGGGGAGGGAGATCCGGCGGCGGCGGCGGCGCCGACGGCTGGCGCCGGGCTCGGCCCACGGG
>NZ_JAMQQF010000720.1 GCF_023716945.1 Frankia sp. AiPs1 | reverse complement strand
CCCCGAGCACGTCGAGCCGGGTGCCCGGCACCTCGCCCGCCGAACCGCCGCCCGCCGAACCGCCGCCCGCCGAGCCGCCGCTTACCGGCGCACCACCCGTCGGCGCGTCGCGGGGGATGACCCGCAGCGCGCCGATCAGCGCGGCGACCCCGATCGGCAGGTTGATCAGGAACATCCACCGCCAGGAGAAGTGCGCCAGGACGGCCCCGCCGACGATGAGACCGAGCACCGGGCCGGCCGAGAGGACCATGCCCATCAGCCCCATCACCCGGCCCGCCCGGCGGGAGCCGGCGGCGCGGGCCAGCAGCGTGAGCACGAGCGGGTCGAGGATGCCGGCGGCGAGCCCCTGCAGGACCCGAAAGACGATCAGACTGCTCACGTTCCAGGCCAGCCCCGAGGCGCCCGAGGCGACCAGGAAGGCGACCAGGCCGACCAGCCACAGCCGGCGAGCGCCGAACCGGTCGACGGCCCAGGTGGTGACCGGGATGGCGACGGTAAGCGCCAGCAGGTAGCCGGTGGAGACCCAGCCGATCGTGCTGAGCGCGGCGTGGAAGCGCGCGGCCAGGGTGTCGACCCCGACGGCCACCATCGATCCGTCGAGGATGCCCATGATCCCGCCGAGGAGGACGACCGCGATCAGCCGCCGCAGCGCGGGATCGAGCCGCCCCTCGTCCAGCACCTGCACCATCACTCACCTCACGAGTCCCTCAATCTGCACCGACGAGTGCACTTTAACAGGCCACCACGTTCCGGGAAACCAGGAGGGTCGCTGGAATGCACCGACGGGTGCAGAGCCGGCGACGGGTGGGATACGGTGTCGTGATGAGTGGGAGGCCGCCCGCCGCAGCCGCCGGATCGGGCGCCGCCCTCTCCGGTCCGCCGGCCCTCTCCGGTTCGCCCGCCGCCCCGGATTCGCCCGCCACCCCCGGTTCGCCCGCCGCCCGAGATTCGCCCGACGCCCTCGGTTCGCCCGCCGCCGGGCGCGTACCCGCCCGGCCGGGTACGCGTGGTCGGATCGACAAGCGCGAGGCGATCCTCGCCACCGCGTTCGTGGTCTTCGCCCGCGAGGGGTACGCGCAGGCCACGCTGGATGCGATCGCGACCGAGGCGCGCGTCGCCAAGCACACGATCTACAACCACTTCGGGGACAAGCAGACGCTGCTGCGCGCGTCGATCGCCGCCGAGGCGGACCGGGCCATGGCGAAGAACCTCGCGGCCGTCGACCGGCTACGCGACCCCAACGGCGATCTCCGCACGGCGCTGGAGGACGTCGGCAGCCGGCTCGTCGCGTGCTACTGCGACGAGCGCGGCTGGGCGCTGCGGCGCCTGCTCTACGCGGAGATCAACCAGTTCCCCGACCTGCTCGACATCATCACCGGCCGGGCATCGGACCCGGTCACCGAGGCGCTCGCCGACCGCCTGGCCCGTCTCGCCCTGGCCGGCCACCTGCGCGCGGGCGACCCCGCCGCCGCGGCCGAGCATCTCGCCGCCCTGCTCACCGGATCGCTGGAGGCCCGCTGCCGCTACGGCACCCGGGTCATCTCCGCCGCCGAGCAGCGCGCCGTCGCCCGCGCCGCGGTCGACACCTTCCTACACGCCTTCGGCACCGATTCCCGTCCCGCCGCGACGCCCAGGACCACCGCAGCGCCGACCTGACGCCGACAGCGCCGACCACCGGCGGGCCGACCACCGGCGGACCGACCACCGGCGGACCGGCCACCGGCGGGGCCATCGACCCGCGGCTGGGCAGCCCCCCTGGCCTGATGGCACCGGCGACGGGAGCCTCGCGTCGGACCAGACGGAGCAGGTCCCACACCGGGGTGGAACCGGATTGCGGTGCATTCTGCACGGTCTGAGCCCGCCGACCGTACAAAGCGCACCGCACCCGACGCGGCTGCTACAGCCGAGGAACCACAGCTACCGGCCGCCGCCACGCTCCGCGGTCGCCGCCGCCGCCGCGAGGGCGTGACACGGTCATGCAGGTTCCGCGGAACCGCGCCGCGCCACGCCGTCGGGCGCGGCCCAGCCGCCGGAGGCACGTGTGGGTTCGGCAGGAGCGCCCCGGGACCGTCCGCCGTCCGCCGTTCCCACGCCCCTGCCGGCGGGCTGGTCCGCCTCCCTCGTCCGCACGCTCCTCCCCTCGGGTCGGCGACGCTCGCGCGTACCCCCCGCCCGTGCCAGCACCACCCGATGCACAGCCGCGAGCCAGCACGCGCCGAGCAAGGCGCCGCCGATCACATCGCTGGGATGATGCATGCCGCGGTAGGTCCGGCAGAACCCGACGAGCACCGGCACGGCGACCGCGACGACCATCGACGCGACCAGCACGACCCCGACCCACCACGGCCGAGCCGACACCGGCCTCCCCCCGCCTGCGCCCCGACCGGCAGCGCCCCGACCGACCCCACCCCGACCGACAGCGCCCTGGCCGACGTCTTGGCCGACCCCGACACCGCCCCGACCGACGCCGGCGACCCTGCCCTGGCCGACGCTGACACCGCCCTGGCTGGCACCGACAC
>NZ_JAMQQF010000071.1 GCF_023716945.1 Frankia sp. AiPs1 | reverse complement strand
GCCGGGCAGGCCCCGCCCGGCCCGGACACCGACCGGGCGCCGGTGCCCGCCGACGCCCGCCGGCTGCTGGACCGGATCGGGCCGATACCCGCCTACCTGGTCGACGAGCGACAGGACATCGTGGCCTGGAACGCCGCGGCAGCAGCATTGATCACCGACTTCGGGCTGCTGCCCGCGCAGGAGTGCAACACCGTGCGCCTGTCCATCCGGTTGGGCGGCACCGTCTGCTCGGCACCGCCCGGCGCGCAGGGCGAGTTCGCCCGGCAGTCCGCCGCCCACCTGCGCGTGGCCAGCGCCCGCCACCCGGGCGAACGCGTGCTCGGCGAGCTGGTCAACGAGTTCGCCGCGCACAGCCCGGACTTCGCCGCCGGCTGGCGCAACCATGACGTGCAACCCATCCCGATGCTGCGCAAGCACCTGCGCCACCCAGAGCTGGGCGAGCTCGACCTGGACTGCCAGACCCTGCTGGTCCCCGCCATCGACCTGCGACTCGTGATCTACACCGCGGAACCAGGCAGCCCGAGCGCCGCCGCGCTCGCCCGACTCGCCACCCACGCCATGTGACCACCAGCTCACCGGGACGCGCCCCCTCTCGGCAGACGTAACAACCCGAAGGCGGCGCAGCTGTCGCGGCCGGTATCTGGAGCCCCAACGGCGCAGAGAACGCCGCGATCACCAGAAGTCGCCCGGCCGCCACAACCCGCTGTCCCGATGGGGAGCGTTCACCGTCCGTCGAAGGAGGATTTTCGACACTGACGGCAGTGAGCCGCGCTATCGTCGGCGGCTGTTCCAGATGCCGTTCTGCTGGCCGCTGTTCTGTCGACCGCTGTTCCAGGAGCCGCTCTGCCGGCCGCCGTTCCAGACGCCGCTCTGCTGGCCGCCGTTCCAGGAGCCGCTCTGCCGACCACTGTTCCAGATGCCGTTCTGCTGGCCGCTGTTCTGCCGACCACTGTTCCAGATGCCGTTCTGCTGGCCGCTGTTCTGTCGACCGCTGTTCCAGGAGCCGCTCTGCCGGCCGCTGTTCCAGGAGCCGCTCTGCCGGCCGCCGTTCCAGATCCCGTTCTGCTGGCCGCTGTTCTGCCGGCCGCCGTTCCAGGCGCCACCCTGCTGACCACCGCCGTTCCAGGCGCCACCCTGCTGACCACCGCCGTTCCAGGCGCCACCCTGCTGACCACCGCCCTCTGGAACACCAAGCGGCTGGGCCTGCGCCGTAGTACCTGCCAGGACGATCGCGAAAACTGCGAACACCATTACACCAACACTCAGTATTCTTCTCGAAAGAGTCACCATCTCTCCTTTCGTCGCCGTGTTACCGTTCCCGATCGCCCTCCAAAAAAACGGTTTACCTTGCCATTAGATTTATTGTGACGTGAGGTTTGGAGTGAGCTTCCTGGCGCCACACATCCTTCGGATTTGGGTGTGTCCGCAAAGTTCGCGCCGATGGAAATTCCAGCGCTATCGCGCCGCAACCCCGCAAACTCCGGAAAGTCAGATATCTGCCGGATGGCGTCGTCCCTACCGATTTCCCGGCCCGTCGGCGAGGGCGGGGCGGCGGTCGTGGTCATGTCTCGCCCGGCCGTGGCGTCGGACGGTGGGTCGACGCTCACCGTGCCTAGTCGAACCGTTGCGCGGCGACCGGGCCGCCTTCCTGGTCGCCTGGCGGAATGCGCCGGGCGGCCAGCGGTCGCTGCATCACCCACTCCGGTCGGTCATCGCCGGGGACCGCCGCGGCGACGCTGGTCCGGGTGAACCCGCTGCGCCGGTAGAGCAGGACCGCGTGGTGGTTGCTCTCGTACACCCGCAGCACGGCCTTCTCGGCGCCCGCCTGCTCGGCCCACTCGACCACGGCGGCGACGAGCAGATCGCCGACCCCGCGACCGCGGGCCGTCGGTGCCACCCACAGCGATATCAGCTCGACGGTGTCCAGGCCGGCCCGGTCACCGCTGACCATGCCAGCCGGCCGACCGTCGAGGTCGGCGACGATGTTGACGGCCACCGCCTCGAGTCGAGCTCGCCATCGACGTTCCGTGTCGCCGTCGCCCTGCCAGGCCGCGAGCGGGGAGCCGAACGCGTGCGGTGCGTCGGCCAACGCGGCCAGCCTCAGCGCACGCCACACCGGCCAGTCGTCGGCCACCAGCGCCCTTAGCTGGGTCATCGAACGCACCTGCCGGTGCCGCCCGGCTGGCCCACCCACGGTTGTTCCCTCGCGGCTGCCCCTGTCGCCGTCCTGAATCCCGGCGATCCACAACGGGCTGTCGCCGGTCGAACCATCGGGCTCCTGATCACCTGATCACCTGATCACCTGATCACCTGATCATTGTTGACCCTTCGCCCATGGCGGACCAAACCCTTTTCTGGTGCTGCCCCGCAAACAGCTCGTGGACCCGACGACCTGCTGCGCCCTAGGCGAAGCCGCGTCCCGTGCTGATGGGCACCGTGTTCACCCGCGCATCCTGCGCTCTGACAGAGTGGGCGCCATGGTCACCGAGGTCGGCGTCGACGCGTCGAACGCCTCCCAGTTCGCCAGCTGGGACGGCGAGGGAGGCGCTTTCTGGGTCTCCCACGCCGACCGCTTCGATGAGGGGGTCGCCGCATACCGTGACCGGTTTCTGACCGCGGCGGCGATCGATGAGAGGGCAACCGTGCTCGATGTCGGTTGCGGGGGCGGGCGGACGACTCTGGACGCTGCCCGCTGCGCCGCCGCGGGGTCTGTCCTGGGTGTGGACCTGTCCTCGGCGATGCTCGGGCTGGCGCGGCGCCGCGCCGAACGCGAGCACGTCACGAACGCGACCTTCGAGCAGGCCGACGCGCAGATCCACCCCTTTCCCACCGGAATCTTCGACGTCGTTGTCAGCCGGCACGGGGTGATGTTCTTCGGCGATCCCGTCGCCGCCTTCACCAACCTCGCGCGCGCCCTGCGACCCGGCGGGCGCATCGTTCTGCTGACCTGGCAGCCGTTCGAGCGCAACGAATGGCTCCAGGCCTTCTTCACCTCCCTGGCCGCCGGCCGTGACATACCTGTCCCACCGTCTGACGCGCCGAGCCCGTTCGCCCTGGACGACCCCACCCGGATCCGGTCGCTGCTGAACGCGGCCGGGTTCTGCGACGTACAGATGGAGGGCCTCGTCGAGTCCATGTATTTCGGCCGCGACCCCGACGACGCGTTCCGGTTCGTCTCCGCCCAGCATGCCGGACTGGTACGCGACCTTGACCCCGGCGCCCAGGGCCGTGCGTTCGACGATCTGCGTGCCGACCTGGCTGGGCACCAGACCGAACGAGGCGTCCTGTACGACTCGGCAGCCTGGCTCATCCAGGCCCGCCGGGCCTGAGGGCAGGCGAACCCAGGGGACAGCGATCGGCTGAGGCTGCCTGACCTCCGCTGGCGCCGCCCTCGACGGCTCGGGTCGAGTCTCCAGGGGCAAAGCGGCTCTAAGCGAGCGGTGCGATCGGGGGTTAGGCCGGGAGGACCACGCCCGAAACGGGCGATGGCCCGCCCGTGGTGGTGGGATGATCGTGGTGTGCTTGTTCGGCCGGCCGGCGTCGGCGATATCGAGCGGCTCGCCGAGGTGCATGTGCTGTCCTGGCAGGTCGGCTACCGGGGGCTGTTGGCGCAGTCGCTGCTCGACGGGCTGCGTCCGGCGCAGCGGGTGCCGCGGTGGACGGCGGCCGTGCGGCAGGCTGCGTGGCCGGCCCGGGGCGTCCTAGTCGCCGACGAGGCCGGTGAGATGGTCGGCTTCGCCTCCCTGCATCCCAGCGCCGACCACGACCAGGATGCGACGGAGGTGGGCGAGGTCGCCTCGTTCTACGTGCTTCCGGCGGCGTGGGGTCGGGGTGTCGGAGGTCAGCTGATGGCGGCGGCGGTGCGCATGTTCGGCGCGGCCGGCTTCGCGTCGGCGACGTTGTGGGTCCTGGAGACCAACGCCCGCGCGATCCGCTTCTACGCCCACCAGGGCTGGGAGCCCGACGGCGTGATCCGCGACGATGTCGTGGGCGGGATCACCGTTCGCGACGTGCGGTACCGGCGAAAGCTCCCAGCGTGACGTATGCACCTGCGAGCCCTGGGGTCGACGCAACCCGCCACCGCCGGCATCCGCGACGAGAACCCGCAGGCCCCACCGGTCAACGTTCGCGTTGACCATCACGCGGCGGGCGCAGGCGTCGGGTCGGTCTCGCTCGTCGTGCCGCTGCCCGCCGGCACCTTCCCGAACGCACTGGTCATCGACGGCGAGCGGGACCGCTTCCTGGTCACCGACTCCACCGGCGGGCGCATCTGGCGGGCGCCTGTGCGCGGCGGCGAAGCTTCCGTGTGGTCGGCGGACCCGGCCCTGGCGCCCGAGGGCTTCTTCGGAGCCAACGGCATGAAGATCCACGACGGCGCCGTGTGGGCGAGCAACTCAGACCACGGCACCATCGTGCGCATCCCGGTGACCAGGGACGGCGGCAGCGGGCGCGCCGAGATCCGGGCCACGGGGCTGGCGGGAATCGACGACTTCGACTTCACCGGTCGGGGCACCGAGATCCTCGCCGCGATCAACCAGGGCAGCAGACTCGTGCGGGTGGACGCGGACGGCGCCCACCAGACCCTGCTCGACGCCGAGGACGGGATGCAGGGGACCACGGCCGTCGCCGTTCGAGGGCAGCGGGTCTACGTGACCAACGGCGCCAACCTGGCCGGCGACGACCCGACCCTGATGCTCGCGGAGCTGCACCGACGCTGACGCACCTGCACGGGATGAAGCCGGCTCCGCCGCCGGTGATCGGCACGTGAGTTCCGACGAGTTGTGGCCCCGCCCTCGTCATGCCCCACCCCCGGCGGGGATCTCCGGTGTCCCCCACCAGCTGCCCCCCACCAGCGAAGTGGGGCCATGGTCAGCGAAGTCGTCCCGTGTCACGCGCGGCGGGCGAGGACGTTGAGGCGCACGAACAGCACGCGCGGCTCGCCGAGGCGGTCGGCGACGGTCTCGGCGATCTCGCGCTGCTCGACCGCCGGCCGCTCTGCGACGTACGGCGCGAGCACGCCGCCCAGCAGATACGCGACCGCCGCCTCACGGTCGTGGAGGTCGACCGGCTCGGGCGCCAGCCACGCCCACCTGTCGCGGAAGCCGGCATCGCGCAGCCAGCCGAGCGTCTCCTGCGCGCCCGCATAGTGGTTGAAGCGCCGCCAGTCGATCCCGAGATCGTCGACGATCGCGCGGACCCCGGCGACGCTGCCGTCCCCGCCGTACTGCGCGACCAGCGCGCCACCGGGGCGCAGCACGGCCGCCAGCCGCCGGTACATCGCGGCGTGGTCGCGGATCCAGTGGAAAGTTCCGGTGGAGAGCACCGCGTCGAACAGCCGCCCGTCGTGCACGGCGAGCATCGCGTCGTCCGCCACATCGAGCGGGACGACCCGCACGCGATCGCCATAGCGCGCCAGCCGCTGCTGCGCCCGCTCGCGCATGCTCGGTGAGACGTCGCCGGCGATCACCGTCGCGTCCGGGAAGCGGTCGAGCACCGAGGCGGTCACGCGTCCGGACCCGCAGCCGGCGTCGAGGATGACAGCCGGCCCGGCGCAGGCGTCGGGCGGCAGCCGCCGCACGACTTCCTCACCCCAGGTCTGCTGCGGCATCGCGACCCTGTCATACAACCGGGCGTCCCACGCGCTCACTGCCTGGACCTCCCTCGCGGACAGCCATGGCCTTCCTTTCTTTCTTGATACAGGCCAGATCACCCGGGCGTACCGGGACGGGATGGAGGACCAGTTCGGCGCGCTCGGCCTGGTCCTCGACGCCGTGGTGCTGTGGACGACGCGGTACGTCGACGTTGCGGTCGCCCGGCTCCGCGCCGCTGGCCACGAGATCCGGGACGAGGACATCGCCCGGCCTTCCCCGCCCCGGCACCGCAACCTCATCGTGCTCGGCCGCTACAGCTTCACCGTCTCCACTCCGGCCGCCGACCTGCGCCCACTGCGCGACGTGCACCGATTGATCACGTTGGGGAACACTGTGCCGATGAGCTCCACAGCTTCTCGGACAGCGCAGGAACGGGCCCTTCGTCATGTTGCGGAGCTGGCGTCGGGTCCTCCGATGGACTCGACGCTGCGGGTGACCCTGAACTTCCACCCGGACCGTCTGGTGCACGCCAAGCCGATTCTGGACGCCATGGCCGAGGACGGCGTCTACCGCTCGCAGTTCGTCACGGGAACAAGCAACGGTGGACTGACCGCGCATCCAGGTGGCGACCGGTGGCTCTGGGAGAGCCGGATCTTCGCCGGGGCCTATGACGCGGCGACCGTTCATGAGCGGCCTGTCTACGGGGCGCTGAACTTCCGTCGCAGGCCGGTCGGCGGGGCGCTACGTTTCGGCTCGGCCCACTTCCGGCTGGCTGCCGAGACGCTGGCGCGGACCACGTTCTGCTATCCGGACAGTTTCCTTGAACCTTCGGCTTTCGGTGTCGCGGCCCGCATGGGGCTCGTCGAGCTTGCCCGCGCCGATCATCAGGACGAGCTCGACGACTACATCGAGGCGCAGGTGCACGGGCCAGTCCGGCTGCACCGCCATGCGGAGGCGTTGGTCCTGGACCCCTGCTACCGAGGCACGATCGTCGAGGCTGCGGCTGGGCGTCTTGGCTGCTCGGTGCAGTGGCATCCCGGCTTCCGACTCGAGATCGAGGAACTCCGCCGTCATCCCGGCTACCGCGGCCAGGAACACGTCGACGTGGGCACGCAGATCGCGGTCGACGGCGTGCTCGATCCTCGGATCGTCGGAAATGCTGCACGTGCCGGCCGCCACGACCCCCAGACCATCAAGAAGGTGTGGCACCTCCTGGCCCGATTCGGGGCACCCTCGAAGGTCACCGGCACGCCAGAAACTCCGGCACCGATGCGGGGAGCTGGACCTGTCGGCCTTCGTTGAGGGCCCGAGGGAGTTGTTCCGGGCGGTGGGACCGTCGATCCTCACCGGGCCCCAGGCGGCGCGGAAGGGGGGTGCCGGTAAGAAACGTGTCACCGGCCGCATACAGCGATGATCTAGAGGTCGAGGGGGTCTCCCGGCTGCCGCGACAGCGGGACAACGCCTGCGAGCATGGGACGGACAGTCACGCTATGCCGCTCGCAGGCAGTCGGCTAACGGGACTGGCTGTTCCGGTGCACCCAGTCGGGGAGTCTGGAGGTCGCCGTGAATCCCCGCGTTCACGCGAGGGGGATGTCATCCGATGCCAGCGGGTCCCCCTCCCCCGCGCTGCGCCTGACGGTCCCGTCGACCCCTGCGTACATAGAAGGCGATCGTCCACGCCAGCCAGGACACCAGCAGGCCGCCGGCGACGCAGAGACCGACCAGGACGCCGACGACGGGCCGGCCACACGGCAGCCCGACGAGCGCACCGACCCCGACCAGCACACTGAGCATGAGGAGCCCGACGCCTTCCGCGACTATCCGTCCTCGGACACCCTCCGCCTCGACGTTCTCCGGGCTGATCAGGTCCAGAAAGTCCCGCACGCGCCCCGACCCGGAAATCATGGTCTTCCTCCACGGCTGTGCGAACCGACCGGTGACCCTCGGCATCAATCGGCAGGACACCTTCCCCGCACCGGCCCGTTCACGCCGACCAGACGAAGGCGTGATGCCGCTTGGTGCGCGATCAGGCGGTCGTACCGCGCTCTACGCTAGGACGGTCGTACGAGTGGAGGTGCTGATGGCTGGCGACACCAGGCAACGCATGACGGAGGCGGCGGCGTTGTCGTTGCGCCGGCGGGGACTGGCCGCGACCTCGTTCACCGACGTCCTCGCCGCGAGCGGCGCGGCACGCGGGGCGATCTACCACCACTTCCCCGGCGGCAAGGACGACCTCGCCGAGCAGGCCGTCGCCTGGACGGGTCGCCGGGTCCGGGCCGAGTTCGCCAGCATCGGCGGGGACGATCCGGACGCTGTGCTGCGCAGCTTCATCGCGCTCATCAGCCCCGTCGTGGCGAAGGCGGCAGGTGGCACGAGCTGCGCGGTGGCGGCGGTGACGGTGGAGGCGTCACCGGCGCAGTCCGCGCTGAACGCCGCGGCGGACACGGCGTTCCGGTCATGGATCGACGTCCTCGCAGCGCGGCTGCGCCACGTCGGCGTCCCCCCGTCGCAGGCCAGCGCCACCGCGCAGGTGATGGTCGCGTTCCTGGAGGGAAGCCTCGTGCTGGCCCGCGCCGCCGGCACGGTCGCGCTTTTCGAGCAGAGCGCGTCGGTGTTGCTGCGAGCCCTCACCGGCAGCCTTGACTAGTACGGCCATCCTAGTTACCGTTTTCTAGTATGGACGTACTAGTCGCTGGAGGTCCCGTCATGGCCGTCTCGTCGGTGTTCGACCTGCGCTTCTCGCCCGAGTCCGCGCAGGAGGGCGTGGACCTCGCCCGTGCCATCGGCGCTGACATGCCGGCCACCACGGGTTGCACCGGGTACGACGTCATCCGCGACCTGGCGGACCCCGGTCACGTCGTGATCGTCACGCGCTGGAACACCCGCGGCGAGGGCGAAGCCGTACTCGGCTCCTACTTCCGGGACCCGAAGATCACCCGCGTCACCGAGCTGCTCGGCCACGCTCCCACCGGGTTCCTCGGCGAGCTCGCCGCCAAGCAGCCAGCGGGCAAAACTTCACCCTGAGCCGCGGACGACGGCATCACCGCGGCGAACGCCACCAGGGTGGCCAGGCGCCGGTGGCCGCCAAGCTCCGCGACGGCCTGGGCGCGGGCGGCCTTCGCGAAACGCACCAACGCCTGGATGCGGCCTGGCGGGATCGCGGAGAGGTCCCAGGTCGGCCCGCCGAACGTCTTCAGCGCGTCGTACCGCTCCAGGGCCTCGACCACCCCGCGTGGCGAGATGTCGCGCGGGGAGCGCCGCAGCCGGTCCAGTTCCGAGACCCGCCGCCCGCCGGGGACGACGACCATCTGTTGCAGCCGCTGCGCCTGCTGCGGGGTGGGCGCCGCGGCCAGCGTGGCCCATAAGCGCTTCTCGGCCATCCCGGTGAACTGGCGGTAGCGCTTGCGCTGATCCTCGGTCAGGAAGTTGGTGGGCACCGCTCGCTCCTCGACCGTCGGGATGACTCGCGCGCCATGCTCCCAGGAAGCCCGGCCAGCTCCTCCACGGTCTTCGATTTCAGTGGGGGCCGGTCAGCCCGACCTGGCAGGCCGACAGGGTGCGGCGAGCGAGCGCGAACCGTCAGGCTCTGTCGCCGTAAATTGCGGATTTACCGCGACAGAGCCGCTACGCTCCGAGCAGCGCACTCCCGATGTCCTCCCGTGTTCGACCGAGCATGATCGCCGCATCCGGAAGTGAGGTGTACGCCTTTACCGCGACAGCGGCAGAGGATTGGACGAAGGTGGCGATCGACGTCGATTTCCGAGGTGGACGACTCGGATGCCCATACTCCTCTGCACGCGGGCGGAAATAGCGCTGCTTGCCCGACACTCACAGCGCCACAGCGCCCTTCAGTCTTCTTGTCCTCGTGGCTGCCATTCGGTGACCGCATCGAATTCGCCGGTGTCGTCGTCGCCGAGAGGATCGAGGTCCGGGCCGAGCGGCCCCAACTTCCGATGGAGGAGACTGGGCCAAAGCGCTCGCAGGGGCTGGCCTTGGTGGTCTCCGCGTCCAGCGCTGTGGTGATACGTATCCCCGGCGTTTTGGCATGACGAGACGAGGGCTGTTATGGGCGAGACGCTGCGGATGCTGCGACCGGACGACCTTCTGCTGCTTGAAGTCGAACTGGTGGGGCTCGGTGTGGTCCGGACGCCCAGGGGTGCGGTCCTCGCGGTCGCCGACGAGGGGCAACCCGAGGGGCAACCCCGCCTGCTGGTGTTCCGGCTTCCTCCCCAGCACCTCGCTGAGGAGGCGTACTACGACTCCAGCCCTGAGGGGTGCGGCCCGCCGGAGAAGTTCCTCGCCTCTGGGTCGCAACCCCCTGACGCCGCCGGGCTCAGTTCCTCGCGGTTGGCCTCGCCCAGCCGCCTCGTGTTCTCGGTGCCCCCGCAACTTCTGCCGTTGCCGCTGACCTTCGACGCCCTCCTGGCGTGGCACCGGTTCGACCTTGTGGTCCCACCCGCTTCCCGGGCCGGCGCTCAAGATGCCCCGCCGATCATGCCGCCCCTCGCCCATGAGACGGCTCTGGAGCTCCCCTGGCGCCTGTGGCTCTCCCCGGAGCAGGGCAGTGCGTGGAGCACGACAGACTCTGCTACCTCTCGTGCGGGGCGCACCGAGCTGTGGCGAGGCGTTCTCGGCGTCGTGGATGGCGAGGCGTTCCGACCGGCGGACCAGTCGGGGACCGTGCCGGTCCGGGCCGTGTGGTCGCCGGACTGGCGACCGTCGGATCGGCCGTGGCTTCAGGACCCAGCGCGCGGTGTCCCGTTCCTTTCCTCGCTGCAACCCGGCGACCGCCACCAGCTGGTCGTACTCACCTCGGGCTTCGCCGGCTACGTCAAGGGGCGGTTCGACGCTGTCGCCGGGTCCCCCTCGGCGGTGGAGGAGGTCACCGTCGAGGGCCCGCTGCGACGGTGGCTCGGTGACACGGTCGTCCGGCGGGTTTCGCGCCCCTACCGGCCGGTGCCAGCCCAAGCCAGCCGGCTCTGGGTCTCAGCGCTTGGCGCGTCGCTGCGGTCCACCGGCTCGTGGGAGTCGGTCGACGCGGCGACCGGGGACGTGCTGGACGACGTGCGGGCGTTGCTCGAGGACGCCATCTCGAAGCTGGGCCCGCCCGGCGCCCGGCTCGTGGCGGATGGGCTCCGGCTGGACAGTCCCGAACGCGACCGGATCCTCGCGGACGTCCTCGACCTCCACGGGCAACAGGTGTTCGCCCAGCTCGCGACCCAGGCGGACGTCGACCTCGTGCATCGCCCGCGCGGTCCGGGTGGCGAGAGCACGGACCTCAGCTACTGGTCCCACGACGCCGTGTTCGGCCGCGACCAGCGCGTTGTCGTCGCCGAGGAAGGCGCTCTCTTCCCGTTCGGGCACCGCGCGGTGCACGTGACGGTGACCGAGCGGAGGATCGAGCGGACGACGGCGGCGGGCGGCGTCCCCGTGGCGAACCTCTACCAGTACAGCTACGTCTCGGTCCGGCAACGGGTGCGGACCCTGCCGCTGACCGCCCCGCAGGCGAGGGCGTTCCCGTTTGGTGACCGGCTGGAGTTGCTGACGACGGTCACGCCGCACCTGTCCCGGCCGGAGGACAGCGAGATCGCGCCCGGTGCGTTCTGGGTGAAGGTTGCGGCCGGTTCGACGTCGGTCCCGCTGCTGTTCAGCTGCGCGGGCCTCGATGCGGCCGGTGGCCGATTCACCTTTACTACGCCGCTCGTCTTCGTCCGCCTGGCCCTGTGGCGGGATGCCGCTGCGCTGGCGGCCGTTGCCGCCGGGTATTCGAAAGCCTCGCCGGCGGCCAACGTGGGCAACCAGCCCGTTGCGCTGGCCACTGCCCGGGCGTCGGGGAGCAGGGAAACCACTGTTGTCGTCGACGCGATGACCCTGCGGGCGGACGCCGGCGCGAACGGGCCCGACACGTGGATCCCCGAGGTGGCGGAGGCGGCCGTGCAGGTGCCCGATATCGCCCGGATCTCCGGCCCCGAACACGCCGGTCGAAGCATCAGATTCGACGCCAACTACGTGAGCCACGGGCTGGTCGGGCAGGGGATCTGGGCCGCCGTGATGCCCTCCCCCGGCGGGCTTGCCGGGTTGGGGCTCACCGCCGGTGCCAGCGGAGGGGTCGCGGTCCCCGAGTTCGCCCCGAGCGCGCTGTCACGCGAACTGGGCCCCACCGTCGCTTCGGCCGTCGGCGCCGGGTTCGACCCCGCTGCCTTCTTCCCCGACACCGCCACCTTGTTTGGCGTCCTTAAGCTCAAAGACCTGGTCAACCCGGGCGATCCGGGAATGCAGGCACCCACGCTGACCAGTCGCCTCGAGCCGTCGGGCACGCTCGCCGACGCCGTCGTCACGGAGCTGGCGTGGGCGCCGTCGATCAGCGGCCCAACGATCCACCTCCCGATGGTCGAGGTCGACAGGTCGGGGGCAGGCCTCGCCGTTCGGGCGACGATCCGCAGATCACTCACCGGGGGTCGGGGGGCGACGACCGTTGCCGGTGTCGTACGGGACCTGACGATCACGATTGCCGGAGCGGTCGAGGTCGGTATCGACGCATTCCGGTTCGCCAGCGCCGATGGCGCCGGGGCGGACGTCGACGTGCACCTGGGTCACATCGACTTCGTCGGGCCGCTCGCCTTCCTGGCGGCCGTGCAGGAGAAGCTGCAGGAATTCTCCAGCCTGCTCGGCGGCCCGGGCGGCCCGAAGATCTCCGTCGACGGGGTGTCGGTCAAGGTCGAGGAGTCGATCGCCCTGCCCCCGTTCCCCCTCGCCGTGTTCGCCCTGCACGACGTACGCCTCAGCACCGGTGTGCTGCTGCCGCTGGTCGACGGGCGCCCGTCGCTGCGGTTCGCGGTTGCCGAGCGCCACCACCCGTTCGTCCTCACGATCAGCCTGCTGGGCGGGGGTGGCTACCTGGAACTGGAGATCGACACCGAGGGCATCAAGGCGCTGGACGCCGCCCTCGAGTTCGGTGGCGAGTTCCAGCTCGACATCGGCGTGGCCTCCGGCGGCGTGCGGATCATGGCAGGCTTCTACTTCACATACGACCGGGCGAAACCGTCGGCCGTCCTGGGCGGGTTCTTCGAGGCCTCCGGGTTCGTCTCAGTGCTCGGCATCGTCACCGTGTCCGTGGTGTTCCGGCTCGAACTGGGCTACGACCTGACAAGGAACAAGATTCACGGTTCGGCCGAAGTGATCGTCAGCGTCTCGATCATCGCCGTGTCGAAATCCGTCACCATGACGGTAGAGCGGTCGTTCGGGGTAGACGGCGGCGATCCCGACTTCGCCATGCTGGTCGCCCCCAGCGACTGGGACGAGTACGCGGAGGCGTTCGCCTGATGCCCACGACCCTGGTTCTCGTCGCCGTCCCCGGCGGTGCTGACCCCCGTCGGGTCGACGTCGTCGTCCTACCGCGACTGTCCGGGGCACGTACTCTCGCCGAAGTGCCGGGGTTGCTGACCTGGACGCAACGGCTCGTCGATGCAGCGCCCACCATCGACCTCGAACTGGCCGGCCGGCCGTGGTCCGCTCAGACCGCGACTGGCGGGCTGCGCCCGGACCTATGGCAAGCGTTGTTCCGTCCGGAGCTGGCGGTCGAGGACTTCGTGCTCGAGGACCACCGTGGGTCGACCGTGCGCAGCTCCCCCACGGGCACGCTCGCGGGCACCGTCGAGGACCTCGTCACGACGATGGGGCTTCGCAGCCCAGGCCGCCCGCCGACGACCCGTGAGCTGGACGAACTGGTCGGACAGCGCCGCCGGGCCGACGACCGCGCCGGCCTCCAGAGCTTTGAACGCGACAGGTTGACCTGGGCGGACCCGGGCCTCGGCGTTCTAGACCGCGAGCTGCGAGAACAGCGCATGCGGGAGGCGTTGGCGGCGGATCCGCCCTCGCGCCAGGAGGCATTGGACCGGTTCCGCGCGATGCGGCTGCCGGGCCGCGCCGATCGCAGTGACCGGCCGTGGCCCGGTCGCCCCGACCCCGCCGACACCCGGGACCGTCTCGACGTGCACGGCGTCCTCGGCACGCTCACGCATCACCCGGCGTTATTGCGCGCCCTCGGGCTAGTGATCGAACTGGAACTCCCGCCCGATGCGCCGGGCTTGGCCGCGGTGAATCCGGGTGAGGCCTTCCCGACCATTTCAGTGCGCGGCTGGTCCCTCCTCCCGGCCGAGGACGAGCAACTTGGACTGCCCCGGACCGCGGTGGACCCGCAGGACTTCCTCCCAGCTCCGACCCGGTTCGCCGGTCGGGCCATGCGCGGCGGGGTGGCGCACGGCGCCGCCCTCCTCGATCCGGCGCTGTGGTCGCTGGTGCAGTTCGATGTTGAGGGCGCGCTGACGAAAGCGCTGAACATCGCCGAGCGGGATCCGGTCGGGGGCCGGGCCGACCCGGGCGTCGAGGTGGGCCTGCCCGCGCTGCGCTCCGATGGGTTCGCCGTCACGTCCTTGCTGTACGCCCCCGAGGCACTCCTGGCGTTCGAGCGCGCCGCCCGCCTCGACGCCGCCGTTCGCGGCGGCGTCGAGGAGGTGCTCACCGCTGCGCACCTCACGCACGGCTACCGGGTGGACGTCTGGCACGACGCGACCGCCGAGTGGCGCTCGTTGCACCTGCGTCGCCTGGCGTACGACATCGGCGGTGTGCCCTGGCCCGCGGAGGACGAGGGCTTCTCGACCGCGTCACTCACCGCGGCCAAGCGGCCGGCCGGTCCGCCGGGAACGCCGCGCACGTTCGACACGGCCGAGGCCGTCGTGCGCTGGACCGGGTGGAGCTTGAGCGCGCCACGACCCTACGCGCCGATCGGCCGCGAGGTCACTGCGCAGGACGCCGGGACCGAGCCCGAGGGAGCGCCGCCGGCGACCTCGCCGCTGTCGGTCACCAGCACGCCGCAGCCGCGTTCGCTGCCACGACTGCGGTTCGGGGACCGCTACCGGATGCGACTGAGGGCGGTCGATCTTGGCGGGGGCGGGCTGCGACCGGGGGACGGCGGCGACCTGCCGGCCCTGCCGCCCGAACCGGCCGGACGGCGCTACCTGCGCTTCGAACCGGTCGCCGCGCCCGTCGTCGCCACCTTGCAGCCCGCAGCGGCAGAGCCGGGGGCGGGAGAGCCTGACCGCCGCCCGACGCTGGCGATCGACAGCCGCAACCTGACCCCCGACCTCGACGGCGTGGCCTCGACCGCGACGGCAACTGCTGTGTTCCTGCCTCCCAAGGCGACCGTCGACCTTGTGGAACGGCACGGCTGTCTGGACGACGCGAGCGGCCGCCTCTTCCCAGCCGCCGAGGTGCACGCCCTGCTCGCGGCGCGCGACGTGGCCACCGACCGGGTCTCGCCCACCGGTCCGGCGGTCCCGCACCTCACCGACCCACTCGCCCGCGGCATCGCGCTGCGCGGTCTGCCCGGCGTACCCGACGGTTGGCTCGGTACCGTCGCGGGCGACGGCACACTGACGTTCGAGCAGAAAGACCCGCTGCCCTTCGCAGGCGCGCAGGCCGGCGTCGTCGTCCTGCGGTTCGGTGGGACGTGGCCCGATCCGGTGCCCCTCTCCCTCCGGCTCGCCGAAGGGGTAGGCCTACCCGTGTGGGACGCCGCCTCACGCACGCTGGACGTCATGCTGCCCAAGGGGCGCCGTACGGAGGTCAGGGTCAGCACGCTGCTCGATCCCGCGGACCTTTCGCTGCTGGGAGTGTGGGAGTGGTTCGCGCGGCGCCTCGACACCGACCTGAGCGGCGCCGGCGCCCTCGGCGACTGGGCGGGGGCCGGGGAGCGACTGACCGGCAGCATGGCCAAGCGGGCCTCGATCACCCGGCTCGCGCTGGAGGGCGGCCACTGGGCGCTCACCCCGGCCAGCATGCTCCGGCTCGAGCACCGGGTGAGCCAGCCGCTCGGCGTCCCTCGGTTCACGAGGTTCTCGGCCCCCTTCACCGGTTCGGCACCCGACCCCGGGACGGCGCCGCTCGACGTCGCCCGCGCCGCCCAGGCCACGACCGCCTCACTGAGCGGCGGCCTGCTCGTCGACCTGGCCAGCACGGGCGCGGTCACCGTCCGGGCCGCCTGGTCCGATCCGCTAGACGACCCGAGCCGGCCAGAGCCCACCCGCGTGCAACATGACGAGGTCATAGGCAAGGTCGAGGTCCCGGAGAAGGTCTCGATCGGCGACGTCATCGCCACCCCCGGCGCGCAGCCGGCGCTCGTCGTGGCCGAGAACGCCCTGGCGTGGCCGGGCACAGCCCGCATCGCGGGCGTAGGCGCCGACCAGGCCGTGTACCTTGCCCACGCCATCGGGGATACCCGACATCACGTCGTGAGGTATCAGGCCGAGACCGTATCCCGCGACGCCGCGGGGCAGCCGGAGGGCACCGCGACCTCCCGGGTCGGGGCACCCGCCGAAATCCACCTGCCCGCCTCGGCCAACCCCGACGCGCCGGTCGTCGCCGACGTCGTCCCGGCCTTCGGCTGGGAGCGCGAGCACACGACCGACGTCCGCACGAGCGTGCGGCGGGGAAGGGCGATCCGCGTCTATCTCGAGCGGCCCTGGTTCAGCAGCGGTGACGGCGAACTGCTGGGCGTCGTCTGCCTGCCCGCGACCGAGGCACTGGGCGACCGGCTGTGCACCGCCAGAGACGCGGTGAGCCTGTGGGGCCTCGACCCGTTGCACGCCGGCGGCGCCCTCTCGCCCGAAGCCCCCCGCGCCTGGTCCTTCCCCGAGGCGCTGGCCGTAGGGGAGGCGGTCCGCGTTCCGCACCTGGACCGGGTGGTGGACGTCGCCGCGCACGCCGTGCATTTCGACGCGCCCGGTGACCGGTGGTTCAGCGACGTCGTCCTCGACGCGGGCGAGGCGTACACGCCTTTCGTGCGCCTCGTGCTGGTCCGCTACCAGGCCCACGCACTGACCGACCGGGAGATCTCGCCGTCGGTCGTCGTCGATCACCTGCAGCTCAGCCCCGACCGGGCGGTGACCGTAGCGACCCTGCCTGATGACCCGCACCGGCGCGTCGTCGCCGTCACCGGCGTCGCACCCGCCCGGCCGCATGGTCCGTTCTTCCCGGCCGCGCCGTCCTTCCGCACCGAGATCGAGGTGACGGTCGAGCGGTCCGTGCCCGAGCGCGGTCCCGACCTCGGCTGGGAGCGGGCGCCCGACCAGGTCGCCACCGTCGCCGGCGGCGCCGCGGCCGAGCCATCGCAGGCCGTGCTCTGGCGTGGCGAGGTCCTGCTCGAGGACGCCACGGGCACGGGCCTGCGCCTGGTCGTCACCGAACAGGAGCGCTATCGTGCCGACCCGGCCTCGCCAGCCCAGGCCGTGGTCATGGCCGAGCTCGTGCCCACCGGGACTCGGACTGTCTTCGCGGAGACAATTCCGCTGGGGCCACCGCTGGCGGCGCCGGAGGTCCTGGACGGCGCCGAAGCTGGCCTGTCCTTCACCGCACCGCTCTTCACCGGTGACGCCGTCCTCACCTCAGTGCTGAACGCCGAGGCTACCCTCGGGGACCGGCCTGGCGACGTCGCGCCTGCCGACTCGGTCCGGCACTACCAGTCCGCCCTCGCCCAGCTGGGCTTCGACCTCGGGCCCTCGGGGGCGGACGGCGTCTGGGGGCCGGCCACCTACGCGGCCTCCCTGGCCTTCAAGACCGCCCTCGACATCCGCACCGAAGCCGGCGTTGTCGACGGCTACCCCGGCCCGAGGACGCTGGCGGCCCTGGAAGGGGTCTTCGGCTACGGCCGCTTCGACGAGACCGCGGCAGCAGCCGGCCTCGGAGCTCGCACGGGCGAACAGGGCGCTCAAGGCGATGACGTCGTCATAGTCCCGTACACAAACGGCGTCGTCGTCTGCCTCCGCTGGGCGAGTACCTGCGCCATACCTGAGCCGCTGTCCGACGCATGGCTCGCCGCCGGCGGTCCTGCGGATACGGCCGGCCGTCCCACCGGTGATGCGGTGACACTGCCCGGCGGCGTCGTCGCCCAGCCGTTCGAGACCACCGCGCTCGTCCAGACTAGCGGCGGGGAGGTGGTGTCGGTCCCGCTGAAGGCGCTGGCGGAACTGGCCAGCGGCAGGGCGGGAGCGCCCGCGGGGGAACCTGGACCGCTGCCGGCCGGCGGCGACGTCATAGCCCTGGTCGGCAGCCTCGGCGCGGTGCTGTGGACCGACGATGCTCCCGCGGTGGCCATACCGCAGGCGGTCCTCGACCGGTGGCTGTCGGACGCCGCGGCCGGGGATCCGCCGGGAGCCCCGATCGCCGGACCGTTCCAGCACGCCGACGGCACGGCGTTCCCGTTCACCGCGGGCACGCTGGTCCTGGCTCCGGCCGGCGTCGATCGTCTTCCACCCGGCGACGTCGGCCTGGACCGGTTCCGTCTCCCCCCGGACCCCACCCATCACCTCGGCGCAGCGACCGAGGGCAGTGACGTGCGCCTGCTCGTGGGCGGCGATGCCTTCTTCGCGTCGTTGGCCGATGACCTGGCCCAGGTCGGCCCCGGCGGCTTCGTCTACCTGTCCTCCTGGAACTGCCAGATCGACCTGGCTGCCTTCCCCGGGGGTCGGTCTTTGCGGCAGGCGTTGACCGAGGTCACCGGCAACGGCAAGGGCGCCGAGGTCGCCATGCAGTTGTGGGAAGGCGGCTCGTTACTCCAGGCGGCCGGTCCGCTGGCACGGGATCCCATGACCGCCTTGGCGCTCGACGCGCTGCAGAAGGCCTTCGTCAAGCCGAATGTCAACAACCCGATCGCCGTCGGTGCCGTCCGCGCGCTCCCGAACAGCTTCGCGTTCGTCGACGGCAACCACGCCAAGTTCGGCTCGCACCATCAGAAGATCGTGGTCGTCCACACCGGCACGGAACTCCTCGCGTACATCGGCGGGATGGAGTTCACCGACGACCGGCTGCTGCCCGTCTCGAAGGGAGCGCCGTTGTTCGACGTCTCCGTTCGGATCAGGGGACCCGGCGCCCAGCCGGTCCTGAACACGTTCGTGGAGCGATGGACGGCACATCCCGACGGTGCGGCGCACCCGCTGAAGCGCGCCGCGGCGCCGGTACCCGCCGTCTCCAGGGGGCCGGTACGCGTCCAGGTAGGTCACACATACTCCGCGGGACTCCCCTTCCCCGAGGCGATCCGCACCGCGAGCGAGCTCGCCGCCAACGCGATCCTTTCGTCGCGGAGCTACTTCTTCATGGAGGACCAATACTTCGTGGGGGACCCCCGGCTCGGGGCCGCGATCCGGTCCGCCTTGACCCGCGGCAGCACGGGCATCGTGGTCATCGCGGCGGAGGACAGCGTCGAGGACCTGCCGGACGTGGCGTTCCGGCGCCGGGCGTTCATCGATCCCATCGCGGCAGCCTTCCCGGGCCGGTTCCTGGTGTTCGAGGCAGTGGGGGACGACGGGACGTCGACCGGTCCACACGCCTACGTCCACGCGAAGATGGTGCTTGTGGACGACGAGGCCCTCGTCATCGGGTCGATGAATTCCAGCCGACGCAGCTGGACACACGACTCGGAGGTAATGGCCGCATTGGTCGACCAGAACGGCCCTGCCGGCACCGGGCCGGGCTCGCCCGGGTTCGCCAAGACGGTGCGGATGGATCTGTGGTCGCGGCATCTGCGGCCGACGGGATTCATTGCGGTGCCTGTGCCGATCGAACCGCTGCCCGCAGCGCTGCTGGCCTGGACGGCGGCAGCCGCGGGCGTCACCGGCCTGTCCGTGCGCCCGTACCCTCCGCCCGGCGCGCCGCCGCCGCGACCGCATGAGCGCTTCGGCCCCGTGAACGCGATGGTCCTCGACCCCCTCCTCGACATAGCCTGGAACACCATCCTTGATCCTGCGTGAGTGCCCGACCAGGCGAGGACCAGGGGAAGGCATCCGGTCTGGACGCCGCGTGATGGCGGAGTTAGGGCCGGTGCTGATGTCGGCCTGTCGCGACCGCCGCACCCCCGGGACGCGGCCTTGGTCGCGTCCCGGGTGGGGCTACCGCCCATCCGCCGGTCTGGGCCGGTGCCGGTCCAGCGGACCCCGGCACCGGCCATGTTGGCCCGCCCGTAGCTTCCAGCGAAAAAACAACGCTAAGCAGCGATCGCGGAGGTCGGGCCGGCGGTAAGGAGACTG
>NZ_JAMQQF010000719.1 GCF_023716945.1 Frankia sp. AiPs1 | reverse complement strand
GGGGGGTCCGGTCCGCCAGGTCGGTCCGGGGCGGGGCTGCGGCCGACGCCCCCACGGGCACGGGTCGGTCGGTCCGGGCGCGGGGCGGTGGGATCATGGTCATGGGTGCACCTTTCCGGGGCGGGGTTTCGGTCACCGGGGGTGGATCGGGCCGGCGGTCGATCCGGCGGAGGCGATTGCGCGGCGGGCTGCGGTATCGATCGGGCGTCGACTGGCTGGCGTCGACTGGCTGGTGTCGGCTATCGGGTGTCGTCGGCTATCGGGCGTCCGTCGGCTGGATGCGGGTGCGTCGCCGTCCGATACCCGTGACCGCGACCGCCGGGGCGGAGATGAACGCGGGCCAGTGCGCCGGGGGCTGCATTCCCGCCGATCGTCGTCGCGGCGGTGAGGTGTGGTGCACCGCCGTCAGATGCATTACCGACGCCGTGAACGGCGGGACAGGCATCGGCGTCGCTTGCCGCCGCCCACTGCCACGCACCCCACAGAGGTGGTGGGAGCCGGGGGAGAAGATTAACCGACTACCTGAACCATACACGCGCACCATTGGGAAGACGTTGTCTCGCAAGAATGAAGTGTGGTCTCTTGGTGGAGTGTTCCGGGTCGTGCGTGGCGATCCGGTGCTATCGGGTTCCTGTCAAGTAGTGGGCACGGTTCTTTGTGATCCGTGCGTGGGCGAGGGAAAGGGATCGTCTCAGCGTAAGGTGCCGTTTCGGTAGTCGGAAGCCCGCTGGTCCGCGGAAATGTGCGTCCCGTTCCTCGTCGCGAGTGGAACGCGGGCCCAAAGTCGGCGCGCGGACCCGTGTCGGCGGTGAACCACGGTGCCGGCCGCGTGTCCGGCCGTTGTCCGGCTCGCCGCGGGGGTGACCTGAGTCGGCGGGATGACCTCGCTGGCAGGTTGACCGGGGCTGGCAGGTTGACCGGGGCCGACGGGGTGACCTGGGCTGGCGGGGTGATCTGGGCCGGCGGGGTGATCTGATGGCCGACGGCGGGGAGATCTGAACTGGTGGTCACTGCCAAAGGGACCTTAGGCCCGAGTGAGGTGAGCGGGCGGCGGGTCCGTCCGTGCAGCTCCGCGACCTCGGACAGCTCGATCGAGTCGGCCCGACACCGCCGGGGACGTCCTTGAGCGACGGCTTCGAAGGCGCCGATACGTTACCTTGGCTGCGCCCGATAAATCCGCATCGTCCGTTTTAGGAGTCAAACGGCCTGTGTGAGGTGTCGATTGCTTTCGGGATAATTTTGGCTTTCGATCCGACACGTGCTAGATGTGATGGGCTCCGGTCGCTTCAAAGGGGGGACACGTGATCGTCGCGCAGGCCGTTCATCAGCATGCCAGCCAGGACCTTCTGTTCGTGGTGGTATCCGTCGGGCTTGCCGTGGTGGGATCATTCGCCGCGCTGGTGAGCGCGATCCGGATCCCCTTGTCCCAGGGTGCGGCCAGGGTTCGCTGGACTCTCGCCGCCGCGCTCTCCCTCGGCGGCGGCGCGATCTGGTCCATGCATTTCATTGGGATGATCGGCTATCGCGTCGACGGGCTTGACCTGCGATACGACCTGCCGCGCACCGGGGTTTCGCTGCTCCTCGCCGTGGCGGTCTCGGCGCTGGGGCTCACCCTGGTGGCGCGCCGGCCACGGAGTATCGGATGGCTGGCACTCAGCGGCGTGGTCTCCGGCCTGGGGATCGCCGCGATGCATTACACCGGCATGGCCGCGATGCACGTCGGCGGGACCGTGACCTACCGCGGCGGCATCGTCGTGCTGTCCATTCTCATCGCGGTGGCCGCGGCCCTCGCGGCCCTGTGGATCGCCTTCCGGGTGCGCACCGGCCGTCACGTGGTCGCAGCCTCCCTGGTCATGGCGGCGGCGGTCTGCGGCATGCACTACACCGCGATGGCTGCCACCCAGGTCCAGGCCGGGCCGGGAAACGAGGAGGTCGCGGGCACCGACCCGATCTCCCTCGCCCCGATCGTCTGCGTGATCGCCTTCTCGGTGCTCGCGGTGGTCATCTTCGCGGCCCTGGGCGGCGTCACCGAGTCCGGTTCGTTCTCGATGGCCCGCGAGAGCAGCCGTCACCGCCGCCCGGGCGCGGGGACGGCGGCGATGGCCGGGGTCGCGGGTGGTCCTGCGGGGCGGACTGTGGACGGCGGCGGCGGGGGCGAGGCGGCCGGTCAGCCCCTGCCGGCGGCCTTCGTGAATCCCCGCAGCGACCAGTACCGGCCCGCCCCGCCGGTCCCCGTCTGGAGCCGGCCGCCTGCGGGGGAGTCGACGACCCGCTCCGGCTGACCGCGCCGATCCGCGGCGCCGGGCCCGATCCGGCCGCGTGCCGGGGTCGGTCCCGGTCGTACGGTGAGCCGGTGAGCCTGTTCGACAGCACGGACCTGTTCGGCGGGGACGCCACATCGCCGCCCGGTGGTGCGCGGCGCACCCGCGCCCCGGTGGGGGGGGCCCCAGTCACTAATTAACAACATAAGCAGCCGACCACCCCAAGAATTTTTATAAAAACCGAGTGGGCGGTTCATT
>NZ_JAMQQF010000718.1 GCF_023716945.1 Frankia sp. AiPs1 | reverse complement strand
CGACTCCGCCGTTCCGGCCGCGCGGGACGGCGCCGGCAGTGGCGGCGACGATCGAGACGAGCGGACGGTGGCGACCCCATGACCATTCTGGCCACCGGCGCCCCGCGAGCGGGGACGGTCGAGCTGGTGCCCGTGCGCCGCGGGCGGCTGGCGTGGGCGGTCATCGACGCCTGGGTCATGGCGCGGCGCAACCTCATCCAGACCTGGCGCATCCCGGAGCTGACCATCTTCGCGACGATCCAGCCCGTCATGTTCGTGTTGCTGTTCACCTACGTCTTCGGCGGCGCGATCAACGTCGGCGGTGGGCTGGACTACGTCGACTACCTGATGCCCGGTGTGTTCACGCAGACGGTGATCTTCGGTGCGATGGTCACCGGGCTCGGCCTGGCGGAGGACCGCCAGCGCGGCCTGATGGATCGGTTCCGGTCGCTGCCGATGACCCGCTCGGCGCTGCTCACCGGCCGGACCCTGTCAGACCTGCTGCGTAACGCCTTCATCATCGTGATCATGCTGGTGGTCGGGCTGGCGGTCGGGTTCCGATTCGGCGACACGACCGTGCTCGCCGTGCTCGCCGGGTTCGGGCTGATCCTGCTGTTCTCCTACGCGTTCTGCTGGCTGTCCGCGGTGATCGGCCTGTCGGTGCGCAGCGCCGAGGCGGCCCAGTCAGGAGGGTTCGTCTGGATCTTTCCGCTGGTTTTCGCGAGTTCCGCGTTCGCTCCGGTCGCGACGATGCCGGGCTGGTTGCAGGTGTTCGCCCGGCACCAACCGGTGTCGGTGACCATCGACGCCGTCCGGTCGTTGTTCCTCGGCGGCCCGGTCTCCTCGTCGTTGCTGCAGTCCCTCGCCTGGTGCCTGGGCCTGCTGGCGGTGTTCGCGCCGCTTGCCGTCGGGATCTACCGCAGATCGGTGTCGAGCTGAGCCGGGCCAGCCCCCGTGATTCAGGTACGGCCCTCGGACTCCTGGGCGTTGCCCAGGGTGGACTCGTAGGCAAGCCACTCGGCCCGCAGCACCGGCCAGCCGTCGGCGCGCAGCAGGTCCACCACCGCGGGGTCGTCGTCGACCACGACGGCGACCTGCCGTCGTGTGCCGAGCTGGCGCAGCTCAGCGCGCTTGAACACGCGGGCCGGGCGGCGGTCGTCGTCGGGGCGCATCCGTAGCTCCCCCAGGGGCAGGCCCTGCTCGCCCAGCCAGCGCCAGGTCGCCGCCCGAGACCGTTCCGGCCGGCCGGTCAGCCACACCACCTCGTGGTCGCGGGCGAGCCGGTGGACCAGCTCCACCCCCTCGGTCAGCGGCGGGTCCGCCGGCGCCGCGGCGAAGAACGCCTCCCAGTCGCCGGGTCTGGCCCGCAGGAACCGCAGCCGGTGACGGACATCGGCAACCACCCCGTCCACGTCGATGACCGCGAGCGGCCGCTGCTCCGGCACCATCGGCTCCCCCCGGCCGCCGGCACTCACCACGGCGGATTCGGCCGAACCGCCGGGCGGTGAGCCGCCCGCCGCGCCGCCGGTCCGGTCGGCCGTGCCGGCGATACCCGCCGTTTCAGCCGCGTCCGTCACCTGGATCCCCTTCCCGCCTGGCCATCGACGCTGCGCGCCCCCACCTGCCGGCTCGTCGACGACCCGCCGGGGACGTTGCCCTCGCCCGGCCATTGAACACGCGCCCGAGGCCGGATATCGGTCCCGGTCGTGCACTGCCTGCCGGATCGCCTCGAACATCGCACCTTCCACCCCGCCGTGGGCGCCACCCCGCCGTGGGCGCCGCCCCGTCCTGGCCTCCACCCGTCACGGCCTCGACCGGTCACGGCCTCGACCGGTCACGGCCTCCACCCGTCATGGGATCGGACGGCCCCGTCATGGTCATGGATCGTCGAAACCAGTTCGACGCCCCGCCGCGGTGTCGGGTGGCCCACACGGCGCGGCGGGCGGACCCCAGGCCGGCCGGTTCCGCGCTGGCCGGCGGGGGTGGTCCCGGTGTCGTCCGTGCGGTGGCGACGGGTGTGATCCGGGTCCGAACGGCCACGTCTGCGCCGGGTGAGTCGTTAGCGTGGCGGTGGTCAGCATCCGGTGCCGATCGGTGACGACGCCGCGAGTGTGGCCCCCCGGGGGCCCGCCGGTTCGGCCGGTCGGCGGGTTCTGGGATGTTTGCTCCCTCGGACGTGTCATGGTCGTCGGGGGAATTGCGCCGCCGGATGCCCGACGCGGCGGCGGTCGCCCGGTGCGAGCCCGAGGCGCTGGTGCGATGCCGAGGTCCCGGTGTGGTGCCGAGATCCTGGTGTGGTGCCGAGGTCCTGGTGTGGTGCGGAGATGGTGTGGGGAGGTCGACGATGTCGGGTACCCGGCGGGCGCGCACGCTCGTGGCCGGTATTCAGTCCTCGCTGGGAGCGGCGCTGGCCCTCGCCGACCGGCTGGAGGAGCAGGCGGCCGAGCTCGAAAGTGGCGCAGCGCCGAGCGTGACCACGACGGCGGCGGCGGGTAGCCCGGGCCGCCCGGGCGCGGCGACCCAAGCGAGGTCTGGGTCACGACACATTCACCCGACGGC
>NZ_JAMQQF010000717.1 GCF_023716945.1 Frankia sp. AiPs1 | reverse complement strand
AGGCCCTCGGCCTGGCCGCGCAGACGGCCCGCCGGGCCGGCGCCGCGGAGATCGTGATCGCCAACCGGACCCCGGCCCGGGCGGCCCGGGTCGCCGGGATGCACGACGGCCGGGCCGTCGGCCTGACCGACCTTCCGCACGAGATCCTCATGGCCGACCTGGTGATCTCCTCGACCGGCGCCACTGGTCTCGTCGTCGAGCACGACCTCGTCGCCGCCACGCTGCCCGGGCGCGGCGGGCGACCGCTGGTCTTCCTCGACCTGGCCCTGCCGCACGACATCGACCCGGGCGTGCGCGCCCTGCCCGGGGTGAGCCTGATCGACCTGGAGGCGCTGCGGGTCGCACTCGACGGCGCCCAGGTGGCGCACGACGTGGAGGCGGTCCGCGCCCTGGTCTCCACCGAGGTCGCGGGTTTCCTCGACCGCCGTCGCGCGGGTCGGGTCGCGCCGACCGTGGTCGCCCTGCGGGCGCACGCCGACTCCGTCGTGCACGGCGAGCTCGCCCGGTTGCACTCCCGCCTGCCCGACCTCGACGATCGGGAGTGGGAACTGGTGGAGGGCGCGGTCCGCCGCGTCGTCGACAAGCTGCTGCACGCCCCGACCGTGCGGGTGCAGCAGCTCGCCGGGGCGCCCGGAGGCGATTCCTACGCCGAGGCCCTGCGGGAACTGTTCGATCTTCCGCGCGAGGTGCCCGCCGTGGTATCCGCGCCTGACCTTGATCTTGTGGAGCGTTCGTGACGGCGATGGAGCCGACCAGTACCGAGACCGATGCGACGGCCCGGGGCGCGATGCTGAGCGCCCGGTTCGCGGGTCGCCGGCTACGGCTGGGGACGCGCCGCTCCGCGCTGGCCCTGGTCCAGTCCGGAATGATCGCCGCGCAGTTGCGGGAGAGGGTGGGCTGTGCGGTCGACCTCATCCCGATTGTAACCGCGGGTGACCGTTCGCCTGCGGAGATAAGCCAGATCGGCGGGACCGGCGTGTTCGTCAGCGCGTTGCGCGACGCCCTGCTGGCCGGCGAGATCGACCTTGCCGTGCACTCCCTGAAGGACCTGCCGACGGCCACCCCGTCCGGCCTCGTGCTCGCCGCCGTCCCGACCCGGGAGGACACCCGGGACGTGCTCGTCTCGCCCAGCGGGCGGGGGCTCGCCGAGCTCGGACCCGGCACCCGGGTCGCGACCGGCTCCCCGCGCCGCGCGGCCCAGTTGCGGGCGCTCGGGCTCGGGTTCGACGTGGTCGCGATCCGCGGCAACGTCGACACCCGGCTGAAGAAGGCCATCGACGGCGAGGTCGACGCCGTCGTCCTGGCGTATGCGGGACTGTCGCGCCTGGACCGCCTGGACGCCGTCACGGAGATTCTCGACCCCGAGGTCATGCTGCCGTCGCCCGGCCAGGGTGCGCTGGCCGTCGAGTGCGCCGGAGGGACCGGGCTCAGACTGGCCGGGCCGGCCCGCGCGCTGGTCGCCGCCGGGGCCGGGGATCACGCCGACGGAGACCGCCCGGGCGCGGATGCCGGGCGGGACGGGCGGGGCCGGGGTCCGGATGTGGGACGGAACCGTGGCCAAACGCGGTCAGATCATGGTCAGCCGGTCGATGGTGGCCTTGCCGAGCTGCTACGGTTTGTGCTCGATGACGCATCGTCGTCCGTCGCGATCAGAGCGGAACGCGCGTTTCTCGCTGGGATCGAGGCCGGATGCACCGCCCCGGTCGGCGCTTTGGCAGTGGCAGAGCCTGCGCCGGCGGCGGCCGTCGGCACAGTGGCACCGGCCGGCGATGCGTCCCCCGCGGGTCGACTGCGCCTGCGGGCGGTCGTCGCCGCGCCGGATGGCAGCACCGTCCTCCGGCGTGACGTGACCGGGTCCGCCGTCGACCCGGAGGCGCTCGGGCAGCGCCTCGCGGACGACCTGCTGTCCGCCGGAGCACACTCGCTGATGGGAATTCGCTGAGCATGGCCACCCGACGCACGAAGAAGCCCGTCCCCCCGGTCGCACTCGTCGGCGCCGGCCCCCGTGACCCGGGCCTGCTGACCGTCCTCGCGGTCGAGACCCTCGCGTCGGCCGACCTCGTCGTCGCCGACCCCGATGTCGCGCCTGCCATCGTGGAGAACCTCTCCGCCGAGGTGCTGCGCATCGGGGACCTGGAGGCGTCCAAGCCGGTCCGCGACGCCGAGGCGGCCACCGCCGCGGTGGTCAGCCGGGCCCGCGCCGGGGACAGGGTCGTCCGGCTCTACGCGTCGGATCCGTGGCTGACCCGCATCGGCGCCGCTGACGCCCAGGCGCTCGCGAAGGCCAAGATCCCCTACCGGGTCGTGCCCGGGGTCCTCACGGGGGCCGCGGTGGCCACCTACGCCGGCGTCGCGCCCGGCTCGCCGATCACCTTCGCCAGCACGTCGGGTGTCTTCTCCTCGTCGGGGACGCTCCCGGCGCCGTCGCCGTTCGGTGCGGGCGAGCCCGTCGGTCCGCTGACCGGTCCGCCCTTCGGCGTCGGCCGGCTCGGCGCCCGTCCGATGACCGGGCTCGGCGGCGGCCTCGGTGGCTCCCCATCCAACCGCGCC
>NZ_JAMQQF010000716.1 GCF_023716945.1 Frankia sp. AiPs1 | reverse complement strand
GACCTGCTGCGCCAGGCCGTCGACAACCTGCTTGCCAACGGGGTGCGCCACGCCCCGCCCGGCAGCGCCGTCGAACTGCGCGGGCACCGTGCGCCGGGGCACGCCGACGGCCCACCCGGCGTCGTCGTGGTCCAGGTCCGCGATCACGGCGCCGGATTCCCCGCCGCCTTCCTGCCCCACGCGTTCGAGCGGTTCCGCCGGGCGGACGCCGCCCGTGCCCGCGACGACGGTGGCGCCGGACTCGGCCTGTCCATCGTCGCGGCGATCGCCGCCGCCCACGGCGGCACCGTCGAGGCGGCCAACCATCCGGCCGGCGGTGCACTCGTCACGATCATGCTGCCCGCCCCGCCCCTCGACGGGTCGGTTGCAGAAGCGGCTGAGCGCGTCCGCGGCGACGGAAACGGTCGATAACCTCCTGCATCTCCGCCCGCGGCGCGGCGTTGTCGACGCCGTCGCGGCGAGTCACGGTCCGGCGGCGTTATGTGTGCACACTGGTGGGGGACGTCGGGGGCATCGTCGCCTGTCCCGGATCGGCGGGCCGCTGGCGTCCGCGTCCGCAGCGCGGGTCGTCCGTCCCGCCCCGGCCGGAAGAGGGGATCCACCGTGCAGATCGTCGTCATCGGCGGAACAGGGCTCATCGGCGCGAAGGTCGTGCGGCGGCTGACCGGGCACGGCCACACCGCGATCGTCGCCTCGCCGAGCTCCGGTGTGAACACCCTGACCGGCGACGGGCTCGCCGCGGCGCTGGACGGCGCCGACGTCGTCGTCGACGTGTCCAACGCACCGTCGTTCGCGGACCAGGCGGTGCTGGAGTTCTTCCGGACGTCGACGGCGAACATCCTCGCCGCCGCGGCCGCCGCCGGCGTCGGGCACCTGGTCGCGCTGTCGGTGGTGGGCGCCCAACGGCTGGCCGAGAGCGGCTACTTCCGGGCCAAGATCGTTCAGGAGGAGCTGATCGGGGCGGGGGAGCTGGCGTACTCGATCGTCCAGGCGACGCAGTTCTTCGAGTTCGTCGGCGCCATCGCCGACGCCGCCACCGTCGACGGCACGGTCCGCCTGGCGCCGGCGCCGTTCCAGCCGATCGCCGCCGCCGACGTCGCCGCCGCCGTCGGCGTCACCGCGGCCAGCGTGCCGGTGCTGGGCACCGTCGAGGTCGCCGGCCCGCAGCGGTTCCGCCTCGACGAGCTCGTCCGCCAGCACCTCGCCGGCCGCGGCGACCCCCGCCTGGTGGTGACCGATCCGCAGGCCCGCTACTTCGGCGCCCCACTGGACGAACACACCCTGATCCCCAGGCCGGACGCGCTGTTCGCCCGAACCCGGTTCGAGGACTGGCAGGCCGTCACCGGCACCACCGTCGGCCGCTAGCCAGGGCGCCGCAGCCTGGGTACGCCTTTCGGACTACCGAATCAACCGTCTCGAGTGGGTCGACGTGCCCGCTCGTCGGGTACGCGCTCAGGGCGCGGTCCGAGCGCCACGCTGGTCGCGGCGCAGCGGGTGCTCGGGCGGGATCTCCACGACGACGATGGGGATGCCGTCCGGGTCCTCGATCCACATCTCGTCGAGCCCCCACGGTTCCCGCTGCGGGTCGCGGACGATCGCCACCCCGGCGGCGGCGAGCCGGCGGTGCTCGGCGGCGAGGTCGCGCACCTGCAGCCACAGGCGCAGCTGCCCCGCGCCGCCACCGGCGGGCTCCTCGCCGGCATGGCCGGAGACCTCCAGCAGGCTCTGCCCGAGGAAGAACACCAGGCCGGGATCGTCCGGCGGCCCGAACTCACGGTAGATCGCCAGCCCCAGGGTGTCCCGGTAGAACCGCCGGCTACGCCCCGGGTCGACCGGCCTGATCAGAATCCGACTGCTGAGAACCTCCATCCGCACAGTCTTCCCCCACCGACTCGTCCTGGTCAGGCTCGCGCCAGCCCGGCTCGCGGCGGCCCGGCGCCGGCTCGCGGCGGTCCGTGACGGACCGTGGTCATCGCTACGGCGCCGCCGCGGGTGCGCGCACGGCGATCGCCTGGAGTTCGACGAGCACGACGGGCAGCGCGAAGCCGGTCACCAGGGTGGTCCGCGCCGGCGGGTCCGCGGGCCAGGCCGCGGCGAAGGCGCTGTCCCACAGCGGGAAGTCCGGCGGGTGGGCCAGGAACGCCTCCACCCGCAACGCGTGGCGCAGGTCGCTGCCGGCCGCGCGCAGGACCTCGCCCAGTGCGGCGAGGGCGCCGTCGATCTGCTGGCCGACGTCCGGCGCGGTGGCGGGCGTCAGGCCGGGGCGCAGCAGGTCGGGGCAGATCACGCCGGAGGTGACGACGAGGTCGCCGTGGCAGGTGGCGCCCGAGATCGACGGGAGCTGACCGGGCACCCGCGTGATCACGGCCGGCTCCGCTGGAGGGCCGCGGGGGTCAGGTCGGTGACCGACCCGTGCCCGAGCAGGGTCAGCACGGTGACCATCTCCTCGCGCAGCAGGGCCAGAACGCGGGCCACCCCGGCCTCGCCGCCCGCAGCCAGGCCGGCGGCGGCCAGCCGGCCGACGACCACGGCGCGTGCGCCGAGGGCGAGGGCC
>NZ_JAMQQF010000715.1:2254-2557 GCF_023716945.1 Frankia sp. AiPs1 | reverse complement strand
GCCTCGGCGAGCAGGCGGTCCCGGTCGGTGCGGCCCGGCCGGGCGACCAGGTGCACCGCGGGCCGGGCGTCGTCGGCGACGAGCGCGGCACGAGTCTCGTCGAGGTCGCCGCCGAGCGCCTCCGCCACCACCTCGACGATCCAGCGCGGATGGGTCGTCACCACCGCGAGGTGGCCGATCGGGTCGGTTTCGAAGCGAGGAGCGTCGAGCAGGACGGCAAGGTCGCCGCCCGTCTCCGCGATCCGGGCGGCGACCCGCCGCAACACCGCGTTGGCGAACCGGACCGGACGCTCGCCGCTGGTC
>NZ_JAMQQF010000715.1:0-2244 GCF_023716945.1 Frankia sp. AiPs1 | reverse complement strand
CCCCCCCGCCCCGGGGTGGGGGGGGGGTGGGGATGACCCGCCCCCCGCCCCCCCCCCCCCCCCCCCCCCCCCCCCCCCCGCCCCCCCCCCCCCCCCCCCCCCCCGCCGCAACACCGCGTTGGCGAACCGGACCGGACGCTCGCCGCTGGTCGCCCGGACGAGGTCCACGGTGCTGGCCACCGCGGCGCGGGCGGGCACCCGGGTGCGCAGCAGTTGGTAGGCGCCGAGCCGCAGCGCGTCGCGCAGCGGCGGGTCGATGTCGTGCACGGGTCGGCTCGTGGCCGTGTTGAGCAGCCCGTCGAGGGTGCCCTGGGCACGCAGCGCGCCGTAGGCGAGCTCGGTGACAAAGCCGCGATCGCGGGTCGGCAGCCCGCTGCCGGCGAGCAGCGAGGGCAGGAGCAGGTTGGCGTACGAACCACGCTCGTCGACCGCGCGCAACACCTCCCAGGCCAGCCTGCGGGGCCGGTCGACGGCGGCAGGCGGGCGGGCACCGCGGGTGCCCGGTGATCCGGCCGGGCTCATGCGGCTCCCCCGCCGCCGGACGGCCTCCCTGCCGACGCGCTCTGTTCTGCCGACGGCCCCTGTTCTGCCGACGGCCCCTGCTCCGCCGAGGGTCCCTGCTCCGCCGAGGGTCCCTGTTCTGCCGACGGCCCCTGCTCCGCCGGTGCACGCAGGACGTCCTCGTCGGTCAGCCGTGCCCCTCGGGCCCAGTCGGCGGCCTTCATCGGCCCGCGGCCCTCGGGCCGCACCTCGTCGAGCAGCACCGGCGCCGTCCCGGTGCCCACGGCGATGGCGCCGTCGGGGAGCACCGCCAGCCGGCCCGGTGGCAGCACGTCGGGCGCGTTCGGCGCTCCGATCCGCACCGGACCGATCTTGATCCGCCGGTCCCGGAACACCGTCCACGCTCCAGGCGCGGGAGCCGCCGCCCGGGTCAGCCGGTCCACGGCGACCGCCGGCAGGGCCCAGTCGATCGAGGAGTCCTGCGCGGTCAGCTTCGGCGCGAACGTCACTCCCTCGGCGGGCTGGGGCACCGCCTGCAGGGTTCCGTCGTCGATGCCGTCCAGGACCGCGGCCAACAGGTGCGCGCCGGACTCCGCGAGCCGGTCGAGCAGGTCCCCGGAGGTGTCGGTGGGGCGGACCCGCTCGGTGACGACGCCGAACACCGGGCCGGAGTCCATCGCCAGTTCGATCTGGAACACGCTGGCGCCGGTCAGATCGTCGCCGGCGAGCACCGTGCGCTGCACCGGGGCCGCGCCACGGTAGGCCGGCAGCAGCGAGAAGTGCAGGTTCACCCAGCCGTGGCGGGGGATCGCCAACGCCTCCCGGGGGAGCAGGGCGCCGTAGGCGACGACCGGGCAGCAGTCCGGCTCCAGGTCGGTGAGCGCCGCGAGGAAGTCCGGGTCGCGCGGCCGCTCCGGGCTGAGCACCGGGATGCCGGCCTCGTCCGCGAGCAGGTGCACGGGAGGTGGTTTGATCTTCCGACCTCGGCCGGCGGGCCGGTCGGGGCGGGTGACGACCGCGACCACGTCGTGGCGCGGGCTGTCGATCAATGCCCGCAGGCTGGGCAGGGCGACCGCCGGTGTGCCGGCGAAAACAAGACGCATACGCGAGCACCGATCCGCCGCGACGCCATGCGGACGCCGCGGCCGTCTACGGGGGCAGGATTCGAGCTGTCCGGCGGTCCGGGGACGGTCCGCCGGCACCCAGGGCGGGGACACGGGCGGCGTCCTCGGGCCTGCCGCTGCCCGACCGTACCGCGGGCGACCATCGCTGTGGCGGACGGTCGGCCCCGGCGGCGGACGGGGTGCGGTTGGGGATGGCGTAGTCAGCCGATGACCAGCGGATCAAGCTGCACGCGCAGGCCGGCCGTGCTTCGGCGGGCGCCGAGGACGCCGCGGGCCTCGTGCAGGGCGGCGGCGAGAGCCGAACCGCGCTCGCGGGGCACCCGGATGAGCAACCGCTCGATCTCGTCCGCCTCGTCCAGGCCGCCCCCGCCCTGTCCACGGACCGGCGCCGGTCTACCCCCCGGCACGGGCGCGCCGGACCGTGCGGACCCGGGACTGAGACCAGAGCCGGAACCCGAGCCAGGACCCGAGCTGGAACCGGGACCCGAGCTGGAACCGGAACCGGAACCGGGACCGGGACCGGGAGTGAGATCGGCGTCGGGTCCGGCCGCGGGGTCGGGCCGGCCGCCACGCCGGCGGGCTCGGCCGCCCGGAGTCGCTGCCGCCCGCGCGGAGGGTG
>NZ_JAMQQF010000714.1 GCF_023716945.1 Frankia sp. AiPs1 | reverse complement strand
GGCCAGGAGGCGGGACCGCCGCCGGCCGGCCGCATCGGCGTTCTCCTCGCCCGGCTCGCCGGATCGCCCCCTCGGCCCGGCCGCCCCCGTCCGATCGGGCCGCCCCGACGATGGGACACGCTCGCCCGACCGGGCCGTAGACGCCGAACCGGACGGTGGCGGCTCTCCCGCGCCGGCCAGGCCCGCCCCCGCCTGGGCCGACGTCGGGACAGGCGAATGCGCCGACATCCCGTGCGCCGCAGCGGCCGGCTGGGCCTGGATCTGCGTCACCGCCTGGTCGGGCGCCTGCGCCGGATCGGGCATCCATGCGAGGCCGCCCGCCTTCCCCGAACCGGCCGCCGAACCCGAACCAGCCGCCGAACCTGAGCCGACCGCGGACTCCGGACTGGCCGCCGAGCCTGAGCCGACCGCCGACCCCGACCTGGCCGCCGAACCTGAACCGGCTGCCGAACCTGGGCCGACCGCGGACTTCGAACCAGCCGCCGTACCTGAGCCAGGCGCCGTACCTGAACCAGCCGCCGCTCTCGGATCGGCCAGCTTCCCCGGGCGGGAGTCGCGTTGCACCGGCAGGCCGCGCGAGGCCACCCCGGCGACACTCTGCGACACCGCCCCTGCGGGCAGGTTTATGGGAGCCGGCGTCGTCACCGGATCGTCGAACTCCTCGTCCGTCAGTCCGGACGGGCCCGTCCCCGGCGCCACCCCCTGACCGGGCAGGTACACCGGGACCGGCGTGGTCACCGGGTCGTCGAACTCCTCATCCTCCGGGCCGAGCGGCGCCGCGGCCGCGGCGGGCACGCCCGGAGAGGGTGGCCCGGACGGGGTGAACCATCCCACCGGTCCGGGGGCACCCGCCGACGCGGCGGCTCCCGCCTCGGATGGTCCGGCCGGGCTACTCGGACGCCCTACGGACACCCCCCGGACCGTCGTCGAAACCGCCGAGGACGGCGGGGTGCGCAGCGACGGCAGTGCGGGCAGCCCCGCCAGGCCGGGCAGCACCGCCTGCAGCCGGTCCACGCCGGGCCGTTCGGCCGGGTCCTTGGCGAGCATCGCGGCCACCACGGCCCACAGCTCGTCGGGGACGCCCGCGGGCCGGCCCGGGGCCAGATCGGCGTGGGCCCGCAGGATGGACAGCATCTCCCGGCCGGCGAACGGTGCGACGCCGCACAGCATCTCGTACAGCATGGTGCCGGCGGCGTAGATGTCCGCGGCGGGCCCGACAGCGCTGCCGTCGACGCTTTCGGGGGCCATGTACAGGGGAGTGCCGAGCATGCCGCCGGGAATGGTCAGCCTCGTCGCCGCGGACGCCATCAGGCCGGCGATGCCGAAGTCCGAAATCTTCGGCCGGAACCGTTCGTCACCGCGGTCGAGCAGCACGTTCTCCGGTTTGAGGTCGCGGTGGACGATGCCGAGCCGATGGGCCGTCCCCAGCCCGGCGAGGATGTCGACCACCAGGCCGACCGCCTCCGCCGGCGGCATCGTGCGGCGCCGATGCAGCTCCCGACGCAGATCCGAGCCCTCGACGAACTCCATCACGATGGCCAGGTCGCCGCGTTCGGCCACCAGGTCGTGAACCGCCACCACAAAGGGCGACTGGACCCGGATGAGAATGGCCCGCTCGCGCATGAACCGGGCGACCACTCCCGGATCCGACGTGAAGTGGGGCAGCAGCAGTTTGAAGGCGAGAACATTGCCCGCCTCGTCATGGCCGCGCCATACCTCGCCCATGCCACCCCGACCGATGCGGTCTTCCAGGGTGTAGGAACTTCCCAGCTTTCTAACCACTCCGCGCCATCACCACTTCACTGTGGGTTCCAGGTGGACCCGCGGACCAGCGCATTCCGCGGGTCCCGGGTTTGCCACGGCCGACGGACGGGCGGCGGAACGCAGCGCGTACGTCATCACGACGCGGCATTCATGTCGCGGTCCACTGCCCGACGGTGTTACCCCGCGTTGCGCGCACACGTCGTCCTCTCCGCGCCGGCATCGGCGGGCCGCCCTCATTCCCGGTAAAGGCGTGCCCGCGGGCCGAAGCTGGTACCCGCGGTCCCAGGGTGCGATGTCTCTGGTCAGGATGCAGGACGTCGAAGAGCATGAGGAACATGGCAGATATGGCTTTCATCACCGGGGGGAGACAGGAGACTCGAGTTTGAGCCGGCGCCGCGGCTCGTCCGCCGGGTATGACGGTCGCGAGGAAGGCGCCGACGTCACGGTTGATCGTGTTCCGGCCGACCGATCGTGTTCCGGCCGACCGATCGTGTTTAGGCCGACATTGACGAGCCCGGTGTCCCGGTTGGCGACGAAGAGGCACCGAGCGGGACGACGCCGATCGCCGGCCAGACCTCGGCGGGGATCGGCGAGCAGCCCGCCGGTCGGGCCGCTACGGCCCCTCGGGGAGGACGGTGGCCGCTGCCCGGTCCGGTCCGGGCACAGCCGGGAGGGCCTGGTCGGGGGGCCCACCATCGGGTCCGGGCGCGCCCGCTGGTGGCCCGTTGGGGTGCTGCGGTCCTCGGCTCGCCCCCGCCACCCAGAGCAGGCGGGCAGCTGGCCCGAGCGCCCCCGCTG
>NZ_JAMQQF010000713.1 GCF_023716945.1 Frankia sp. AiPs1 | reverse complement strand
GGGCGGGGCCCGAACCCTGCCGGTGACCGACGCCCCGGTTTCGACCGGAGCAGCGGCGGGAATCCCGCCGGTTCGCGGGGGGGGGGCGGCCCGGCCCCCGCGCGGCCCGCCGCCGCGGCCCCCGTGGCGGCAACTCCGTACTGCGGGGCCAGCCGCTACGTCGAGGAGATCGTCGTCGAGCAGTGGACCGACGGCCGGCTACGGATCTCGGTACGGCCCACCTCCGCCGCCCGCCACGCCGACCGCCAGGAGGCCACCGACGCGATCTGGACGGCCATCGGCGGCTGCGTGACCACGCTGTCCACCCTCGGCCGCGACGTCACCGACAGCCTGCACGCCCAACTGACCTGTCACCAGGACCTGGCCCTGATCCCCGCGCTGGGCGGCGGCCGGGGTTACGCCACCGGCGACACCTACGACCTGGAGAGCTGGCGGCCGATGATGCGACCGAACTCGGTGTCGACGTGGATCTCCACCCGCTGCGGCAACACCCTCGGCACCGACCCCACCGGCCCGCCCGCCCGCGTCTACCGTCCCGACGGCGTCCCACCCCGGCACACGGTCGCCGGCGAGCACGCCTGACCCGCCCGCCCGCCGGTCCGGCGGGCTCTACCGGGCTACCGGGCTGCGGCGACGCGACGAGCCGCCGTTGCCGCGCGCTGTCACGCCGGCGCCGGGTGATCCGTCAGGGTTGCGACACCCCGCGACGACGGAAGGCAATCATGGACGAGCAGGAACGAGACGGCGCCCAGGAGCTGCTCGCGGCCCGGTTCCAGGCGCACCGCGGCCAGCTGCGGGCGGTCGCCTACCGCATGCTCGGCTCACTGACCGAGGCCGACGACGCGGTGCAGGAGGCGTGGCTGCGCCTGAGTCGCACCGACAGCGACGCCGTGACCAACCTCGGCGGCTGGCTGACGACGGTCGTCGGGCGGGTGTGCCTGGACATGCTGCGTTCGCGCACCGCGCGCCGCGAGGCTCCCCTCGACGACCTCGTGCGCCTGCCCGACCCGGTCGTCAGTCACGCCGACGGCGTCGACCCCGCCCAGCAGGCGTTGATCGCCGACGCGGTCGGGCTGGCCCTGCTCGTCGTCCTGGAGACCCTCGGCCCGGCCGAACGACTCGCGTTCGTGCTGCACGACATGTTCGCCGTCCCCTTCGACGACATCGCCCCGATCGTCGGACGTTCCCCGGCGGCCACCCGCCAGCTCGCCAGCCGGGCCCGACGCCGGGTGCAGGGCGCTCCCACCACGTCCGAGGTGGACCTGGCCCGCCAGCGCACCGTCGTCGACGCCTTCCTCGCCGCCGCCCGCGGTGGGGACTTCGACGCGCTCGTCGCCGTGCTCGACCCCGACGTCGTGCTGCGCGCCGACCGGGGCGCCGCCGGGATGGGGGCCGCCGGCTCCGGGCTAACCCGTGGCGCACGCGCCGTCGCCGCCCGGGCGATGACGTTCCGCCGCTTCGGCCGCGCCGCCCGCCCTGCGCTGGTCAACGGCACTCCGGGGCTGGTGACGATGAGCGGCGGGCGGCCGTTCGCCGTCATGGGCTTCACGATCAGCGGCGGTCACATCACCGAGATCAACATTCTCGCCGACCCCGACCGCCTGCGCACCCTGGACCTCCACCTGCTCACCTGACCACCCCGGCGACGTCGCGATCGCCGTCGGTGTCGACAGCGCCCGTGCCTTCACCCGGGCCTTTCGTCAGCACACCGGCGACACCCCGACCGCCTACCGCCGGCGAGTGGCAACGGCGGCGGGCGACGCAGGGTCCCGGCCGACGATCCGCACCTGCGGGTAGGCCCGGCTCGGCCCGTCGAGCAGTGCCTGCGCCCGCCCGCACAGCCAGCGTTCGACGAACGCCCCGACGTAGGCCCGGGTGATCGCCAGCGCCTGCCGTCCGGCCAGCGCCTGCGCCGCCGCCGGTGCGGCGGCCGGCAGCGGGATCTGGTCGGCGAGGACGGGATCGTCGGTGAAGCTGAAGTGGTCGGCGCCGTCGACGTCGAGCCACAGCCGTGGCGGGCCCAGGTGCGCCCATGCCTGCGCCCAGGTCGGATCGTCGTCGGCCACCGGGGGGTCGCCGGCGCCGGGATGGTCCGCCGTCGCGCCGAACAGCAGCAACGCCCGCCCGTCGAGACCGCCGGCGCCGATCGGTTCGCCGAGGGTGCCGTCCATGTCGACCCCGGCGCGCACGCGGCGGTCGTGCAGCATCACCGACACCGCCGCCGACCCGCCCAGCGAGTGGCCGACCGCGGCGAGGCGGGTCGGGTCGATGAGCGCCGCGCCGCGCCACGCCGGGTGTGCTCCGAGGAGGCTGTCCAGGACGAAGATCAGGTCGGCGGCGCGCCCGCGGCTGGCGGCCTGGAAGTCGGCGTCGGTGCGCAGCCGGTCGCAGGCCACGCAGGTCAGGATCCGCCCGCCGGGGAACGCCGTGCCGACCGACTCGTAGGCGTGGTCGACGGTCGCGGCGATCAGGCCGCGGCTGGCGAGGTCCTCGGCGAGCCCGGTCAGCGAGCGGCGGCCCACGCCCAGGCCCGGGGAGAGCAGCACCAGCGCCCGGCGCCCGGGCAGCGGG
>NZ_JAMQQF010000712.1 GCF_023716945.1 Frankia sp. AiPs1 | reverse complement strand
CCGGGCGGCCGAGATCGGGCCACGATGCCGGAGCCGTGGCGCCGATCCCGGTCCCCGGGTGGCTGCCGGCGGCCGCGGCGGGCATCGCCGCCATCACCGGCGCGACGCCGGCGACCAGGGTGACGCCGAGACCGAGTTCGACCAACCGGCGTATCGCGCGGGGAAGGATCAGGCGGGCCAGCGCCGCGCTGAGCCGACCGACGCCGCCGGGGATGGCTGCGGCCACGCCGAGCAGGACGCCCAGGCACAGCCAGAGCAGGCACAGCCACGCCACCGCGCCGACGACCGTGACGAGGGCCTGCTCGGGCGCTGCGGTGAACCAGTCCGGCACGTCGCCGACGCCGGCGGGCAGGTCCGCCAGCCGGGGGCCGAAGACGATCAATATGATCGCCGTGCCCGCGGCTGCGGCCGCGCCGGCGAACAGCGCCAGCGTCCGCCGGGCCGCTCCCGCGATCATCGTCGCTACTCCTGTCTGCCGGATGTCGTCGAACGACTTCGTTTGCCTATGTTTGGTTGTGTAAACCTCTGGCGTCCCACTGTCAATCCCGCTTGCGTCGTGCGTGAGGGATCGAGTCGTCCGACGTGCAGCGGAACGTACCCGTATGGGAGGAGACCCAATGCGTTGGGAGGACCTGTTCGCGGACCTCGAGCTGCAGTGGGAGGCGAACGAGGCCGGCGAGCTCGCCGCCGAGCTCGCCGACCGCAGCCGCCGGGAGGCCGCCTACCTGAGGCTGATCGATCGCCTGCGGCCGGTGGTGGGACACCCGACGCGCTGCCGGGTGCTGGGCGGGCAGCGCGCGCCGGAGACGCTGCACGGCACGCTGTCCGCGCTGGGAGTGGACTGGTTCCTGCTCGCCGAGCCTGGCGCGACGGAGGTGCTGGTGCCGATGCGCTCGCTGCTCGCGGTCGAGAACCTGCCGGTCGTCTCCGCCCAGCCGGGGCACGAGGGGCCGCTGGCCGCGAAGCTGGATCTGCGGTACGTGCTGCGAGGGCTTGTTCGGGACCGCTCGGTGTGCACGCTGCTGTTCGTGGACGGGACGAGCCTGCACGGAACGCCGGTCCGGGTGGGCGCGGACTTCCTCGAGGTCGCCGAGCACGCGGTGGGTGAGTTCGCCCGCCGTGGGCGGGTCCGGTCGGGATGGACGATGCCGCTCGACGCGATCGCCTACGTGCGTCGCGTCCCCTGAACGGTCCGGTGCGCGGCTCAGCGGCGGTTTCAGTCCTCCGGCACGGCCTCGTTGCGGCTCATGGGATTGGCCGCGACGAAGGCCCTGGTCTGCTCGTAGGCGCGCTGGATGTACGCCTCCAGCTCCGAGCGCTCCACCCGCCACTGCCCGCGGCCGCCGATCTTGATGGCGGGGAGCTCGCCCGAGCGGACGAGGGCGTAGGTCTGGCTGGACGAGATGTTGAGGATGTCCGCCACATCGCTCAGTTGAAGGAAGCGGTCGTTCATCGAAGTCCTCCTACTGAGGGCGGATGTCTCTCCTCACGTGTGTATCAGAGATTCCACTGTTCATCGCCTCCAGATGCATCAGCTTGTGGATAACTGCGCGCGGATGCCACCGAAAGCGCTCGCTCGCGGCTGTTCTAGCCTGCTATCACCTGAGCCCGCCGCCGCTGGTGGCCCGGTGCGGTCGGCGGGCCCCTGACCTGCGTCGCCACCCGGGTAAGCGGCGCAGAACGGGAGGGCGGTCGGACCCGGTGACGCGAAAATCGCGCGGCTTCGTCCAAGGTGCGCATCGCAGCGGGCCGGCTGCGCGTCCAACAGGTGAGCTCAGGACACCCGGGATGTGGCTGCCCGCGGGCGGTCGGTGAACACCGATCGTCGACGGTGGCGTTCCGCAGCGGAATCATCGCTGGTTTCGGTGGGTTCAGGGCCTTCGACCGCGTACGCTCTGCGACCGGAAGGTGTGAACATGCACCCATGGTCCGGCCAGGAGAAAAGGGAGGTCTCCCGGTGACCGAGCTCGCCGCGGCGCCGGTCCGTTCCGATGTGCCCCCGCCGGGCTCGCCTCCCGCGCGCCGGCTCACCCGGCGGCGCTGGCGCGACTCCCGGCTGCTCGTCGGGGTGCTGCTCGTGCTCGTCTCGGTCGTCGTTGGGGCGCGGCTGTTCGCGTCGGCGGACGCGACCCGGCAGTGGGTGGTGGCGAAGGCCGGCCTGCCCGTCGGGCACGTCATCGTGGCGGGAGACCTGACGACGGTGTCCGCCCGGCTCGATGCCAGAACATCCGACCGCTACTACCCGGGCGGCCGGCTGCGTGACCTGACCGGTGCCACCCTCGCCCGGCCCGTCGACGGCGGTGAGCTGGTCAGTGGGGCCGACTTCGCCGGGCGGAACACGCAGTCCACCAGGCTGGTCCCCGTGATCGTCAAGGCGGGCCGACTGCCCGTCCTCGAGCCCGGCGACCACGTCGACGTCTACGTGTTCTCCGCCGGGGCCGCGGCAGCCACCGGCGCCGGGGACCAGCCAGCCGACCAGCCGAATCAGCCGAACCAGCCGGGGGGGGGGGGGGGGGGGGGGGGGGGGGGGGGGGGGGGGGGGGGGGGGCGGGGGGGGGGGGGGGGGGGGGGGGGG
>NZ_JAMQQF010000711.1:855-2593 GCF_023716945.1 Frankia sp. AiPs1 | reverse complement strand
GGCTGGCGGCCCGCTGCGCGAGGTGGTCGTCATCACCGACCTCGCCGCGGATCCCGCGGCGCTTGCCGCGCTGCAGGCGGCCCGCGCCGTGGCCCTCGGGGTCTACATCGCCCGCGATCTGGTGAACACGCCGAGTCTGGTGAAGTCGCCGGAATGGCTCGCCGACCGGGCCGTGCGCATTGCGACCGCAGCCGGCCTCACCGCGACGGTGCTCGGCCCGCGGGAACTGGCCGAACAGGGCTTCGGCGGGCTGCGGGCCGTGGGCCAGGGTTCGCCGCGCCCGCCGCGGCTGGTCCGGATCGAGTACGACGGGGCTGGTGTCGCCCGTCATCGGGTTCTCGTCGGTAAGGGCATCACGTTCGACTCGGGCGGCCTCTCGCTGAAGCCGGCCGTGTCGATGATCGGGATGAAGACCGACATGGCCGGCGCGGCCGCGGTCCTGGGGACGATGACCGCGCTGCCGGCGCTCGGCGTGCCCGGCCGGGTGACCGGCCTGCTCTGCATCGCCGAGAACATGATCGGCGGCAACGCCATGCGGCCCGGCGACGTCATCACCTGCTGGGGCGGCACGACGGTCGAGGTGCTCAACACCGACGCCGAGGGGCGCCTGGTCCTCGCGGACGGCCTCGCCTACGCGGCGGGCGAGCTCGGCGCCGACGTCGTCGTCGACCTCGCCACCCTCACCGGGGCGATCACCGTCGCGCTTGGCCGGCGCACCGCGGGCCTGTTCAGCTCCGACGACGATCTCGCCGGAGAGTTGGCCATCGCGGCCGAATCCGCCGGGGAGCGGGTGTGGCGGCTGCCGCTCACCGAGGACTACCGGCCGGCGATCGACTCGCCGGTCGCGGACCTGGCCAACATCGGCCGGGCGCTGGACGTCGGCGGCGGGTCCATCACCGCCGCGCTGTTCCTGCGCGAGTTCGCCGGGAAGCTGCCATGGGCCCACCTCGACATCGCCGGCACGGCGCGGTCCGACTCCGACGACGGCGAGCTCAGCCGGGGCGGCACGGGCTGGGGGGTTCGTACCCTGCTGCGCTGGCTGGCCGCGGACGCGACTGCCGCGGACGCGACGGCGACTGCCGGGGGCGCCGCGGGCGCCGCTGCCGCGGCGGACGTGTCAGCTCGGGTCCGGTAGCGATCGGCGGCGGCTTCACCGGATCTCACCGTGGCCGTGGCCGTGGCCGTGGCAGTGGCCACCGGTCAGAGGGCGGCGTCGGCCGAGCTCAGGTTGGTGAGCTGGCGGCGGGCCCAACGCAGGCTGTCGTGCTCCTCCATCACGGCCGGCCAGCCCGCCAGCGCCGCCTCGACCGCCTCGCGGTCCGCCACCGCGAGGATCTCGACCCGTAGCTCGTCGATGTCCGCCTGGTCGACACGGAGCTGGTCGAGGTAACGGGCGAGGATCCCGCCGGGGTGCGGCTCGCGGACCGAGTAGATCTCCCGGGTGTCCTCAACCCAGCTCAGCCGGTACGTGCTGTGGATGTCATGATGATCGGTCCACCCGTCCCCGAAGGGGACCTCGGTGGAGGCCTGCCGCCGCGCCTGTTCGCCGTAGAACTCCCGGATGTTCATGGAGCATCCTTCCCCGCGGGACGGTCCCGCGTAAACGGCCGGCTGCCGGTCTGCGGCCGGCTGCGCCGACCCCGGCGAGCCCTCCGGACCCTGGCGAGCCCTCCGGACCCTGGCGAGCCCTCCGGACCCTGGCGAGCCCTCCGGACCCTGGCGAGCCCTCCGGACCCTG
>NZ_JAMQQF010000711.1:0-755 GCF_023716945.1 Frankia sp. AiPs1 | reverse complement strand
GCGGGCCCGCAGGCCCTCGCCAGCCCGGCCCCGGGTGGTCGGTTGCTCAGGAGGTCAGCCGCTGCAGCGCCGTCTCGTACCCCTTCGCCTGCCCGTCGGTCAGCACCAGGGAGACGCGCAGGACCACGCCGCCCCGCACGTAGACGTACTCGGTGACCAGTGGATTGTCCCTGGTGACGGTGAGAAGGAGGGCGGCCCGCCGCTGAGCGGCCGCCGCGTCGTGGAACGCCTCCACGGCGCCGCCGCGCTCGATTGCCCCCACCGGCGCCCCCGCCACCTCGTTCGAGCCGACCCGGGAGTCTCTGAACGCGATCCGGCTGGCGTAGCCGCCCGTCGTGCCCAGGAGCCGGTCGGGATCGGTGGCGGCGGTGTAGACGACGGTGGTGTGCAACGGCAGGCCGGCCGCGGCCAGCCTGATCGCGACCTGCTCGGCGGTGATGTTCGTCAGGAGCCCGCCGGTGTCGCCCTGGGCCGGGCTGGGCGTGCCGGTCGGGTCGGTGGGGAGTCCCGCCGTGCCGGCCGTCCCCGCGCTTGCCGTGGGTGGGCTCGCCGGGCCCGGACTTGCGATCGGCGCCGGGCGGGCCCGGTGCGCCGGTCCGACCATCCGGTTCAACGCGTACCCGGCGGCGCCGGCCAGGACGGCCACGACCAACACGAACGCGACGTAGGGCAGTAGGCCGTCCCGCGCGGCGGCGCCAGGCGGGCCGGTCTCCCGCCGGTCGGCCCCGGCGCGAGGATCGGCCCCTGGCCGCGGG
>NZ_JAMQQF010000710.1 GCF_023716945.1 Frankia sp. AiPs1 | reverse complement strand
TTGCAGGCTTTGATTACGGTGTGGTGGTGTCGGCTCGGGCTATCAGGCCTTACATTGAATCGATTATATGACGAGCAGCTGCGGGGTAGTTGTATGCGGCTATCGTCGAGGCGTTCGCGGCCGCCGCCGACGCCGCCCGGCTGGTGCTGCGCTGCGGCAGCGTGCGCTTCACCGTCCCGCTGATGGACCTCACCGACTATCCCGAGCTGCCGCGCTTCCCCGCCCCCATCGGCGAGGTGAACACCCTCGGGTTCGCCGCGGCGGTCGGCCAGGTCGCCCCGGCGGCCGGCCGGGACGAGACGGTGCCGGTGCTGACCGCGGTCCGGCTGGAGATCTCCGGGCGCGGACTGATTCTCGCGGCCACCGACCGGTACCGGCTGGCGGTGCGCGCCATCCCCTGGCAGCCGACCGTCGATGATCCCTGGGCCTTGGCCCACGTGCCGGCCAAGGTGCTCGCCGAGGTGGCCCGCACGCCCACCTCGGCCTCCCGGATCGTGATCGGGCTCGACCTCGCCGACCCGGCGGGCGCTCGGCTGGGCCTGGCCGCGGCCGGGCGGCAGACCATCGTCCGGCTCATCGACGGCACGTTCCCCAACTACCGCAAGCTCCTGCCCGAGACGGCCGCGTACACGGTCACCGCGCAGACCGCCGCGCTCGCCGCCGCGGTCCGCCGCGTCGCCGTGGTCGCCACCCGGACCGCGCCGCTGCGCTTCACCTTCACCCGGGACCAGGTCGTCGCGGAGGCGGGGGATGGCAGCGGGGCCCAGGCCAGCGAGACGATCCCCGTCGAGTACTCGGGACCTGAGCTGTCCGTGCTGTTCAACCCCTCGTACCTGCTGGACGGGCTGGGGGCGGTGGAGGACGACGAGGCGACCATCGGGTTCGTGGCCGCCGACCCGGCCGAGGCCACCGCCCGCCCGGCCGTGCTGACCGGCAAGGACAGCGGCGGGGTCCGCGGCCCCGGCGGCGGCCCCGTGGACGAAGGCGCCTTCCGTTACCTGCTGATGCCGATCCGCACCGGCTCCGCCGCCTGACCCGGGCCCGGGGCGCGGGCACCGGCCAGTCGGCGAGCGTCGGTCAGCGCGCGGGGACCAGTCAGGGTGCGGGCGTCGGTCAGGGCGCGGGGGTCGGGGTGGTGGGGGACAGCGACATGGTGCCCGCGCCCGGCGTGGGCGTGGCGGCGGTCGCGCTGCTCGGGGCGGTCAGCGGGCCATCGGCCGACACGTCGAGGGTGCCGCCCTGCGCGCCCGACTCGGGGGCGGTCGGCGAGTCCCAGGTGGCCCCGGCCGGATCCGGGTTGGCGTGCTTGGCGACGAAATCCTTGATGACGGCCGCGGACACGGTGGTGCAGCGCTGCGTGCGGTCCCAGGCGGTCAGCACGAAGTGCTTGCCGTCCGGGAACGTCGACCGGGTCCAGGGGACGCCGATGAACCGCGGACCGGCGTTGGCGGCCAGCGACCGCAGCTGCTCGATCTGGGCGGCCGGCAGGTTCTTGTCGTACCACCCGACGATGAAGCCGTGTTCGAGGTTGTGGACGGCGCGCTCGACCGGGATGCCCGACGCCGGGTTGTAGAACGCGATGCCGTCGGGCAGCGGATCCGGGTTGTGGCTGCCCGAGGACGGCGGCGACGCCTTGTAGCTCACCGCCGTGCTGACGTGCGTCGAGCCCTGGGAGGCGTCGTTCACGGTGCCGGTGCAGCCGGCCGCCGCCGCGGCCGTGGAGGCCGCCGTCACGTAGCCGACCTCACGCGTCTTGTTCTTCGAGTGGGTGTCGGCGACGCTGTAGATGATGATCCCGACCAGGAGCAGCACCACGACCAGCCCGGATGTGCCGTAGATGAGCAGGGCGCGACGACGTTCGGCGCGCTTCTGCTCGCGGCGCAACTGTTCGAGCCGGACGTTGCGCTCGGCGCTCTTCTTCCCCACGAAATCAGATCCTACGAAGTGTCAGCCCAGATCTGACAGGCAGGATGCGTGCGACCCGCCGACGGATACCCGGACCGCCCGGTTGCGGTGCCCTGCGTCACCTCCGTACCGCCACGTTCAACCATAACCGGGCGTAGCGGACGCCCGGTCCGGGGCGGTCAGCGGCGCAGGAGGAACGGCTCCGGATCGCGGGGCGGGCGGGGGGCGGCGGGTGCGGCGGCGTGCCCGACGCCGACCGCGCCCATCGGCACCCAGCCGGCCGGCAGGTCGAGCACCGCGCCGACCACCTCGGGGCAGAACAGCGTCGAGGAGACCCAGCAGGACCCGAGTCCCTCGGTGGCGAGCGCCACCAGCAGGTTCTGCACCCCGGCACCGACGGCGACGGTGAACATCCGCTCCTCGGCCGCGGCTCGGCGGGCGTCGGGGTAGGGATGCGCCCCGGCCAGGACCATGACCGGGACGATGAGCAGCGGGGCGCGGCGCAGCACGTCCCCGCGCCGCAGCCGTCGGTCCACCGCGGCCTCGTCGAACCCGTCGCGGCGCAGGTCCTCGGCCCAGGCGGTGGCCATCGCAGCGAGCAACTCGGCGCGCCGCTCGGTGACCAGCACGAAGCGCCACGGGGTGGTGTGGTGCGGGGCCGGGGCGGTCAGCGCCGCCGCGACGGCCCGGTCGACCGCGGCCGGGT
>NZ_JAMQQF010000070.1 GCF_023716945.1 Frankia sp. AiPs1 | reverse complement strand
CGAGGCCGGCTGCTGCGATCCCACGGCCGCGCCCGCCGCCGCGCCGGCGCCGGTGAGCGTCGGCGGTGGCGGGGCGGGGGCCGCGGTGCGGGAGGCGTACGCCCAGCTCGGGAAGCCCTACGTGTGGGGGGCCGAGGGGCCGGCAACCTTCGACTGCTCCGGGCTGACCCAGTGGGTCTGGGGTAAGGCGGGTGTCGCTCTCAGCCACTACACCGGATCACAGTGGGGGGAGGGGCGTCGAGTGAGCCGCGCCGCCCTGGTGCCGGGGGATCTCGTCTTCTTCCACCCGGATCTCGACCACGTCGGGATCTACGTGGGAAACGGAAAGATGATCCACGCCCCCCGCACCGGTGAGGTGGTCCGGGTGGAGAACATCTGGTGGTCGAGCTTCGAGGGAGGCATCCGGCCGGGAGCCTGACGCTGGCCACCCGGCGACGGGTGGCCAGCAGGCGCGGTGCCGACGAGTACAGCGAGGTCAGCGGTCCACGTAGACGAGGGCCGCGGTGCTGCGACTGATCTCCGCGTCGCTCTGACCGTTCGGAGAGACGATGTGGATCAGGTCACCGCGGGAGCCCGGCATGATCTGGGCTCCGGGCACGATCGCGGCGTCCTGCAGCCGGCGCATGGCGCTCTCGTCGGTCTGCAGCCGCTCGGAGATCCAGCTCACCGTCACCGGTCGGCTGCCATCCGCGGCGGCCCGGTCGGCGGAAGCCAGCAGGCTGACGGGGGCGACGGCAGGCCGGGGTGTGTCACTGCGCTGGGCGGGCGGAATCTCGTTGCCGAACGGGCAGCGTTTCGGATCGCCAAGCAGGACGGTGAGCCGGGCCTCGACCTCGTCGGAGATCACATGCTCCCAGCGGCACGCCTCGTTGTGCACCAGCGCCCAGTCGAGGCCGATGACCTTGGTCAGCAGCAGCTCGGCCAGCCGGTGCTTGCGCATGACGGCGGTGGCCCGCAGCAGGCCCTTCTCGGTGAACTGGACGGTCCGGTCGTCCGCGAGGGTGACGAGGCCCTCATTGGCCATCCGAGCGGTCGACTCACTGGCGGCAGGCGCGCTCACGTGCAGCCGCTCCACCAGGCGCGCGCGCAGCGGGGGGATGCCCTCTTCCCTCAGTTCATACAGGGTGCGGAGGTACATCTCGGTACTGTCGATCAGTCCAGTCACCGGTCTCCTTCGTCCCCTCAACAGTACGCCCCGTCCGTGGGGTGCAAGGGCCATGCGTCCCGTGTACGCCGTGTCCCCCGAACAGTTTCCCGTGCGGACCCGACCCGTTGGCACGCCGGTCCGGCGTCCGTCGGCCCGCCGCCCCCGGACGGGGGCTCACCCGCCCGGGACACCGGCGGTGACCGCACTAGAATCGACGTCATGAGCACGACTCAGATCGCACCTGAGACGTCGGACACCCGCACGGACGAGGGCGACGACCACTCCCACTACGCCCGCCGGGAGGAGATCGTCCGCGCGTCCATCGAAGGCGGTCGGGTCACCGCGCTCTGCGGCTACAAGTTCGAACCCGTCCGGGACCCCTCGCGGTTCCCGATCTGCCCGAAGTGCAAGGAGCTCGTCGAGATGGCCCAGCAGTTCGGTTGACCGGCGAGCCACACAACGCGGACGAAGCGGAAGGATCGGGACGAATCCCCGATCCGCCGGGAAGCCCGCGATCGTGATGCGTCGCCAGGCCGCCGGCATCCTGTGGGCGGCCGTACGATCTTTCATGGTGTCGATCCGATGCCCCGTCCGCCCCAGTAGCTCAGTGGATAGAGCGACCGCCTCCTAAGCGGTAGGCCGCAGGTCCGATTCCTGCCTGGGGCACGTTTCCTTGCTGTGCAGCGGGTTTGCCAGGCTGGCCGGCCCCCGCGGGGCCCGTGTCACGCAACAGCACCCACGCCCCTCGCCGGCCACCGCCTCGGCGGCGGCAAGCGCTTGGGCCGGGCCGCCGGAACGTGCTCACATGGGTGGCGCGTCCGACTCCGCTGGGGTCAGGATCTGGGTGTCGGTGAGATCTGGGTGTCGGTGAGAAAGCCGGCCAACCGTCGGAAGTGCGCACAATCCGCTCCTGCGAGCGGTGGGGGCTGCACTGCGGCGGTGGCGGGCCCAGCGATGGCGCGGCGTCTCCGCGTCGCCGGACCGGACCGGTCCACCGGCTCCGTCCCGGATGGGACGACCATGGAGAGTGGCTCGTGACAGGTCGGGTACCAGGCCAGGGCGAGGCCGGCGGGTCCGGGCCGGCCGCCGCGGCCAATCCGGCATACAGCGTCACGATCCGGGTGGCGCGCGCAGCGCGGGTCGACATCGACGCGGTCATCGCCGCGGGTCCCGGCACGATCACCTGTTACGCGGACGAGCCGGACCCGGCCGGCCGCCGGATCACGCTCGACGCGGACAGCGGCCCGACGCTGACGTGGCTGCTGAGCGCCCTGCGCAGCCGCCTCGGCGCCGACCTGCTCCAGACCGAGGACCCGGTCTTCGTCGTCGCGTCGACGGGCAAGCTCACCCAGTCCCTCTGCGCGGCGGTGACCACGGGGCACGATCTCGCGCTCCTCGACGCGGACGCGGACCGGCGGGTGATCCGCCACCTGGCCACGCACCCGACCCACACCGACCTGTTCACCGGGCGACCGCGCCGGGTGGCACTGCTCTCCGACGCCAGCGCGGTGCTGGACTTCGAGCCGCTCGCCGCCGAGGCGGCCCTGCCCGCGGTGGAGTCCCAGGCGGTTCACCTGCACCGGGCGACCGGTCTCGACGTCATCCCGATGCCCATCGCGGCCCGGGATGCCGCGGAGCTCGGCCGGGCGATCCGCATGCTCGCGCCCGGATTCGCCGCCACGGTACTGGTCCACACGCACGTCAGCCACATCGACGCGGTCCGCGCCGCGCAGCAGCCGAGTGCCACGCCGCTGCTCGACACCGTCAACGACGGCCTCGCCGTCGCCGCCACCGCCGCCGTCCTCAACCACCTGCGCGGCCGGGGACTGCGGCCGCAGTCGGCCCGGGTCGCCGTCATCGACCCCGCCCGCGGCGGTGACCTCGCCGGCCTGCTCCTCGCCGCAGGGATCCGGGATCTCACCCTCTACGACCCGCTCGCCTACGGGATCCAGCCGCTGCACCGGCTCGCGGCCCACCTCGACCTTCTCGTGGACCTCATCGGTCTGGCCTCGCCGCCGGAGCAGGTGCCGGTGCTACGGACCCGGCCGGAGACCCCGCCGCCGCTGGCCGCGGCCACCTCGGGTCCGCGCCCGCTGCACGCCCTGCCCGGCCTGTTGCGCGCGGCGGTGCGCACCCACCGACCGATCAACGCGCAGGCGAGACTGGCTGCCGTCCAGGCGCTGGTCGACCTGACCCCGCCTGGCGGGCTGCTGCCGCCCGTCGACCATCCGCGCCTGACCCGGGCCGTCGCCGACGCGGCCGCCCAGGCACTGGCCGCGGACTGACGGGAGCTCCACGCGACCGGCGCGATACCGTGGCCAGGATCGGTTGAGGCTCGAATCACGAACCGACGCGGCGGCCGGTGCCGCCGGGCCGGCTGCTGCCGCCGGGGCGCCCGCTCGGATCGCTCGGATCGGTCGGATCGGCCGGATCGGCCGGATCAGTCGGACGAGGAGGGCACCAGGTCGAGCAGTGCCTGGGCGGCGAGCTCGTAGCCCAGCGGGCCGAGCCCGACGATCACCCCGCGGGCCAGCGCCGACAGAACCGACTCGTGTCGGAAGGACTCCCGCGCCCAGACATTGGACAGATGGACCTCGATCCACGGCTTCGGGTAGTTCGCGAGTGCGTCCCGCAGACTCCAGCCGTACATCATAAGCGCCCCGGGGTTGACGATTGCGCCGACCGAGTCGTAGTTATCCTGAATCGCGTGGATCAGTTCGCCCTCGGATTCCCGTTGGACCGAGACCAGTTTCCAGCCGCGATCGGCGATCCGGGTGCTGACGGCCGATTCAATGTCGGCCAGAGTGGCCGTACCGTACACCTCCGGTTGCCGTCGACCGAGTATGCCCAGGTTCGGGCCGTTGACCAGAAGAAGCGTGCTCACCAGACCTCATCACTCGGACCAGACACCGGTACCGACCGGCCCGGCCGGCCGGCGTCCCGTGGACGATATCGCAGCTATGACTCGGTCCCCAACGGGCCATATCAGTCCGTATGCGACCCGATCGAGCGTGTTGGTAGTGTCGCCATGGCGTGTCGATTGCCCTCCCGTTGGTCAAGCTGTAGTCCCGTCTGGGGGACGACAGGCGAGTCCGGGGCGTTGAGGTACCGTCCGTCGCGCACCTCTCGCGTAGATTCTTCGGGCCGCTCACGGTAATGAACCGTAGCCGGGCCGAGGTCCTTGCGCGAACCTTATCGTCACGTAAGAAAAGGGTGGGGACCATGAGCGGTGTAGTGCGACGCGCACCGGAGTTGCCGGCTTGGCCGCAGTACTCCGACGAGGAGCGCGCCGGACTGATCCGAGCCTTGGAGCAGGGTCAGTGGTGGCGCATGGGCGGCAGTGAGGTCGACAGCTTCGAGCGGGAATTCGCCGACTATCACGGCGCCGACTATGCGCTCGCCGTCACGAATGGCACCCATGCCCTCGAGCTCGCCCTCCAGGTGCTGGGCGTGGGCCCGGGCACCGAGGTCATCGTTCCGGCGTTCACGTTCATCTCCTCATCTCAGGCCGCGCAGCGTCTCGGCGCGGTCGCCGTGCCGGTCGACGTCGATCTGGACACCTACTGCATAGATCCGGCGGCGGCTGCGGCCGCGGTCACTCCCCGCACCAAGGCGATCATGCCGGTACACATGGCCGGTCAGGTCGCCGACATGGACGCCCTGGCGAAGCTGTCCGCCGACACCGGCGTCCCACTGATCCAGGACGCCGCCCACGCGCACGGCGCCCAGTGGCAGGGGCGCAAGATCGGCGAGCTCGGCTCGGTGGCGGCGTTCAGCTTCCAGAACGGCAAGCTGATGACCGCGGGCGAGGGCGGCGCCGTCACCTTCCCGGACTCCGGGCTGCACGAGATCGCGTTTCTGCGGCACAGCTGCGGACGTCCTCGCACCGACCGTCGGTACTTCCACCAGACCTCCGGGTCGAACTTCCGGCTCAACGAGTTCTCCGCCTCGGTCCTGCGGGCCCAGCTCGGCCGCCTGGCCGGCCAGATCGACACCCGCGAGCAGCGGTGGCCGGTACTCGCCGAGGCCCTCGCGGCCATTCCCGGCGTCGTGCCGCAGAGCCGCGACGAACGCGGCGACCGCAATCCGCACTACATGGCGATGTTCCGCCTGCCCGGATTCAGCGAGCAGCGCCGCAACGCGTTCGTGGACGCACTCGTCGAGCGGGGCCTGCCCGCCTTCGCCGCCTTCCGGGCGATCTACCGCTCCAACGGGTTCTGGGAGACCGGCGCCCCGGACGAGTCCGTGGACGACATCGCGAAGCGGTGCCCCAACACCGAGGCGCTGAGCGCGGACGGCGTCTGGCTGCACCACCGGACACTGCTGGGCACCGAGGAGCAGATGCACGAGGTTGCGGCGGTCGTGGCCGACACCCTGGCGGCGCAGTGACGGCGCCGGTGACGGCGCCGGTGACGGCGCCGGTGCGGGTCGCCGTCGTCGGGCTGGGCTGGGCCGGCCGGTCCATCTGGTTGCCCCGGCTGCGCGAGCACCCCCGGTTCGTGGTGGCCACGGCGGTCGATCCCGATCCCGCCGTCCGTGCCATGGTGGCCGCCGAGCACCCGGACCTGGAACTGCTGGCCGACGTCGCCGAGCTTGGCTCGGCCCGGTGCGACCTCGCCGTCGTGGCGGTGCCCAACCATCGGCATGCCGACATCGCCGAGCGGCTGCTGACCGTCGGCATCCCGGTCTTCCTGGAGAAGCCGGTCTGCCTGAGCTCGGCGGAGGCGGATCGGCTCGCCGCGGCCGAACGGGCCGGCGACGTCACCCTGCTGGCCGGCAGCGCCGCGCGGTACCGGGCCGACGTCAGCCGCCTCTACGAGGTTGCCGCGGAGCTCGGCGTGATCCGCCATGTCGACCTTGCCTGGATCCGCGCCCGCGGCATCCCCGACGCGGGTGGCTGGTTCACCCGCCGGGAGCAGTCCGGCGGCGGCGCGCTGGTCGATCTTGGCTGGCATCTGTTGGACACCCTCACTCCCCTGCTCGGCAGCGTCGACTTCCACCAGGTGGTCGGGACGACGTCCGACGACTTCGTCAGTGACGGTGCGTGGGCGGCGTCCTGGCGTCATGGCGAGCAGGCCGTCCCCGCCGGGGGCGGGGACGTGGAGGACACGGCGCGCGGATTCCTGGTGACCGGGAACGGAACCTCGGTGTCGTTGCGGGCGAGCTGGGCCTCGCACGAGGCCCGCGACCTCACCGCGATCAACGTCGAGGGGGCCGCCGGCACCGCCTCGCTGCGCTGCACCTTCGGCTTCGGGCCGAACCGGCAGGATCGTTCGGTCCTGTCCCTGACCCGGACCGGGCAGACGACGGCGGTGCCGCTGCTCGACGAACCGATCGGGACCGAGTACCGCCGCCAGCTCGACGAGCTGCCGGCGATGCTGGCCGACCCGGCCTCCCGGGGGCGGGCGATCGCCGAGGTCCGGCCGACGATCGCGGCCATCGAGCGGCTCTACGATTCGGCGCGCTCGCACCGCCCGACGCCCCAGCTCGTCCGAGCGGGCTCATGATGTCCCGCAGCTGAAGCACCGTTGTTCTCGTCGTCGAGCCCGGGGGGGCATGTGGGAACGGAACCGGGGGGCCGGCCGCTGGCCGGCTGCGCGTACCGGCAGACAGTGATCTTCGATCTGGACGGCGTGCTCGTCGACAGCTTCGGCGTGATGAGGCAGGCGTTCACGATCGCCTACGCGGAGGTCGTCGGTCCCGGCGAGCCGCCGTTCGAGGAATACAACCGCCACCTTGGCCGCTATTTCCCGGACATCATGCGGATCATGAACCTGCCGCTGGCGATGGAGGAGCCGTTCGTCCGGGAGAGCTACCGGCTCGCCCACGAGGTGGTTCTCTTCGACGGCGTGGAGGAGATGCTGCGCCGGCTGCGCGCCCGGGGCCACGGGCTGGCGGTCGCCACCGGCAAGTCCGGCCCGCGGGCCCGCCACCTGCTCGGCGAACTCGGCGTGCTGCCGTTGTTCGACCACGTCATCGGCTCCGACGAGATCCCGCGGCCGAAGCCCGCCCCGGACATCGTGCTGCGCGCGCTCGACCTGCTGGCAGCGGCGCCGGGCGACGCGATGATGCTCGGTGACGCGGTTGCGGACATCGACAGCGCCCGCGCCGCCGGCGTCATGGCGGTCGCCGCGCTGTGGGGCGAGACAGATGGCGTCGAGCTGCTCGCGGCCGGCCCGGACGCCGTGCTGCACCGTCCCGCGGAGCTGCTGGCGCTGCTCGGGCACGGCGGCGCCAGTGGCGATCTGCCGGCCGGGCCGCCGACGATGGCGACCGCGGCTCCCGGGGCCGGGAGGCTGCTCGCGCGCGACTGACCCGCCGTCAGGAGGGCTCCCGGACGCGGACCGGTCCGTATCCGCACAGACCGTCCTGGCCTCGGGCCTCCGGCCGTCCGGCCTCGGGGCCGTCCTGGCTCTGGGCCGTCCTGGCTCTGGGCCGTCCTGGCTATGGGTACGGGACGTCCTGGCTCTGGGACGTCCTGATCCGGTCAGGACGGCTGGCGGGCCAGCAGGATCGCGCCCGACAGGGACGACAGACCGCCGAGCGTCGCGGCCCGCACCGGGGCGGGCGGATGGCCCGGGCGGCCGAGCTGACGGGCCCGCTCGTCGACGGCCTCGGCGAACCCGGGCAGTCCATCGGCGAAACCGCCGCCGACCACCGCCATCGCCGGATGGAGCAGCTCGGTCAGCCCGACCACGGCGACGGCGGCTGCCTGCACGCTTTCCCGTACCGCCCGCACCGCCCAGCCGGTTTCCGCGAGCCAGGCCGCGCGCAGCTCGGCGAAGGTCACCTCCGTGTGGGCCACCGATCCGCCGTCTGCGCGTGCGCCGACATCGCCGTCGCGGTACCGCGATGCCCGGCGCAGGGTGGCGGGGCCGCTGGCCGTGGCCTGCACACAGCCCTGCCGCCCGCAGGTGCACGGCGGGCCCCCCGCGGAGATCACGAGATGTCCGATCTCGGCCGAACCGCGGCCGGGCCGCGGGCAGGGCCGGCCGTCCAGCACGATCCCGCCGCCGACGCCCGTGCCGAGACCGAGGTACACCAGGTCGGGGCAGCCGGCCGCGTGCGCCTCCGCGAGCGCGGCGAGGTCGCCGTCGTCCGCGCAGGCGACGGTCGCCCCCGGCACGAGGCCACGCAGCGCGTCAGCCAGCGCCAGTCCGGTCCAGCTCGGCCGGCCCGGCCAGGTCGTGACCCGGCCGGCAGCGTCGAGGGTCGCGGGCATCGCGACCCCGACCGCGGCGACCGACCCGACCCACCTCGCCCGCAGGGCGGCGACGTGGGTGGCGAGATCGTCGAGGTCCCGCGTGGCACTCGCCGACGGCGCCCAGCGGAACGTCGCCTCGACCGGGCTGGCCGTGCCGTCGGGAGCGCCGAGGCGGTCGGGAGCGTCCACGCCGACGCCGACGCCGACTCCGGCGCCGCCGGGAACGCCGCCGTCGCCGGGGACGCCGATCTGGACCGTGCCCCCGGCGGTGGTGGGTGCGCCGGGGTGGGCGGGTTCGATGCGCAGCGCGACCTTGGTCCCGCCGATGTCGATGCCCAGGACGCCGGGCGTCACCGGCGGGGTGAGGGTGTGCATGCGGAGCCTCCCAGGCCTCCCCGGCCCGTCAGGTGCGGTCCGCCGGGCCGATGTGGAAGAACGACCGGTACAGGTCGAGCTGATGGGCGAGCATGTGGATGCCCGGATGGGTCGCCAGCCCGAGTGCCCCGGCCGCGTCCAGCAGCCGGGTTCGCGGCGGCTTCATGATGATGTCGGCGACGACGCACCCCGCCGGCAACGCGTCGGGCGGGAAGGGCAACGGATCGCCGGGGCGCAGGCCGAGCGGGGTGGCGTTCACCGCAAGGTCCGCGTCGTTCAGCGCCGGTTCGGCCACGGCGGCGGCCCGACCCGGCCAGTGCTCGTCCAGCCTGGCGAGCAGGGCCGCGCACTTCGCTTGGTCCGGGTCGTAGACCGACAACGGCCCGCAGCCGGCGTCGAGCAACGCGACCGCGATGGCGCTGCCGGCGCCGCCCGCCCCCATGAGCGCGACCCGCGTGCCGGGCACGGGATGGCCGACGGCGGTCAGCCCGCGGACGAACCCGGCCCCGTCGAAGTTGTCGGCCAGCCAGCCGCCGCCGGGCAGCCGGCGCAGCACGTTGGCGCTGCCACTGATCCGCGCGGCGGGGCTGTGCTCGGTGGCCAGGGCGCAGGCGGCGACCTTGTGCGGGATCGTGACGAGAACGCCGTCGAGGTTCCCGGTGGCCGCGAGCCCGTGCAGGACGGTGGCGAAGTCCGCCGGTCGGGCGTGCACCGGAACGAGGACGGCGTCGATTGCGAGCCGGGCGAACAGCGGGTTCAGCAGCGATGGCGCCTGCACCTGGGCGACGGGGTCGCCGATGACGGCGTACAGCCGGGTGCTGCCGCTCACCGGCAGCGTCGCCGGCGACATCACGCCGGGTTCTCGCGGGGCATCGCGGCGAGCGCCGCCAGCACGAGCCTCTCGTCGACGTCGGGCACGAGTTGCGGGCCGTCCGCGCTGTCGAGGACGAAGGTCAGCCCGGTGTTCGTCGACTTCTTGTCCAGCCGCATCACGGCGACGAGTTCGGCGGGCTCCACCCCGGCGGGCAGCGCGCCGGGCAGACCGTAGCCCTGGACGACGTCGAGGTGCTCGCGGACCCGCTCGGGCCCGATCCGGCCGAGTGCCCCGGCGAGCCGGCCGGCGAACACGGTGCCGATGGCGACGGCCTCGCCGTGACGCAGCGCGTAGTCGGTAAGGCGTTCCAGGGCGTGGCCGAGGGTGTGCCCGTAGTTGAGGATGTGGCGCAGGTGTGAGTCTCGTTCGTCGCGGGCGACGACCCCGGCCTTGAGCGCCACGCTGGCCGCGATCTGCTCGGCGACCGGCCGGCCGAGCAGCCCGGGGGCCCCGATGAAGTGGGCCCGCGCGATCTCGCCGTAGCCGTTGATCCATTCCCGGCGGGGCAGGGTCGCCAGGTAGTCGGTGTCGCAGAGGACGGCGCTGGGCTGCCAGTAGGCGCCGACCAGGTTCTTGCCGGCCGGCAGGTTCACCGCGGTCTTCCCGCCGACGCTCGCGTCGACCTGGGCGAGCAGCGAGGTCGGCAGGTGCACGACCGCGACGCCGCGGTGGTAGAGCGCGGCGGCGAGCCCCACGACGTCGGTGGTCGTCCCGCCGCCGCAGGAGATGACGACGTCCGAGCGGGTCAGCCCGAAGTCCGTGAACCGGCTGCACAGCGCCTCGACGTTGGCGAGCGTCTTGTCCGCCTCGCCGTCGCGGGCGGGCAGCCGCAGCGCCGGCACGCCCGGGTCCGGCACGGCGTCGAGGGGGCGGGCGGACACGATGACGGCCCGCCTCGCTCCGATGCGGGCCACGACGTCGGGCAGGGTTCGGCGGACGCCGGCGCCGATGTCGATCGGGTAGCTGCGCGGGCCGAGGTCCATCGGGATGCGCCGGTGATCGGCGGCGATGCGCTCGATCGGGCTGATCGGCAGGGTTGCAAGCATGCCCGTCACGTGTCGTCTCCGGATCCGCGAGGTGTCGTGGCCGTCCGCCGTGCTCCCGCAGGGTCCGCCGCGGCGCCTGCGCCCCAGTCTGCCGAATTGCCGTGTGGACGTCCCACCCGGGGCACCCGACCCGAAGATCCCGTTGTGTTCCGGTCGACGCGGCGGGGCCCGGTCGGACCCGGTGTTCGCCACCTGCCGGCTGGCTCGTGCACCGTGCACGCAGAGTAAGGTCGAGCGGTGGGATCAGAGGACGGCGCCAGGCTCGCCGCCGCGCTGGGGATGCTGCTCGCGCGGCCGACCCGGATGCGGCTGTTCGGAGACCTGCTGGCCGCGGGCGATGTGAACCTGGACGAGGCGACCTATCCCGTGCTCAACGGGCTGGCGCGGACGGGTCCCACAACGGCGCGCAAGCTCAGCACGGAGATCGGCATCGACCGGTCGGTGGTGAGCCGGCACAGCGACCGGCTTGAGGCGCTCGGGTTGCTGCGTCGCTCGGCCGATCCCGATGACGCCCGCGCCACCCGGCTCACCCTGACCGACGAGGGGCACGCCGCCATCGAGCGGTTGCGTGGCAGGCTGGCGGGCGCGTTTCAGCGCAGGCTCGACGCCTGGCCGGTCGAGGACGCACGCGCCTTCGTCGCGGGCATGGAGCGTTTCGTCGAGGAGAACCTGGTCGAGCGGGGCCGTTAGTCACATTCACCGACGGCTGCGGACGGTGGCGACCTATGTCACGGTCGGTGGCGCTTTCGGGCGGCCGACGCCTCCGTGCGGCGCGCCTTTCGCGAGGATCTGGGACACCGGCGGGATTCTGCGTCAGGCTCTGTGTGCACGGGCCGGTTCTCCGACCGCAGATCCGTCGAGAAGCCCGGATAGTTCGTAAACGAGGAGTCTGTGATGACCAAGCCGACCCCTGTGACCAGCGCCGATTCCGGATCGGTTCCCGCGGGAACGCCCGCCGGGGCGCCGGGCATGGCACCGGGCGGATGGACTGTAGCGCAGGTCGGAACTGGTCAGGGGCGCTCCACGCCGGCACCGGAAGGGCCGGAACAGGCCGGGACCATTTCCTCTGGTTCTGCCGGCACCCCACATGTTCCGTACCCGGACAATGATCGGGCCCAGGAGGAACACGGCGCGTCGGCGGTGCCGGCGGAGGCGGAGTTGCCCGGCGCCCGCGCGCTGTGGATCCTCGCGTTCACCTTTGCCGCGCTGGGGCTGTTCTTCCCGCTCGCCGGGCTGATCGCGATCGGCTGCGGGGCGATGGCCTGGCGAAAGGGCAGCGGGCGAGGCAGGATCGCGACGTTCGTCGCGCTCGCGACGACCCTCGTCGGGCTGATCATCACGATCGTCCTCGTCACCACCTGACCGCGGCCGGGCGCCGCGGCCGGGACGCCGCAGGCGGGCGGGCGGGGCGCCCGGGCGGGCGTTGGCGTCGGTATCCGGTTGGTGTCGCCAGCAGGTCGGCGTCGGTATCCGGTTGGTGTCGCCGGCTGGTCGGCGTCGCTGACCGGTCGGCGGCGGTATCCGGTCGGCAGAGTCATTTCGTCGGCCCACGTCGTCCTGGCCGGCAGATGGTTCTTTCTCGGCGGGTAGTGGGCGATCGGGAACGCGGCGCGGCCCGTCGCCGGACCGTCGGAGTCCTTTTCGCGGGATCCATCGGCGGGCACGTACCTGCGGAATCGTCCGTACCCGGCGGGATCCTCGCCCGGCAGCGCCGCGATGGCATAGGTGAGGCCGCCCAGCTCGGGGGGTGCGGGGCGGCCTCTGGACCGATGATGACATTCAACGGGTCGCCGGCACAAGTGCACCGGGATCGCGCCGCGGCGTTCCGGCGGTCAGCCGGGCCAGGATGAGCCACTTTCGACCAGGTCGACCAGCAGGCCGGAGCCGGCGTCCAGATAGGCCTGGACCGGATGCCGCGTGTCCGGCCTGACCTGCTCGACCCTGGCCCCGGCGCGGACCGCGACGCGAAGCTGGGCTGCCACGTCGTTGACCAGGTAGCCGATGGCGAAGATGCCCTCGCCGCGCCGGTCGAGGATCTCCCGGGCCGCCCACGGCTGATGGCCTGGTGCGATCAGCTCGACCAGGCCGGCGCCGAGCCGCCCGATCGCGACGTGAGCGCCGTCGAGCGCGACGGGCCGGCCGCGGTGCAGGGCGCCTTCGGACAGCGCCTGCGTGTGCCAGGAGTCGATGCCGAGCGAGACGGTGTAGAGCTCGCGGGCGAGCTCCAGATCCGCCACCACGATGGCGAAGTGATGGAACGTCAGCCCGGCCAGCACCGCCTCGACGGCGCCGACACCGGTGAGTCGCGCAGCGGTCGGCGGGGGATCCAGGGCGCCGTGACGTGCGGAAATGACCCCGGCCTGCATCCAGGCCTGGGAGTGAAAGACCGATTCGGTTGTCAAAACGCCCCTCCCGCGTCCCGCCTGTACCGGGGGAGCGCGACCGGATCGTACCGTCGTCCGTTGCGACCTGCGTTCCGCCTTCGTCCCCCGCCACCGTCGTCCCGCGCCCGCGTCGTTTCTGCCCGCCAGGAGTCCGCCTGGCAGTGTCGCGGCGGTCGGTGGCCAGGCACGATGATGCATCTCATGCTGACCTTCATCGAGTCCCCGACCGTCGTCGAGGCCGCCGGGAACCTCCCAAAGATCATTCGTGAGTATGTGGGCGGGGTGAACACCGGCACGCGGAGCCTGAGCATCGCGCACATGTCGAGTCCGGGCGGCTGGGCCGAGCCGGGGCAGCGGCCGGAGTTCGACGAGTACACGATTGTTCTGCGCGGCTCGGTGACGGTGGAGCACACCGGCGGGATCATCGAGGTCGCGGCGGGTCAGGCGGTGCACACCGCGGCCGGGGAATGGGTGCGCTACAGCACGCGTGGCACGGACGGTGCGGACTACATCTCGGTGTGCCTGCCGGCCTTCCTGCCGGAGACTGTCCACCGGGACGAGGGCGAGTAGGCGAGAGTTTGTTGCGTATGCAACTACGGTCGTACCGTTGAGGGATGAGTGGACCCGTCCTGCCCGTCGACGTCGCTCCCGTTCCGGCGCAACCGCCGGCGTCGAGCCTCCCACCGTCACCGCTGCCGGCAGCGCCCCCGGGACCGGACCGGGCCGCGCCGGTCGGGCCGGAGCTGGCGGTCATCGAGGGGCGGACCGCCGACGTGGGCGGCATCCCGGTGCGCCGGGTCCTGCCCCGCCGGGTCCGGCGGACCATCGGCGCCTGGTGCTTCGTCGACCACCTGGGTCCGATGACGATCTCCCCGTCGAACCCGGTGGCCGTCGGGCCGCATCCGCACATCGGGCTGGCCACCGTCACCTGGCTGCTCAGCGGCCGCCAGGTCCATCGGGACAGCCTCGGCTCCGAGCAGGTCCTGCGTGCGGGCGAGCTCAACCTGATGAGCGCCGGGCACGGGGTCACCCACGCGGAGGAATCCGAGGATCACCGGGGTGAGCTGCACGGCGTGCAGCTCTGGGTGGCGCAGCCCGAGCACACCAGGCACGGCCCGCCCGCCTTCGCCCATCACGCCGAGCTGCCCGTCGCCCGATTCGGGTCGGCCGAGGCGACGGTGCTGCTCGGCGAGCTCGACGGCAACGTCTCCCCGGCGCGCACCGACACCCCGCTCGTCGGCGCGGACCTCACGCTGCGGGCCGGTGGTGCCGTCCTGCCGCTGCGGCGTGACTTCGAGCACGGGTTGGTCGTGCTGGCCGGGTCGGTGCAGGTCGGGGCACAGGTTCTGCGCCCCGGTCAGCTGGGCTACCTGGGCGCCGGGCGCGACGAGCTGCCGCTGCGTGCCGGCGAGGGCGCCCGCGCACTGCTGCTCGGCGGCGAGCCGTTCGCTGACGAGCTGGTCATGTGGTGGAACTTCGTCGCCCGGTCCCGAACCGAGATCGACGCCGCCCGTGCTGACTGGCAGGCCGGCGCGGACCGGTTCGGCACCGTGGCGACCACCGCCAGGCGTATCCCCGCGCCCGAGCCCCCCTGGCCGGCCGGCTGATCTTCGCTGCGACGGCGCGTCAGATGGCGCCGTCACACCGCCTGATCACATCCACCTACGCGACCTAGTCGGTGGTCCGGCTTCGGCGGGCGCCCAGACCTTGGACGACGAAGCCCAGCCCGATGCCGAGCAGCCAGACGTCCTTGGCGATGGGCAGCCCCTGCTGCGTCGGCCAGACCGTGCCCTCCTCGCGCATGCCCGCGGTGCGGGCGTAGAGCCCGAGCAGCCCGCCGGAGAAGGCGGACAGGCCGAGCCCGGCGAGCGCGGTCGGGACGACCGGGGCGACGAGCGCCGTACCGAGCGCGATCTCGGTGCCGGCGAGCACCTTCGTGAACGTCACCGGGTCGAGCTTGGCCAGGAACGGGTAGGTGTTCGCCGCCATGCCGTGCAGCGCCTCGGCGGTGGCTCGGTCGGCCTTCCACTTGCCCAGACCCGAGTGCAGGATGAACGTGCCGGCCGCGGCGCGGCCGGGAACGTCACGTGCTTTGAAGGGCAGTCCCATGGTGGCAACCTTCCGTCGGGCGGCACCTCGTCGGCTGGCCGCTGGGCGCCGGACGGCTCGCGCCGCCGGCGGGTCGTCCCAAACGTAACGTCGTCGGCGGCCAGAGGGCGAGCGGGCCGCCCGCCCGTCGGTGCCGGCGGGGCCCGTTCCGATCACCTGGCCCGTCCCGGTCAGCAGGCCCGTCCCGGTCGGCGGGCCCCGTGCCGGTCGGCCCGGGCGGTGTCAGAAGACGACCGGTTGTGGGGTCCCACCCGTGCGGGTCAGCAGCTCGTCGAAGTCGTAGTCATACCAGCGTCGCAGCGGCGTCGGGGAGTCGGTCCGACCCCACTCGTACATCCGTCGCTGGGCCTCGAAGGAGCCGTCGTGCCAGCGTCGCAGCACATCGCCGAGCCGCAGCGGCGCGGGCAGGAAGTCGGCCCCGCCGAGCAGGCCGGCGAGCCGCTCGACGGCCGCCGCCGGGGTCAGCCGGCCGGCCTCCACGTCGACCATCACCGCGCTCAGGGAGTCGAAGAACGGCTGGAACTCCGGCAGGTCCGGGCAGAAGGTGCCCAGGTGCGGGGCGTCGAGCAGCCGGTCGAACAGAGCCCGGTCACCCTTCTCGAGATAGCCGAAGTAGGTCCCGACGATCCTCGCGATGCCCATGTTCCAGCCGAGGAACCACACCTTCGACCAGGCCCGCCACAGGTCGAAGTCCCGGAACGAGACGTAGGAGCCGTGCACGAGCTTGTCGTTGACGTCGAGGATCGTCTGGTTGAGCGTGTCGATGTGGCCGAACCGCTCGGCGGAGAAGTCGTCGTCGGCGAGCGCGGCCAGCAGGGTTGGGGTGAAGGCGTAGAGCACCTGCATGGTGTTGGCCATGCCGCGGGAGAACAGCGCGTCGATGGCCCCGGCGGCGTGGCTCATCATCGCCCAGCGGTCACCGACCGTGCGGGTGCTGGAGTACTGGGTGCGTCCGGTGGAGACCCAGTCCCAGGCGGGTCGGGCGCCGGCGAACTGGCGGGCCACGCTGGGGAAGCGGTCGAGGTAGGCGGCCCACTCCTGCTCGGCGGTGCGCCCGGGCTCCTTCGGGAAGCGGCTGGCGTCCAGGTTGAGCCCGACGCTGCACAGCGGGTTGGTGGCCTTACGGTGGTTGTCGAACGGGATGACCCACAGCCAGCCGCCGTCGAAGATGTGGTGCAGGGTGCCCTGGTGCCACAACGACGGCTGACCGCTGGGCGTCGTCACGTCGTCGAACGGGGTGACGCCGACCATGTGGGTGAACAGCGTCCGGGAGTTCGTCCGGAACCGGCAGGGCTCCTCACGCAGGGCGAACTGGTTCGCAAGGACCGAGTTGCGGCCCGAGGCGTCCACGACGTACCGGACCCGCAGCGTCTCGCCGGACGTCGTCGTGAGCGTCGCCGCGTCGGCGGTGAACTCGACGCGCTCCACCATCGTCCGCTGGCGGGGGTCCGCTCCGTAGCGGACCGCGGAGTAGAAGAGGTAGGAGTCGATGTCCTGACGGTGCATGTGCATTTCGGGCCCGTTGGGGAACTCCGAGACGCTGCACTGGGTGACTTCCTCGGGGTTCTGCACCTGCCCGTCCCGGTGGTACACGAAGCCGAAGTTGCGCTTGACGCCGCAGGCCGAGGTGACGTGCGAGCGCACCCCCTCGAAGCTGCTCACGTGGCCGAGCTCGGGCACGTCGAACCGCTCGGCGAGCAGCTTCAGCAGGTATGTCGTCTCTCCGATCGTCGACTCGCCGAGCGCGAATCGTGGGTGGGTGCCGCTGTCGACGAGGACCACGCTGTGACCGTGCCGGGCGAGGATGTTGGCCAGTGTCGAGCCGGCGATGCCGCTACCGAGGATGGCAACCGAATAGTCGTACCCGCTCATTACGAAACTCCCTGTACGCCGCTACACGAAGTGGGCCGGCTGCGTCCGTCCTCCCATAAAGATCACAATCATCGCAACCGGTGCACAAATAACACCTAACCAGCTCGACGGATCATGGTTGTAGTAAACGGCGCATCAATGCCAACGCGTAAGCGACCATCCTAAATATGGAGCTTCACCCCAGATGTCGGAAAATTCCGAATAGTGGAGATGGTCCGACGGGGGCCGATGGCGTCAGTGGCTGATGACCTGCGCGGACGGGCTCAGGTTGGGTCTACGTTGGGATCGTGTCGTGAACCACGTGTTTCCCAACCATTGCTGAGGTAATGCTGGTGCGCGCACCGGCCGAATACGGATGATCGGATCTTGCTAGCGGTCGCCAACCGGCCGACGCTCGTGCCCCGCGTCGCTCTCCCGGCCCCCGGGGTAGGGCTGCGGATCCGCGTCCGAGCGGACCTCGATGAGTCGGACGGACCGCCAGTTGACCAGCATCGTCCGGCCGTCCGCGAGATGGAGCTGCTCGACCTCACAGCGGAAGACCGCCTGGGCGACTCGCCTGCGCAGTTCGTCCGCATCGGTGCCCGGCGGCAGGAGGTAGGGCTGTCCGTCAATCACGATCTGCACCGCCACGCCTCGACACTCGCACGCCTGTTCGATCCACGCAAACGCCGGATGGCCCGCACGGGTCATCCGTTCGCCCCACGGCCACGGCCACGGCCACGGTCGCGGCTGCGGCCGCAGGAGCCTGGTCCGTGCGCAGCGGCCAGCGGCCGGGGCGGTGACCGGTAGGGAGGAACCATTCTGGTATCAGGTGAAGACATTCGTCCGGTCGCGACCGCGGGCCGAGAGCACGATCGTCCTCGTGGGAGGTGGGAACATGAGCGACGCCAGCGAGGCCGCCGCGGCCGTCCCCCGCTCACCACTGGCCAGGGTCTTCGACGACGCGCTGGTCACCGCGGGCGCCCGCGCCGACCTGGGCGAGCGGGTCGCGACCTTCGTCGACCTGGCGCGGCGCTACCAGGAGCCGGGCCGGCATTACCACACCCTGCGGCACGTCGCGGAGATGTCCGCCGCGCTGCGGGTGCTGCTCGCCGCGCAGCGCCGGCCGCCCGCGCAGTGTGCCGCGCACGTCTGCGTGCTCGCCGTGTACTTCCACGATGCCGTCCATGAACCGCGGCTGGCGGACAACGAGCAGCGGTCCGCGGAGCTGGCGATCGACGTGCTCGCGCGACTGGGCTGCCCCGGCGGAATCGGGACGGCGGTCGCCCGGCTTGTCCTCGCCACGGCCTCGCACCGCTCGACCCAGGACGACGAGGCCCTCGTCAACGATGCCGACCTGCGGGTCCTGGCGCGACCACCGGCCGCCTACGACCGCTACGTGCGCCGGATCCGCCGGGAATACGGCTGGGTCAGCGAACGCGCCTGGCGCGAGGGACGGACGCCGCTCCTGCGTGGCCTGCTGGACGGTCCGCTCTACGCGACCGCGTGGGCGCGGCGGAACTGGGAGCCGCTGGCCCGCCTCAACCTGGCCCGGGAGCTGCACGCCCTCGGCCGAGGGCTAGACGCCGGCCCGTGAACCCGGCTGTGCCCCGGCCCGGCTGTTTCGCTCGGCTGGGCGGATTTCCGCCGGCGGCGGGTGGCGCCGGGCCCACGCCGTCGCGACGACACTCGCCAGCAGCAGCCCGCTGACGATCGGACCGGCGCTGAATTCGGTGGGCGTGGGCTCCAGGCCGGGCCAGGCCACCGCGAACAGCGCGAGGGAACCGGCCGCTCCCGTACCGGTCGCCGCCAGCCGGTACCGGCGTGCGACGGGCAGCCCGGCGAGCCCGACCCCGCCGACGGCGTGGCCCAGCACGGCGGCGGCCAACAGGACCCCGCTGACCGCCCAGACCGCCCAGCCAGGCAGCCACCCGAGCAGCTGCGTCTCCCCGGTCCAGCCGTAGCGCTCGTCCGGGGTGCCGGTCGGGGCACCGGGCCAGACCAGCAGGTGGACCAGTCCGTAGCAGAGCAGGACCGATCCACCGACCGCACCGGCGAGCCGGCGCCCGGCGTCGGCGACGGCGGGGATGTCGCGCAGCCGGGTGCGGCTCATGGCGCCCGCCGATCCGCCACGGCGGGCAGCGGGATCGCCACGGACTCGACGGTCACCATGTCCGCCGCCGCCGCGGCGCCGTCCGCCGTCGCCGGGATGCCACGCACCATCGCCGATCCGCCGACCGCGGGGATGCCACCCACGATTGCCGCTCCGCCCACCATCGGGATGCCGCCGACCGCTGCCGACCCGCCGACCGCTGCCGACCCGCCCACCACTGCCGACCCGCCGATCGCTGCCGATCCGCCGACCGTGACGACGGTTTCGGCCGCCGCCGTGCTGTGCGGCTCGGTGGGGGCGTCGGTGAGGATGGCGGCGCCGGCCTCGGTCGCCGCCGCGAGCACGGCGGCGGCGAGCACCGGATCAAGCTCCGCCGGCACTGTCCGCAGGTCGAGCAGGCAGCAGCCGTGCTCGACGCGGCCGAGGACGGCCGGTTCGCCGTGACGCAGTGGCGCCGCGATCATCGCGTCCAGCGCGACGGCGGCGCTGGGCAGTTCGACCCCGACGCACCCGAACCCCCGCGCGCCGCAGACCGCCCGCCCAGCGGCCTGATCAACTCCGCCGGCGTACCCACGCCGGCACCCGCAGGCGTTGATG
>NZ_JAMQQF010000709.1 GCF_023716945.1 Frankia sp. AiPs1 | reverse complement strand
GGCGGCGGCCGTGCGGTCCGCGGTGGCGGTGGCGGTGCGGTCCGCGGCGGCCGTGCGGTCGGCGGCGGCCGTGAGAAGGGTGATCGCGCGTTCGGGGCACGATCCAGCGGCTCGCCGGGCGTCCTGGACGCGGTCGGCGGCGACCGGGCCGTCGGCCGTGACCTGGCCGTATCCTTCGTCGTCGTCGTGGAAGACGTCGGGGGCGAGCATGTAGCACAAGCCGTGCCCGACGCACAGGTCGCGGTCGATCTCGGCCCTCACCGCGACGCGCCCGGGGTGAGGACGAGCGGAAGGGCCTCCAGGCCGACGGTGCCGCGGGGGAACTTCACCGTCGGCGCGAACCCGGGCGCGATGTCGTAGTGCGGGATGAGGCGGTGCCACTCCTCGTAGACCAGGCGCATCTCGAGGCGGGCGAGGTGGGAGCCGAGGCAGCGGTGCACGCCGACGCCGAAGCTGGCATGCGGGTTGTCGCCGCGGTGGAAGTCGATCCCGTACGGATCGGGGTAGCGCGCCTCGTCCCGGTTGCAGGCGGCGATGTAGGCGGTGACCCGGGTACCGGCGGGCAACGTGCGCCCGCCGAGCTCGGTCGGCGCGGTGGTGATCCGCGGCACGAACGGCGCCGGCGGGTCGAGGCGCAGCAGCTCCTCCACGGCGGCGGGGACGAGGGTGGGATCGTCGACGATCTCCTGGCGGCGGTCGGGGTTGCGGGCGAGGCGTTCCATCCCGAAGCCCAGGGCGTCGGTCACCGTGTCCAGGCCGGCGAGGACGAACAGGAAGCACAGGCCGATCACCTCGGCGTCGGTGAGCGCGTCGTCGCCGTCGAGGCAGAGCAGCTCGCTGAGCACGTCCGGGCCGGGAACGCCGCGGCGAGTGGCCACCAGCTCGGACAGGTAGGTGAACAGCTCGCCGGCGTGGCGCAGGTCGGCCTCGTCGGTGCTGATCGCCCCGGACGGGTCGCTCAACCCGAGGATCGCATCCTTCCAGGCGACGAACTGGTCGCGCATCTCCAGCGGGAGACCGAAGAAGGTCAGGAAGGCCTGCACCGGGAAGACCGACGCGACGTCGGCGACGAAGTCGCATTCCCGCCGCGCCGGCAGCGGCGCGATGAGCTCGGCGAGCTGGCGGCGTAACTCCGGTTCCAACGGCCTGATGCTGCGCGGGCTGAAGAAGGGCTGCAGGATGTGCCGGTAGCGGGCGTGCTCCGGCGGGTCGAACGCGATCGGGACCAGCGGGAGCGGGCTGCCGAGGCTGTCGAAGGCCTTCTTGGAGGAGAACACCGCCGGGTTGCGGAACGCGGCCTCGACGAGGGCGTGATCGGTGAGCGCGACGTCGGGTTCGAGTTGGACGATTCGCCCGCGTTCGCGAATCAGCCGCCACGCGGCGTCCCGGTCATCGCGGACGGGCAGGTCCTCGAAGGTGAAGGGCTGGGCTTCTCCGGCCGACGACATCTGGCCTCCTGGGTCCGTTGATCCGCTGATCCGCTGATTGCGTTCGTCGATGCGGGACACGCCGGCCGCGCCGGACGGCGGGGCGTCAGAAGGCCGAGCGCAGCGCTCCGCCGTCGACCGGGATGAGCTGTCCGGTGACGTATCCGGCCCAGGACGAGCAGAGGAAGACCACGACGGCGGCGATCTCCTCCGGGCGACCCGGGCGGCCGACGGGGATGCCGGTGCTGAACTGGGTCATCATGTCGACGGGCGCGAGGCCGTGCTGCGCCCCGACGCCACCGACGTAGTCCCACATGCGGTCGGTGGCGATGAAGCCGGTGCCGATGGTGTTGACGGTGACGCCGTCGCGGCCGAACTCGTTGGCCAGCGAGCGGTTGAGCGTCACCACCGACGCCCGCACGGTGTTGGCGAGGATGTGTTTGAGCTCGGGCGGCGGCTCCTTCGCCGCGCCCGAGCCGATGTTGATCAGCCGCCCCCAGCCGCGTTCCCGCATCGCGGGCGCGACCAGCCGGGTGAGGTGGATGACGCTGAGGGTCATCTCCCGGAAGGCGCGGGCGAAGTCGTCCCCGGTGAGGTCGAAGAAGTCGCCGGGACCGGGACCGTGGACGTTGCTGACCGCGATGTCCGGCGGCCCGAAGCGCTCCCGCGCCTGCGCCACGACCCGCTCGATCTCCTCGGCGACCGTCATGTCCGCCGCCACACCGTGCGCGACGCCGCCGTTCTTGCGGATCGTCTCCACGACCTCGCCGACCGCCTCGGCGCCGCGGGCGGCCACGACGACCCGCACCCCCTCGGCCGCCAGCTGCTCGGCCACCGCGCGCCCGATGCCGCGGCTACCGCCGGACACCACCGCGACGCGGTCCGCAATTCCGAGATCCACATTGACCTCCCCGGACGTCTACATGCTGCCAGATTGCGTGAAGCATGCCACATCTCGCCGAGTGAGGAAACTTATACGGAGAAGCGTATTTGAGCGCCAGGTCAGGGTGACGTAAGCGTCAGATGACTGGCACCATCCGGCCATCAAAACGGCAGGTCCAACCGGGTCCGGCACGCGAGCGGACGCGGGGTCGGGCGGGGCGCCCGAGCGGACGGGGCACACGAGCAGGCAGGGGCGCATGAGCGGACGGGGGCGCGTGGACAGGTTCGACCGGGCGCGGCACCGGCCCATGCCCGGGCCGGCGC